>NZ_JBSFRH010000065.1:0-32309 GCF_053589135.1 Rhodococcus sp. NPDC003382
CCGAAGCCGGGCGGGTGGGGGGGCGGTTGGGGTTCGGGTGCCTGCCGACCCGGGCCTCACTCGGCGCGACGCGCACGGGATGGGCGGCTGCCCCACCGGAACGGCGAGGCAGCCGCACAGCCGTCTCTATCCCCGAATCATGTTGCGCAGGACGTACTGCAGGATGCCGTCGTTGCGGTAGTAGTCCGCCTCGCCGGGGGTGTCGATGCGCACGACCGCGTCGAAGACGACCTTCTCGCCGTTCTCCTTGGTCGCGGTGACCTTCACCGTCTCCGGGGTGACGCCCTCGTTGAGCTTCTCGATGCCCTCGATGTCGAAGACCTCGGTGCCCGTCAGGCCCAGCGACTTCGCGGACTCGCCGGCGGGGAACTGCAGCGGGATGACGCCCATGCCGATGAGGTTCGAGCGGTGGATGCGCTCGAACGACTCGGTGATGACGGCCTTCACGCCGAGCAGACGGGTGCCCTTGGCGGCCCAGTCACGCGACGAACCGGAGCCGTACTCCTTGCCGCCCAGGACGACCAGCGGGATGCCGGCCTGCTGGTAGTTCTGCGACGCGTCGTAGATGAACGACTGCGGAGCGCCTTCCTGGGTGAAGTCGCGGGTGTAGCCGCCCGAGACGCCGTCCAGGAGCTGGTTCTGCAGACGGATGTTCGCGAACGTGCCGCGGACCATCACCTCGTGGTTGCCACGACGCGAACCGAGCGAGTTGTAGTCCTTGCGCTCGACGCCGTGCGCATCCAGGTACTGCGCGGCCGGGGTCCCGGGCTTGATCGGGCCGGCCGGGCTGATGTGGTCGGTGGTGACCGAGTCGCCGAGCAGCGCGAGAACGCGGGCGCCCTTGATGTCCTTGACCGGCTGTGCCTCGAGCGGCATGCCGTCGAAGTACGGGGCCTTGCGGACGTAGGTGGAGTCCGGGTTCCACGCGAACGTGTCGCCCTCGGGGGTCTCCAGGTTCTGCCAGCGGCTGTCACCCTTGAACACGTCGGCGTAGGACTTGCGGAACATGTCCTGGCTGATCGCCGACTTGATGGTGTCGTCGATCTCCTGCGCGGACGGCCAGATGTCCTTCAGGAACACGTCGTTGCCGTCCTGGTCCTGGCCCAGCGCGTCGTGCTCGAAGTCGAAGTCCATCGTGCCCGCGAGCGCGTACGCGATGACCAGCGGCGGGGACGCCAGGTAGTTCATCTTGACGTCGGGGGAGATGCGGCCCTCGAAGTTGCGGTTGCCCGAGAGCACCGCGGTCACCGACAGGTCGTTGTCGTTGACGGCCTTGGAGATCTCCTCCGGCAGCGGGCCGGTGTTACCGATGCAGGTGGTGCAGCCGAAACCGCCGAGGTAGAAGCCGAGCTTCTCGAGGTACGGCCACAGGCCGGCCTTCTCGTAGTAGTCGTTGACGACCTGCGAGCCCGGAGCCATGTTGGTCTTGACCCACGGCTTGGTGGACAGGCCCTTCTCGACCGCGTTGCGGGCCAGGAGGGCAGCGCCCAGCATGACCGACGGGTTCGAGGTGTTGGTGCAGGACGTGATGCCCGCGACCACGACGGCACCGTGGTCGAGGATGAACTCGCCGCGATCCTCGGAGACGACCTTGACCGGCTTCGACGGACGGCCGTGGGCGCCGTTGGCGGCCGAGTGGACGACGACGGCGTCGTCGTCGGCGAAGGACAGGACGGCCGGATCGGACGCCGGGAAGGACTCCTCGACGGCCTCGTCGAGCTTGCTGTGCTCGGCCGGCAGCTGCTCCTCGACGTAGTTGTGGATGTCCTTGCGGAAGGCGATCTTCGACTCCGACAGCAGGATGCGGTCCTGCGGGCGCTTCGGGCCGGCGATCGACGGGACGACCGTCGACAGGTCCAGCTCCAGGTACTCGGAGTAGGCCGGCTCGTTCGCGGCGTCGTGCCACATGCCCTGTTCCTTGGCGTACGCCTCGACGAGCGCGAGCTGCTCGTCGCTGCGGCCGGTGAGGCGCAGGTAGTTGATGGTCTCGCCGTCGATCGGGAAGATCGCGGCGGTGGAACCGAACTCGGGGCTCATGTTGCCCAGCGTCGCGCGGTTCGCGAGCGGCACCTCGGCGACGCCGGCGCCGTAGAACTCGACGAACTTGCCGACCACACCGTGCTTGCGGAGCATGTCGGTGACGGTGAGCACGACGTCGGTGGCGGTCACACCGGGCTGGATCTCACCGGTGAGCTTGAAGCCGACCACGCGCGGGATGAGCATGGAGACCGGCTGGCCGAGCATCGCGGCCTCGGCCTCGATGCCGCCGACGCCCCAGCCCAGCACGCCGAGGCCGTTGACCATCGTGGTGTGCGAGTCGGTGCCGACGCAGGTGTCGGGGTAGGCCTGCCCGTTGCGGACCATGACGGTCGGCGCGAGGTACTCGATGTTGACCTGGTGGACGATGCCCATGCCCGGGGGGACGACCTTGAAGTCGTCGAACGCGCCCTGGCCCCAGCGCAGGAACTGGTAGCGCTCGCCGTTGCGCTGGTACTCGAGGTCGACGTTGCGCTCGAGCGCGTCGGCGGTGCCGAAGTAGTCGAGGATGACGGAATGGTCGATGACCATGTCGGCCGGCGACAGCGGGTTGACCTTGTTCGGGTCGCCGCCGAGCGTGGTGACGGCCTCACGCATGGTGGCGAGGTCGACCACACAGGGCACACCGGTGAAGTCCTGCATGATCACGCGGGCAGGGGTGAACTGGATCTCGACGCTCGGCTCGGCCGAGGGATCCCAGTTCGCGATGGCGCGGATGTGGTCAGCGGTGATGTTCGCACCGTCTTCGGTGCGCAGCAGGTTCTCCGCGAGAACCTTCAAAGCGTAGGGCAGCTTCTCGGTGCCGGGAACGGCGGAGAGGCGGAAGATCTCGTACGAGTTCTCTCCGACCTCCAGCGTCCCTTTGGCGCCGAACGAATCAATACTGGTGCTCACGTCAGCTCCACTCGTAGATGAGGCTCGCCGCCGACGGGGCTGTGTCGACGGCCGAAGCGAGGCACACGAAACCGCACCGTGGTCCCAGGGGGCGGGGGTGGTGGTGTCGTGGCGTCTCGCACCGAGTCTAACAGTACGCTTGTCCTGCAATGCGCGCGGCGCAACCCTCGGTTGTGTTCTGCACCGCGCCCGGGTGCCGGTGCGGGCCGGCCGTCCGCGACGATCGCGTAGGGTGCGGATGTCGCCGCGCGCGGGTTCTGCGAGTCCACCCGACTCACCGGGACCCGACCGCCGGTCCCGTCCCCGCACCACCGGAGAGAGATGTCTGCGCCACTGCCACGTATTCCTGTGCCATCGGCCACGGACCTCCCGCCGAGCGTCACGCTCGAGCAGGTGCTGGCAGACCTCGCCGACGACGGGGTCTCCGCGCCGTCCGACCGCGTCGACGACCTGGTCGAGCAGGTGGAACGCGCCCAGGACCACGGCATCGAGCTGCGCGTGATCGTCGTCGACCGGGACCCGCGGATCGATTCGCAACTGCGCGACCTCGCGACCGAGGTCGGTAGCGAGCAGGGCGGCACCGTGCTCGTGCTCAGCCCCGGCTGGGTCGGCGCCTACAGCGACAGCCTCGATCGGGTGACCCTCGAGGCGGCACAGGACCGCACGTACACCGGCGACCCGGTCGTCTCCACCCGCAACTTCGTCGACTCGATCACCGAACCCGGTCCGGACTGGACCGCCTGGACCGTCGTGCTGATCGTCCTCGTCGCGGCCGCCGCCGGCGCGACCGCGGCCGCCAAGGCCGTGCGCCGCCGCAAGGACGAGGCCGCGTTCGTCGAACCCGACGCGCGGTAGCGAACACCCCCTCACCCGGCCGCTCCGCATCCGAGCGGCCGTTTTTCCGTGCCCTCACCCGGGCCGCGGCTTCGTCGACACGGACAAAATTTTGCGGCTTTATCTGTGACTGTCGCGCGAAATGAGCCCTTTGTGTCGTACGGTGCCTTTGGCGCTCTTGGGGAAGGAGTGTCGCACTTGCCGTCGTGGGACCGCAGTCCACGACGGCGGGAACGGCTCTGCGGACAGATCGCGCGGCGCGCGATCCGATGCAGCGTGCAGTCCTTCCCTCGGCGCGGCGGATCGGGTTCGTCCCCGACACCACCGAGGGAGAAATGATGTGAGGCGCTTCGGTTTCCACGGGGGGGATTCGCGACGGTTCGGGTCGCGGCGGCATCGTCGCGGTGGGGGAACCGGCCCACGGCCGTGGGCCGGATCGCGGCTGTCGGCCGGACGGCCGTTCATCGGACGCCGGCTGTTGATCGCACTCGGACTTGTCGCATCACTGCTCGTGGGGACCGCGGCCTCGGTGGGGGCGGTCCCGGAACCACCTCCGAACCCGAGCGACGACGCACTCGCTGCCGCCGGAGCGGCCGTCGACACGGGCCTCGGCCGCGTCGGCGAGCTGATCGTGCGCATCGCGTCCGCCGATCAGCAGCTCGCCGAGCTGGAGAACCAGGTCGCGATCAAACGCGAGAACGTCAACCGCGCGCTGGTGGACCTGCAGAACGCCCGGGATACCGCCGACGCGGCCGCCTACGCCGTCGTGCAGTCGCAGCAGGCGCTCCGCGACGCCGGCATCCGGATCCAGCAGGCGCAGAGCGATTTCGACGCGTTCGCCCGGAGCAGCTACACCCGCGGCATCAACGCCGCGTCGCTGTCCGCGTTCCTCGGTTCGGCGGGCCCGGACGAGCTCCTCGATCGTGCCCAGGTGATGCGCCTGCTGTCGGCGGGGCGCAATGCCGTGCTCGACGCGCTCGAACGTGCCCGCACCGAGGAAGCGAACAACAACTCCCGTGCGCGGGCGGCCAAGCAGGAGGCCGACGCGGCGGCCGAGGCGGCCGAACAGCGCAAGGCCGACGCCGAGGCCGCGATCGCGCAGGCCCGGTCGGCACTGGACCAGCAGGCGGCGGACAAGCAGCGGATCGAGATCGAGCGTGCGGCGGCGCAGGCCGAACTGGATGCGGCCCGGCAGAACGTCGCCGGGCTCGAGAACCAGCGCGCCGAATACGCGGCGTGGGACCGGCAGCGGCAGGCCGAGGAGGCCGCCCGCGCCGCCGCCGAGGAGGCGGCACGGCAGGCGGCAGTGGAGGCGGCGCAGCGGGTCGCGGCGGATGCCGCGGCGCGCGCCCGCGCCGCCGAGCTCGCCAACGGCCAACGCCCGCACACCCAGATCGACGGTTATCGCGTCGACCCCGGCGACTGGGCGGGCGCCGAAACCCCGCTGCCGGACGACGAGGACGAGGACGACACCTCGACCGCGGATTCGTCGGGGGATTCGTCGACCGGGGACTCCTCCACCGGAGATTCGTCGACCGGAGGTTCCTCGACCGGAGGTTCCTCGACCGAGGACGACACGGACACCGGGGACGGCTCGGGCACCGGAGACAGCTCGGACGCCGGGGAGAGCACGGACACCGAGGACACGGAGGACACCGAGGAGCCGAGCAGCCGCGGCCGGGACTGGGGCAACCCGGACCCCGGCGACCCGATCGACGAGAGTTCCGTCTCGCCGTCGACGCCGAAGTCCAAGCCCCGCACCACCCCGCGGACGACGATCACCGGCCCCGCCGCCGTCGAAACCGTGATCGATCGCGCGATGTCGCAGATCGGCGTGCCCTACGCGTGGGGCGGCGGCGACGAGAACGGCCCCACACGCGGCATCCGCGACGGTGGCGTCGCCGACAGCTACGGCGACTACAACAAGGTCGGCTTCGACTGCTCCGGACTGATGATCTACGCGTTCGCGGGCATCGGGATCTCCCTGCCGCACTACACCGGCTACCAGTACACCGCAGGCAAGCAGGTGCCGTCGGCGGAGATGAAGCGCGGCGACATGATCTTCTACGGCCCCAACGCGAGCCAGCACGTGGCGCTGTACCTCGGGGACGGGCAGATGCTCGAGGCCCCGCAATCGGGTTCGCACGTGAAGATCTCCCCGGTTCGCTGGGCCGGAATGACGCCGTATGTGGTGCGGATGGTGTCGTGACAGCGTCCTGACCTGGTACTTCTCGATCGCCGCTCCGCGCAGGGCAGCATGCGCGGGGCACGGTGGCGGCGCCGGGCAGCCACACCTGGAATAGTGGTGCCCGAATGTGATCTCCAGCGGAACGACCTAGGCGAAAGCGGTGGATTCTTGGTGACCTCACGTGAGGGTGGGACGTCGGGCACGAATACCCAGGGCAATGCCCAGGGCGCGAATACCCAGGGCGCGACCGAGCAGGGTGCGACCACGCAGGGCCCGGGTTCGGCTCCGGCCCTGTCGAAGGACGGGACGAAACCGCCCGCCACACCCGGCCAGGTGTCGGACGCGCAGCTCCTCGAGAGAGCGATCTACGAGGTCAAGCGCGTCATCGTCGGCCAGGACCGGCTCGTCGAGAGAATGCTCGTCGGTGTCCTCGCCAAGGGCCACGTGCTCCTGGAAGGTGTCCCCGGCGTCGCGAAGACCCTGGCCGTGGAGACGTTCGCGAAGGTGGTGGGCGGCTCGTTCTCCCGCGTCCAGTTCACCCCCGACCTGGTGCCCACCGACCTCGTCGGTACCCGCATCTACCGGCAGGGCCGCGAGGAGTTCGACACCGAGCTCGGGCCGGTGGTCGCGAACTTCCTGCTCGCCGACGAGATCAACCGCGCGCCCGCCAAGGTGCAGTCCGCGCTGCTCGAGGTGATGGCGGAGCGGCACGTCACCATCGGCGGCAAGACGTTCCCCATGCCCGAACCGTTCCTGGTGATGGCCACACAGAACCCGATCGAGAACGAAGGCGTGTACCCGCTGCCCGAGGCGCAGCGCGACCGCTTCCTGTTCAAGGTCCTCGTCGACTATCCGACGGTCGAGGAGGAACGCGAGATCGTCTACCGCATGGGTGTGTCCGCACCCGAACCGAAGCAGATCCTCGACAACGCCGAGCTGCTGCGCCTGCAGGACGTCGCCAGCCGGGTGTTCGTGCACCACGCGCTCGTCGACTACGTGGTGCGGGTGATCTTCGCGACCCGCGCCCCCGCCGAACTCGGCCTCGTCGACGTCGACGGCTGGATCGCGTACGGGGCCTCGCCGCGCGCGACCCTCGGCATCATCTCGGCGGCCCGGGCGCTGGCCCTGGTCCGCGGCCGCGACTACGTCGTTCCGCAGGACGTGCTCGACGTCATCCCGGACGTGCTGCGCCACCGACTGGTGCTGTCGTACGACGCGCTCGCCGACGAGGTCACCGCCGACCAGATCATCAACCGGATCCTGCAGACCGTCGGCCTGCCGCACGTCGCACCGCAGGTCAACGCGCCCAACCCGCCGGCTCCCGCACCGGCGGCACCGGCCGTGGGTGTCCCGGCCGGCCCCGAGGCGGGTGCGGGGCAGCGGTGAGCCCACGCGCGCACGGGTCGCCGCCGACGTTCCGGTCCGGCGAACTGCGAGATCCCGCACTGACCGCGGCGCTGCGCACCCTCGAGCTCACCGTGCGGCGCCGGCTCGACGGCGTGCTGCACGGTGATCACCTCGGCCTGATCCCGGGACCCGGGTCCGAACCGGGCGACGCCCGCGAATACCAGCCCGGCGACGATGTGCGGCAGATGGACTGGTCGGTGACCGCCCGGACCACGCATCCGCACGTGCGGCAGTCCGTCGCCGACCGCGAACTCGAGACGTGGCTGGCCGTCGACCTGTCCGCCAGCCTCGATTTCGGCACCGGCGTCTGCGAGAAACGCGATCTGGCGGTCGCGGCGGCCGCGGCCGTCGCGCACCTGACCAGCGGCGGCGGCAACCGCATCGGCGCGGTCGTGAGCACCGGGCACGAAATCACGCGGTTCCCGGCGCGCGGCGGCCGCCTGCACGCCCAGGCGATGCTGCGGTCGATCGCGACCACCCCGCACGCGCCGGACGGCACCCGCGGCGACCTGCGCGGCGCGATCGAGGCGCTGCGCCGGCCCCAGCGGCGGCGCGGCCTGGTCGTCGTCGTCAGCGACTTCCTCGGACCGGTCGACTGGGAACGTTCCCTGCGCGCACTGTCCGGCCGGCACGACCTGCTCGCGGTCGAGGTACTCGACCCCCGCGACCTCGAACTCCCGGATCTGGGCGACGTGGTGCTGCACGACCCGGAGACCGGACGCACCCGCGAGTTCACCACCACCGAACGGTTGCGTGCCGACTACGCCGCGGCCGCCGCCGAGCACCGGACCGAGGTGCAGCAGGCCCTGCGGCGCTGCGGCGCCCCGCAGATGACGCTGCGCACCGACCGGGACTGGATCGAGGACATCGTCCGGTTCGTCGCCGCCCGCCGGCACAGCTTCGGCGCGCCGGCCAAGGGGGTCCGATGAGCTTCTCCGACTTCTCGTCACCGTGGTGGCTGCTGTTCCTCGTCGTCGTCGCGGCGCTCGCCGTCGGCTACGTCCTCGTCCAGCGCCGCAAGCAGCGGCACGCGCTGCGCTTCAGCAATCTCGAGATGCTCGAGAAGGTCGCGCCGAACCGGCCCGGCCCCGCCCGGCACATCCCGGTCATCGCGCTGCTGTCCGCGCTGGCGCTGCTCACCGTCGCGTTGGCGGGCCCGACCGCCGAGCAGCGCGTCCCGCGCAATCGGGCGACGGTGGTGCTGGTCATCGACGTGTCGCTGTCGATGGAGGCCACCGACGTCGCGCCGAACCGGCTCGTCGCCGCGCAGCAGGCCGCCAAACAGTTCGCCGACGACCTGACCCCCGGCATCAACCTCGGCCTGGTCGCGTTCTCCGGTACCGCCTCCGTGCTGGTGTCGCCGACCACGAACCGCGAGGCCACCAAGTCGGCCATCGACCAGCTCACCCTCAGCGAACGCACCGCCACGGGCGAGGCGATCTTCACGGCGATGCAGTCCATCGACACCCTCGCCGCGGTGCTCGGCGGCGGTGACCAGGCGCCACCGGCGCGGATCGTGCTGCTCTCCGACGGCAAGCAGACCGTGCCCGAGAGCCCCGACGACCCGCGCGGCGGCTTCACCGCCGCACGGCAGGCCGCCGACAAGGGCATCCCCGTGTCGACGATCTCCTTCGGGACCGAATACGGCACCGTGACCATCGAGGACGAACGGATCCCGGTGCCCGTCGACGACCCGTCGCTCAAGGAGATCGCCAACCTGTCCGGCGGCGCCTTCTTCACCGCGTCCAGCCTCGAGGAACTCGAGGACGCCTACGACACGCTCGAGGAACAGATCGGGTTCGAAACCACCCGCGGTGACGCCAGCCGGCCCTGGCTGGTGCTCGGTGTGCTCGCCGCCGCGGTGGGTCTCGGTGCGGCGCTGGTCCTGCGCCAGCGGCTGCCCTGACAGCTTCCTTCCCCTTCGAGGTCCCGGCGGATCTCGATCGATCACCAGATAGGGTTCGACACCATGACCGACGCACCGACAGACGTTTCCGCTCCCGCCGGCCCGTCCCGCCCCGCCGAGACCCCACGCTCGGTTCTCGTCACCGGCGGCAACCGCGGCATCGGCCTGGCCGTCGCCCGGCGGCTGCAGGCCGACGGCCACAAGGTCGCCGTCACCCACCGCGGCTCGGGAGTGCCCGACGGATTGTTCGGCGTCGTCTGCGATGTCACCGACAGCGACTCCGTCGATGCCGCCTTCAAGCAGGTGGAAGAGCACCAGGGGCCGGTGGAGGTGCTCGTCGCCAACGCCGGCATCACCGACGACACGTTGCTCATGCGGATGACCGAGGAACAGTTCACGAAGGTCCTCGACGCCAACCTCACCGGCGCGTTCCGCTGTGCCAAGCGCGCCAACCGGGCGATGTTGCGCGGCCGCTGGGGCCGGATGATCTTCCTCGGTTCCGTCGTCGGCATGGCCGGGCAGGCCGGCCAGATCAACTACGCCTCCTCCAAGGCCGGCGTCATCGGCCTCGCCCGCTCGGTGACCCGCGAACTCGGGTCGCGGTCGATCACCGCGAACGTCGTGGCCCCCGGCTTCATCGAAACCGACATGACCGCCGAGCTGTCCGACGATCTGCGCGACACCGCGAAGAAGTTCATCCCGCTGCAGCGCCTCGGTCGCCCGGAGGACGTGGCAGCCGTCGTCAGCTTCCTCGCCTCCGAGGACTCCGCATACGTGTCCGGCGCGGTCATCCCCGTCGACGGCGGCATGGGCATGGGGCACTGACGGCGCGAACGCCGCGACCGTAACCGACACTCACTGGAGGACCGACACACTCATGGGCGGACTGCTCGAGGGCAAGACCATTCTCGTCACCGGCATCATCACCGACTCGTCGATCGCGTTCCACACCGCGAAGGTGGCGCAGGAACAGGGCGCGAAGGTGATCATCACCGGTTTCGACCGGCTGCGGCTGATCGATCGGATCGCGCAGCGGCTCCCGCAGCCGGTGCCGCCGGCGATCGAACTCGACGTGCAGAATCCCGAGCACCTCGCGGGGCTCGCCGACAAGGTGCGCGAACTCGCGCCGGAGGGCCTCGACGGCGTCGTGCACTCCATCGGATTCGCGCCGCGTTCGTGCCTGGGCAACCCGTTCCTCGACGCGCCCTGGTCCGATGTGGCCGTGGCCGTGGAGGTTTCGGCGTACTCGTACTCGGCGCTCGCGAAGGCGCTGCTGCCGGTGCTCAAGGACAACGCGTCGATCGTCGGCATGGACTTCGATCCGGCGCGGGCCGTGCCGTTCTACAACTGGATGGGCGTGTCCAAGGCGACCCTCGAGGCCGTCAACCGGTATGTCGCCAAGGAGGTCGGAAGCCGCGGCATCCGCTCCAACCTGGTCGCCGCCGGGCCCATCAAGACCCTCGCTGCCAAGGCAATCGCCGGTGACGCCACCGGACCGGGCGCCGAGATGAACCGGCTCAACGAGGGCTGGTCCGCGGCGTCTCCCATCGGCTGGGACGTCGACGACCCGACCCCGGTCGCCAAGACCGTGTGCACCGTGCTGTCGGACTGGCTGCCGGGCACCACCGGTTCGATCGTCTACGTCGACGGCGGCTTCCACTCCCAGGTCGGCTTCGGCGCCTGAGCGGGACACCGATCATGACGAACACCCCCGAGCCCTACGACGCGCTGCTGTTGCTGTCGTTCGGCGGACCCGAACGCCCGGAGGACGTGCGTCCGTTCCTCGAGAACGTCACCCGCGGTCGCGGCATTCCCCCGGAGCGGCTCGAGGAGGTCGTGCAGCACTACCTGCACTTCGGGGGTGTCTCGCCGATCAACGCCCTGAACCGGGAGCTGATCACCCGGATCGAAGCCGAGTTCGCCGCGGCCGGGATCGGGCTGCCGGTGTACTTCGGCAACCGGAACTGGCATCCGATGATCGAGGACACCGTCGCCGCGATGCGCGACGACGGCGTCCGCAACGCCCTGGTGTTCCCGACCTCGGCGTGGGGCGGATACTCCGGCTGCCGCCAGTACCACGAGGACATCGCGCGGGCCCGCGCCGCCGTCCCGGACGGCCCGGCACTGACGAAACTGCGGCAGTTCTACGACCATCCGCTGTTCGTCGGAGCGGTCGCCGACGCCGTCCGGGCCGCCCGCACCGAACTGCCCGCGGACGTGCGCGAGGACGCCCGGGTGGTGTTCACCGCGCACTCGATCCCGCTGTCCGCGGACCGCACCGGCGGCCCCGCCGACGGCGGCGGCCACCTCTACAGCCGGCAGGTCGCCGAGGCGGCCCGGCTCGTCGCCGACGCGGTCGGCATCGACGACCACGACCTCGTGTGGCAGTCCCGTTCCGGGCCGCCGCAGGTGCCGTGGCTCGAGCCGGACATCGTCGATCACCTCGACGCCCTGCACGCGCGCGGCGTGAGCGCCGTGATCGTGGTGCCGGTCGGTTTCGTGTCCGACCACCTCGAGGTCGTGTGGGATCTCGACACCGAGGCGAAGCAGAAGGCCGCCGAGCTCGGCATGGGGTTCGTGCGGGCCGCGACCGCCGGGGCCGACGCCCGCTTCCCGCAGCTCGTCCGGGTGCTCGTCGAGGAAGCGGCGACCGGTCGGGAGCCGGAGCGGCTCGGTTCGGAACCGCTGCTCGGCGCCGGCCGCAACGGCGCGTTGTGCGCGGCCGGGTGCTGTCAGCTGCCGGCTCGGCCGACTCGACCGACGGCTCCCTGATCCCGGGTCACCCGCTGCTCTGCGCGGCGAGCGGGGAGGCGAACCAGCGCGGCAGGCTGCGGCGCAGAGTGACCGGCCCGTCGATCGCGACGGCACCCGAGCGCAAGGCCTCCGACCACTGCCGTTCACCGCGCCAGATCTCGGTGAGCGCCCGCAGATCCGCGGTGACCGCCACCGACTCCTCGAAACCGGGATCCACGTCGCACACGTCGACCTCGTCCGGGGTGATGACCAGCCACCACCGTCGTGACCCGCGCGGTGCACCGGTGAACGCGAACCGCACCACCACCCGGTCCTGAGGGATCGCGCAGCGGTCGACGTTGCGGTGCATGTCCCACATCAGCAGCTTCGGATCCAGGTCCTCGTCGCCGAGCCGTCCGGTCCACCGCGACCCCCAGGCGCCGAGGGCGTCCACCACCGCCTCGAGATCCTGGCCGGCGGGGGTGAGCACGTAGCGGATGTCGCCACCGTCGGTGACCCGACGCACGATGCCCGCGGCCGTCAGCTGATGCAGCCGGGTGGACAGCAACGACGGCGACATCCGCGGCAGCCCCCGCCGCAGTTCGTTGAATCGTTCGCTGCCGAGCACCAACTCGCGCACCACCAGCAGCGTCCACCGTTCGTCGAACAGCTCCATCGCCTTCGCGACCGGGCAGAACTGGTGATAGGACGCGCCCATGCTCGAATGCTAGGCCGACGCGACCGGCCGTACCCGGCGATCGCGGTACAGATCCTGTACTGGAAGCGCTGCGTCGCCCGTTCCTACAGTCGAAGCACGACCCGATCATCTCCTCGAATCACGAATCGGGACGTATCCCGAAGCACGAGAAAGGAGGCCGGCGCACTCACCCTCCCGCACGAACGCGGGAGGGTCCGCGCCGGAACACACGATGAGCGAATCAACGACAGCAGCGATCGACGACCGCGCGTTGAAGGCGAAGCATCGGGCGATGTGGGCGCTCGGGGACTACCCGTCGGTCGCCACCGAGGTGATCCCGACACTCGGCCCGATTCTGGTGTCCGCGTGCGAAGTCGGCGCGGGAGACCGGGTTCTCGACGTCGCGGCAGGGTCGGGCAACGCGGCGATCCCCGCCGCGCTCACCGGGGCCACGGTGGTCGCGACGGATCTGACGCCGGAACTGTTCGAGACGGGCCGCCGCGACGCCGCCGCCGCGGGCGCGACCCTCACCTGGCAGGAGGCCGACGCCGAGGCGCTCCCGTTCGACGACGCGAGCTTCGACGTCGTGCTCTCCTGCGTCGGTGTCATGTTCGCGCCGCACCACCAGGCGGCCGCGGACGAACTGGTCCGCATCACCCGGCCCGGCGGCCGCATCGGGCTGCTGAGCTGGACCCCCGAGGGATTCATCGGCCGCATGTTCGCGACCATGAAGCCGTACGCGCCGCCGCCCCCGCCCGGTGCCCAGCCGCCGCCGCTGTGGGGGGACGAGCAGCACGTGCGGTCGCTGCTGGGGGACCGGGTCACCGACGTGCAGGCGCACAAGGAGAAGCTGCGGGTGGAACGCTTCGGCAGCGGCGAGGAGTTCCGGGACTTCTTCAAGGCGGCGTACGGGCCGACCATCGCGGTCTACCGGGCGATCGCCGACGAACCCGACCGCGTCGCCGCGCTCGACCGCGACCTGGCGGAGCTGGGCCGCAGCTTCGACCAGGGCGGGGGAGCGATGGAGTGGGAATACCTGCTGCTCACCGCACGACGCGCCGGCTGACCGGACGCGAGGTCACAACGCGGAGCCGGTCTGCGCGACGGGTGCCAGGGGCTGCGGGGGTGCGTCGAGGCCGTGCACCGCACCGAAGTCGACGACGTCCGCAGCGTCGGTGCCGGCGAGGGCGTAGAGATCGTAGGTGCCCGTCGTCGACGCCGGCGGGGTGAACGTCAGCTTCTCCTCGCGCACCTCGCCGGGTTGCAGCGTCACCTCGATCGGGTCGGCGACCGTCGCGCCGAGTCCGCCCTCGGGCGCGCCGACACCGAGCCACACGCGGCCGGAGAACGGCTCGTCGCCGGCGGTGAGAACCACCGTGGCCTCGGCCTCGCCGGTCGGGGCGGGCACGGCTTCGATCTCCAGCGACACCTCCACCGGAAGGTCGATGTCCGGGACCTGCGGGCGGGTCGACGACGGTGATCCGTCCCCGACATCGGGCCAGTCGTCCGCCCACACGATCCGGTCGATCAGAGCCTCGCGTCGCTGAGCGCCGCTGGGCAGCTCGATGTCCCGGCGCGGGCTCGCGTGGTAGACGATCCAGTCGTCGCCGGCGTCGTCGGTGACGACGCTGTTGTGGCCGGGTCCGGCCCAGCGGTCGCTGCCCGCGAGGATCAGTGCGCCGCCCCCGTCGCCGAGATCCTGGCCCTTGCGGTCGAGATACGGCCCGGTCAGGGAGGTGGACCGGCCGGCGATCACCCGGTAGGCGGTGTTGCCGCCGTTGCAGCAGTTCCCGGCCGAGACGAACAGATAGTAGAAACCGTTGCGGTGCACTACGAACGGACCCTCGAACCGCTCGTCGGCGACCTTCACGGGTGTGCCGTCCGGCGCGGTGCCGTCCGGGGAGAGTGGAATCGCGTAGACGCCCTTGAAGTTTCCGACGAGCATCGTCTTCCCGGTGCCGTCGTCCCAGACGAACGGATCGATCGTGCCCTCGATTCCGACGTCCTCGGCGCAGAACACCGGGCGGCCCAGATCCGTCCACGGTCCCGCCGGGTCGGGGGAGGTCGCCAGGCCGATGCACGGATTCGAGACGTCGTTCAGCGAGTAGTACAGGTGGTACACCCCGTCGAATTCGTGGATGCTCGGCGCCCACGGGTGCTTGCCGGGGTCGTGCCACGCGGGAGGCTGATCGAACACGTCACCGACGTACATCCAGTCCACGAGGTCGTGGGAGGTGAACATCGCCATCGTGTGCATCCCGCGACCGTCACCCCAGTCGTCGGCCGTGCTGTAGAGGTAGAACGTGCCGTCCGGGGCGCGCAGGACCGACGGGTCCGCGGCCACCGGTTCGACGACCGGATTCGCGTGCGCCACCTGGACGGGTGCGATCAGGGCGGCGAGCAACCCCAGGATCGCCGCCGCGATCCACCGTCCTCCGGAGCGGTGTCGGGCGGCGGGTGTACGACGCGCCCGCGGCACGGTGATCCGATGGTTCTGCACGTCGCTCCTCGATGTCGGCCCAACCCGCCCGAAGTGCGACAAATGTATACGGATGTGACTCGTGTGACGGCAGATGCGGAGGGCCGACCGCGGGACCGTGACGCAACCGTGTCCTCGGCGGTGTGTCTTTGTGGCGGTCCCAGCCGCCACAAAGGCACACGGGCGGCGTCAGCCGCCGGTTGTCCGGCGACTGTGACGTCCGGCTTCGAGCGCCGCGGCGACCGCGCCCAGCCGGGCCTGCCGCACGGTGGTCAACAGCGGCCGCAGCGCCGCCTCGCGGCTCGTCGCCGCGGACATCGACCCGGCCTGCAGTCCGGCGCCGCGCGCCGCGACGTCCAGGATCGCGGACACCTGGTCGGCGGAGTCGAGGATGCGCACGGCACGCACCGGAAGCGATTCGGGATAGCGGTGCCGGGCCTGCTGGGCGATCGCCTCGGCGATCTCCGCGCGCGGGTCGGATCGGCGACCGTCCGTGCCGACGGTCGGGATACCGGTCAGGGTCGCCGCAGCATCGCGCACCGCCTCGCGCATCGTGAACTCGGCCTCGCCGAGACCGGGACGGGCGGGCGCATCCGGCAGGGCCGGCACCGCGAACACGGTCCAGCGCAGCACATCCGGACCCTCCACGGTCGGGACCAGCCCGATCCCCGGCGCCCCGGGCGCCCCGACCAGGACGCCTTCACCGGCCGCCAGCGCCGCCGTCGCGAACGCGGTCCCGGCCGGCAGCCCGGAGACGTCGCCGGGGGCGGGCAGCACGAGCCGGATGCCGGCGGTGTCCGCCGGATCGGCGCGACGCACCGCCGTCAGCAGCGCCGCGGCCCCCGTCGCCGCACCGGCGCCGGAGCCGGGCAGGCCCGCGGCCGATGCGGCCGCGTCGTCGTCCGCGAACACCAGGTGCAGCGGGGCCCAGGTGTTGAGGGCATCGATCACCTCGTCGGGCGCGGCGTCGCCGGACAGCCACACGCCCGCCCACAGGGTCAGGGTCAGGCTCGGGGAACTCACCGGCACAGCATACGGCGGCACGTCACACCGGCATCCCGGCGTGGCAGCCGCAACGGCACCACGCCGTGTCCTAACGTCGTCGGGCGTGAGCCCACGCGACATGTACGGCGGCGACATCTACGCCGGCCACGCCCGCACCCGCAAGCCGACGGTCCCGGAACTGGCGGCCGAGAGGGATCTCGTCGTCGAGGACGCCGCCTCGGGCTGGTGCGGCGCCGTCGTGGGCTTCGAACGCACCTACGACGGGGACTTCGTGCGCCTCGAGGACGGGCAGGGTCGCACCCGACTGTTCGCGATGCGCCCGGCCGCGTTCCTCGTCGACGGCAAACCGGTCACGCTGGTGCGGCCGAAAACCCGTCCGGCCGCGCAGAAACCGGCGCGGTCCGCGTCCGGGTCGACCCGCGTCGAGGGACTGAAGGCGCGGGTCGCGCGCGGCAGCCGCATCTGGGTGGAGGGCGTTCACGACGCCGCGCTCGTCGAACGGGTGTGGGGTCACGACCTGCGCGTCGAAGGGGTGGTCGTCGAGCAGCTCGAGGGCCTGGACAACCTCGCCGAGCGGCTCGCCGAGTTCGAACCGGGACCCGGCCGGCGGATCGGGGTGCTCGCCGACCACCTCGTCGCCGGGTCCAAGGAGGAACGGCTGACCGCGAACCTCGGCCCGTACGTCATGGTCACCGGCCACCCGTACATCGACGTGTGGGAAGCGGTGCGGCCCAAGACCTTGAGCATCGCGGCGTGGCCGAAGGTGCCGCGCGGGCAGGACTGGAAGACCGGGGTGTGCCGGGAACTGGGCTGGGGCAGCCCGCAGGACGGCTGGCGCCGGGTCTACGGTGCGGTGTCGTCGTTCCGGGATCTCGAGGCGCCGCTGATCGGTGCCGTCGAACGGCTCGTGGACTTCGTGACCGAACCCGAGGAGGGCTGAGCCGCCCGACGCGATCCGTCAACGGCCGCCGGTCTCGGGTGCGGGTTCGGCCTCGCCCGTTCCGGGCAGCCCGGCCCCGACGCCCCCGACATCGGTGATGGTCCAGTCCGATGCGCGGTCCATGGTCACCCGGTAGGTCGCGGTGGCCGCCACCCCGTCCGGGGTCTGCTTGCTCTTGGACACCATGTCGACGAACACCTGCACGACGAAGGTGTCGCCGTCGTTGCTCGCCACCTCGGCGGCGAGCAGACGTGCGGTGGAGGTGTACTCCATCTGGGTCAGCCACGGCGCGACGACGTCGACGGCCCCCTCGAGCTTCGGCACGAGTTGTTCACTGACACCGTCGGTCAGCGCGTCCCGCCAGGCGTCGAGATCACGGAAGTCGACCTCCGAGACGTTCAGCGCATATTCCGAGGCGACGGCCTCGGCCTCGGCCTCGGTGTCCAGCCGGCTCTGCAGGGCCTGCAGTTGCTCGGACGAGTCGTCGGTCGCCCACAGCACCCCGAAGGTCACCGCGGCGACGAGCGCGAGCACCGCGACGATCGCGACGGTGCGGATCGACGACCACCACGGGCCGCGCCCCCCGGTCCCGGTCCCGGTCGCGGTCGGCGCGGCCGCGGCCGGATCCTGTTCGGTGACATCGGTGTTCGAGGTCGGGCCGGTGTTCGACATGACGCTGTCTTCCTTCTTCATCGGGGCACGCTCACGGTGAACCGGACACTGTCGCCCGGCATGGTCGCGATGGCCTGTTCGAGCAGGGTACCGAGATCCATCCGTCCCACCACGGAACCGGTGGCCTGGGTGACGGGCCGCAGCGCGACCCCGATCGCGCCGAGTTCGGGGGCCATCTTCGACAGGAACTCGGCGAGTTCGATCTCCTGCTGACGCCACGAGCCGAGGATCTCCTCGCCCTTGAGCACCGAGGATCCTTCGAACAGGTACTCGTACGAGATGCCGAGGGTCTCACCGAACTGGTCCAGCATGGGAGGAGCGGCGACCATCGCCGGTCGCACCCACTCCACATCGCCCATCATCCACATCAGGTCGCTCAGAACGGTTTCCAGCGAGCCCTCGTGCCGCGTCAGGGTGGACAGCAGCAGCTCGGCACCGCGACCCGCCGCGGGCATCGTCTCCTCGAGCCCTTCCACCGACTCGGTGAACGTGGCGACGAGTTCGTTCAGCGACTCCGCATCGGTCTGCTCGAGCAGTTCCGAGGTCGTCGCGAGGAGATCGGGCACCGAGGTCGGGAGTTCGACGACCTCGGTCAGGTGCGCGCCGTCCTCCAGATAGGGGCCCTCGGACGACGCCGGGAGGAACGAGAACACCGGTTCGCCCAGCGACGACAGGTTCTCGACACGCATCGTGCTGTCCACGGGGATGCGGTACTCGGCCTCGTAGGAGAGGTTCATGCGCACGAACCCGTCGAGGTTCTCCAGGCCGTCGACCCGCCCGATGTTCACCCCGCGGTAGACCACCGACGATCCGGTGCGCAGACCCGCCGCGTCGCGCATGTCCACCACGGCGTGCACGCGGCGCTGCGTCGGGTCCATCTGCAGCACGCCGACCACCAGATACCAGGTGCCCAGGATCATCACCACGACCAGGGCGAGCGCGGACATCCACGCGGGAATACGGGTCACGGCAGAGCTCCGATCATGCGCAGGAGAACCAATCCGTCGGCCGCCGGGCCTCCCTCGTCGCCGGCGATCGTCACCTGACGGATGTCGATGCCGGGCTCGAGCAGGAAGGGGACCAGCTTCTCGTCGACGAGCTCGACCAGCTCGGCGGCGTTCCCCCGCAGCTCACCGGCAGTCGGCGACGGTTCGCGCAACAACGGGGTGAGCAGCTCGAGATTGTCGTTGATGTGCGGGAGGCGGGGGATCAGCCACTCCAGGCCCGTGACCATCGTGTTGACGTCGATGACGATGTTGAGCACGGCTTCCATGAAGTAGGGCACCCGATCCAGGCGGCGTCGCGCGGTGTCGGAGAACAGGAATCCCACCTCGTCGCGGGCGGCGTCGAGACGCTGGGACAGCTCGTCCGTTGCGACGACGATGCGATCGATCTGGTCGATGTTCGCGGCCGCGTCGCTCAGATCGGTGGAGATCGTCGCGGACAGCTCGCGGGTCTCCGCGGGGTCCTCGGGCAGCACCTCGTTCAGGCGCGCGATCGAATCCTGCAACCGGGTGAGGCTGCCGCCGTTGACGAACATCGCGATCCGCTCGAGCATGTCCTCGATCTGGGGACCCGGATCCGTGTCGCTCAGCGGGATGGTGTCACCGTCCCGCAACGGAGCGCCGCTCCCGTCCACCGGCGGCAGCAGCGCGATGTAGATGTCGCCGAGCACGGTGTTCTGCCGCAGTTCGGCGCGGGTTCCCTCCGGCACGACCACCGACTCGCGCACGTCGATCCGCGCGACCGCGCTGTGCGGCCCGAGGTCGATCGCGCGCAGGGTGCCCACGGAGATGCCCTCGCTGCGGACGTCGGCTCCGGCCGGCAGGCTGAGCAGCGATTCGAACTCGAGGTTCAGCCGGTAGGTCGGACCGCGTACCCCGGAGCCGGGCAGGGCGTGGTCGCTGGGGTCGAAACTGCATCCGCACAACGCCACCACGGCGGCGAGGACCACGCCGGCCAGCCGGCGCGAGCGGGTGAACGAACGGGTCACGGTGTTGCTCCGATCGTCGACAGGACCAGCTGCGGCAGCGGCACCGACACCGAGCGGGAGGACACCACCGAGCAGCTGTCCGGGGCGACCTGCTCGAGGGCCGCGCAGGTCAGCGTCGCGTCGGGGGTCGGCACCTCGGCGCGGGCCGGGTCGAGTTCGACGGACACCGACCCGGGCCGGGTCTGCACCATCGTCGCGAGCATCGTCACGGTGCCGGGGATCGTCGCGAGCAGTTCGCTCGAGTTCTCGGCCCCGGTGCGCAGCATCGTCAGCGTGGGCAGCGTGGAGTTCAGGGCGTTCATCAGGTGGGGGAAGTGCTCGTTGAACAGCCGGTCGAGCGGGCCGACGGCCAGCGACAGCTTCTCGACGAGGATCTTCGCCACGACGAGCATCTGCTCGATACCGGCCAGACCGGGAGCGAACGTCTGGATGGTGGCCTTGACGTTCTCCCAGTCGTCGGTGAGCAGGGTGGTCATCTCGGCGGAGTTGTCGAGGATCTGCCCGAGCTGGTCCATGAAGTTGTCCGGCGACGACAGCAGTTCCGCGAGGTCGCGCAGTTCGCGGTTCAGCGTCGGGCCGAGACCCTCGAACTCGCGTCCGGCGTCCTTCAGGGCCGATTCGAGCGGCGCCGTTCCGTCGGGGCCACGCTCGGTCATCTGCCGGACGAGCTCCGAGAACGATCCGAGCGCCTCCGACACGCTGACCGGGGTGCGGGTGCGGGCGGTGTCGATGCAGATCTCCGAGGTGAGGGCCGGGCCGGGGCGGGGATCGGCGTCGACGAGCTCGACGCGGCGATCGGTGAGGATCGACGCATTGGTGATGACCGCGCCCGTCTCGGCCGGCAACTCCCGGTCGCCGACGGTCATGTCGACGCGCACGCGCGCACCGTCGGGTTCGATCCGGTCCACGGTCCCGACGGAGATCCCCCGGATGGTGACGGGAGAACCGGGATACAGACCGTAGGAGTCCTCGAAGTACGCGCAGATCGCGTCGTCGTCCCGGGAGGTCGCGGCGAAGGCGGTCGCGCCGCCCACGGCCAGCGCCACCACCGTCACCGCGGGAACGAGTCGTCGTGAAGTCGAAGTCGGTGTTCGCATGTCAGCACCGTGTTCCCGGCATCGGGAGACAGACATCGGGTCGCTGGACCGTCAGTCCGCTCTGGTCGACAAGAGCCTGGCCCTCCGGACCGGCGATGGCCGCGAGTCCTGTGAGCGTCTCCCGCAGGGAGTTCGTCATGGACTCCACGGACGTCTGCAGTTCCGCGCTGCGTTCGCCGGCCTCCACGAGGTGGGGGATGATCGGTTCGACCTTCTCCTGGTAGGGGCCGCTGAGAAAGTCGAACAGCAGCCCGGCGAGCCCGGAGAGTCCGTCGGCGAAGATCTTCACGTCCTGGTGGGCTTCGACGATCTTCGGCCCGAGGATGGCGTAGCCGCGGATGATCTCGAGTGCGAGTTCCTTGTTGTCGTTGGCGGTGCGGAGGTACTCGTTGGACAGTTCGAGCAGGCTCTCGATCTGGTCCTTCTGGTTCGCCATGACGTCCATGACCGCTTCGAGATCGGTGACCGTGATCCGCACCGCATCCGGGGATTCGCCGAGCAGCGCGGCGGTCTCGTCCAGGGCCGAGCGCAACGCTTCGGTGTCGAGCTCCTCCACCACCGCGGTGGCCTCCTCGAACATGTCGTTCACCAGGAACGGCAGGGCCGCGCGATTCTGCGGGATGGGCTCGGTCAGCGGCTGTCTGCCCGCCGGGTGCACCGCGAGGTACAGACCGCCGATGGGCGTGAGCATCCGCACCGACACCGAGGTCTGATCCCCGAGGAAATGCTCGGAGTCGACGGTGAACTCGACGTCGACGTGGTCGTCGGCCAGGGTGAGCCCGGTGACCGAGCCGACCGGGACACCTGCGATGCGCACGTCGTCGCCGGCGGCGAGTCCCGCGGATTCCGCCAGTTCCAGCCGGTAGGTCGAGGCCCCGACCGGACGCAGATAGAGCGCGAACACGACGCCGGCGATCACCGCGAAGACGAGCAGACCCGACAGCGCCCACCACATCTGGGTCCGGGGATCGGCGTCCTCGGATCCGAAATCGAGTCGGCCGAACGTGCGGGTGCGCATCAGGCACCTCCGTTGCAGATGGTCAGGGGACGGCCCTCGAGCAGCACGTCGGCCTCGATCGGCAACTGCACCGCACCGTTGCTGCACTGCCGGGCCGCGTCGACGCGCGGGACGAGGGAGTTGATTCCCTCGAAGATCCCGGGCAGCACCGACAGGGTGTTGATGGCCGTCTCCGGATCCGGGATCACCTCGTCCACCCGGAGGATGAAGTCGTCGTTGCGCTCGAGGAAGTCCTCGTGGCCGGGGTAGGCACCGAGACCGAGCTGGGCGAGCAGATTCACGGTGCGGTCGACCTCCGACATCTCGAGGGCACCGAGCTTGGTCAGGGACAGGAACTCGGTCATGCGTGTAACCAGCGGGGTGAAGATCGAATGGAACACCTCGAGGATGTTCTCGAGGTTCTCGGACCGGCCTTCGAGTTGCTCGTTCAGGGCGGTGAAGTTGTCGAGGAGGGTGCTCATCAGAGCGCTGCGGTCCTCGGCGTAGCTCGCGAGTTCGGCGATGTCGCGCATGACCGGGGTCGGGCTGGATTCGCTGCCCTCGATCAGCGCGGCCACATTGGTGGCCAGCCGGTTGTAGACGGCCGGATCCGCTTCGCGGAGAAGCGGTTTGAGGCCGTTGAAGACGGTGGTGATGTCGAACGAGTCAACGGTGTTCACCACCAGCTCGGCCGGGTCGAGTTCCTGGCCGCCGTCCTCGCTGCGATCGAGTTCCAGATAGCGCTGGCCCGTCAGGTTCTGGAACTTGACCAGGAGCCGGTCCGAGTCGCGCAGCCGGTACTCGTCGAGCACGGTGAAGTCGACGATCGCGCGGTTGCCGTCGGACACCGAGATGTCGACGACCTTGCCGATCTGCACGCCGCGCAGGCGCACGTCGGCGTTCTCCTTGAGACCGAAGACATCTCCGAACTGGGCCTGGTAGGCGACGGTCGAGCCGCCGACGGGTCGTTCGATCGCCTGCACGATCAGCACGATGATCAGGGCGACGACGGTCGCGAGCAGCGCCAGCCGGACGGCTGCCTGGCGGGGAGTTCTCATCGGACACCCCCGGTGTTCTCGAGCGGAACCCGGAAGGCCGGGAAGGTGTCCACGAGGACGTCCACCCCCAGGACCACCCGGTCACCCTGCTGGTGCAGGGCACCGTCGGCGCCGTCCACGAGCCGGGCGACCTGGTCTGGGGAGACCGTGCGCAGGCTCTGGTTCATCGGGATCAGGATGTCGAGCAGCATGTCCACGGCATCCGAGGTCGGGCCCAGGGCGCCGACGATCTCACCGGACAGCGCGAGCACGAGATGCGAGACCTCGGTGATCGTCTCGCTCGCCTGCCGGGTGCGGAAATCGTCCTCGAGTTCCTCGACGGACGCGATCGCCGACAGGGTGTTCAGGGCCGACGGGGTGAACACGGCGATGCCCTCGGAGACGTCGGCGAACTTCGGCAGCAGCTCGCTCAGCGGCTCGTTCTGGGTGCGGGCGATGTTGCGCATCACGAGCAGCGACGAGGCGAGCAGCGGCGCCATCTGCTGCGTCAGCTCCGCGGCACTGTCGATCGAGTCCGACAGCTGCGGCGTCACCACATCGAGCAGCAGCCGGCCGGAGTCGCGGAGCACCGTGGTCACGGTGAAGCCCCCGACGTCGCCGAGGGCGAGGGTGCTGCCCGGTTCGATCGGCTCACCGCCCGGCATCGGGATGAGTTCGAGTGCGGTGGAACCGAAGATGTTCGACGAGACGAACCGGGTGTGCATCGACGTCGACAGTTCGTCGACGTGGTTCTCGTCCACGCTGAGCGTGACGATCTGGTTCTGAGGCCCCTGGGGCTCGACGTCGATCACCGAGCCGATCGACATGCCCCGCAGGCGAACCGCGGTGTCGGTGGAGACCCCGTCACCGAGATTCGTCGCAGTGACCGCGAATTCGACCTCACCGGACCGATCCGGCTCCGTCGCCCACCACGCCACGGTGACGACGAGCGCGGCGGCGACGATCACCGCGAGCCCGCGGATCCGCAGCCCGCGTCGATCGGGCCCGAAGCCCGAATACTGTGCTGTGCTCACTTACTCCCTCACCCCGAGAAACTGATCGTCGCGTCGAGCCCCCACATCACGAGCGTGAGCACCATGTCGGTGGTCACGATCAGGACGAGGCTCGCGCGGATGGCCCGCCCGGATGCGATCCCGACCCCCTCGGGACCGCCGCTCGCGTGATAGCCCTGGTAGGCGTGCACGAGCGTCACGACCAGGACGAACACCACCACCTTGATCAGCGAGTAGATCAGGTCGACCGGCTCGGTGAACATGTGGAAGTAGTGGTCGTAGGCGCCCGAACCCTGGCCTTGCACCACGGTGACGGTCACGCCGGTGGCGGCGAACCCGAGCGCGAGCGCGATGAGATAGGACGGGACGACGGCACCGACCGCGGCGATGAGCCGGGTGGACACGACGTACGGAATCGAGTCGATGGCCTGGGCCTCGAGCGCGTCGATCTCCTCCGAGATCCGCATCGCACCGACCTCGGCCGTGATCCGGCACCCGGCCTGCGCGGCGAAACCGATCGCGGCGATCAGCGGCGCGAGCTCGCGCGGGTTGGCCAGCGCCGACATCGCGCCGGTCAGCGGTCCCATCCCGAGCATGTCCAGCGCCGAGAACCCGACGAGACCGACCATCGCACCCGCGACGATGCCGAGGATGGCCAGGACCGGGGCGACGCCGCCGCCGACGATGACGGCGCGGCCGTTACCCCAGGTCAGGTCGGTGAAGATCGCGACGGTCTGGCGCCGGTTGCGGCGCAGGGCGTGTCCGATCCCGCGGAACGAGACGACGACGAAGTGCAGGTAGAGCCCGAGGGACTCGATCGGGTCCCAGGCCCGGCGTGCGTGGCGCGTCCACCGCAGGCCGCGGGGCAGATAGGGGGACGGCGTCGCGACCGGGGTCTTCTGTGCGGCGCTCATCAGAGGAACCTCATCGGAACGAACATCAGGACCACCTGGGTGATGAAGAGGTTGACGACCACGCAGGCGATGATGCTGAGCACCACGGCCGCATTGACGCTGTCGGCCACGCCCTTCGGGCCGCCCTTGGCCTCGAGCCCGCGCTGGCTCGAGATGACGGCCACCACGTAACCGAAGACCGCGGCCTTGAGCAGACACACGATCAGGTCGGTGGTCGAGGCGAAGCTGCCGAAGGACAACCAGTACGAGCCCGGGGCCACCCCCTGGCCGAGGGAGGCGACCGCGAAGCTCGCGAGGATGCTCATCAGGATGATCAGCACGGACAGCATGGGGGCGACGACGACCATCGCCAGGATGCGGGGGGAGACCAGCCGGCGTTGCGGGTCGATACCCAGGGTGCGCAGCGCGTCGATCTCCTCCCGGATGGTGCGGGAGGCCAGGTCCGCGGAGATCGCCGACCCGCCCGCCCCGCCGATGAGCAGGGCCGCGGCCAGCGGCGCGATCTGCTGCATGACGCCCATGCCGCCGACCGCGCCGGCCATCGAGTTGGCGCCGACGTTGTCGGTCATGCTGCCGACCTGTACGGCGATGACCACGCCGAGCGGCAGGGCGACCAGGATCGCGGGTACGGCCGACACCGAGATGAAGAACCAGCCCTGAACGATGGCTTCCCGCAGCGGGAAGCGGCCGGTTGCGATGTCGAGGATCAGGTATGCGGTGGCGCGGAAGGCCAGCCGGAGTGTGCGCCCGAAGGTGCGTGTCGCCTCGGCGCCGCGTGCGGCGACGGCCCCGCCGAACGGCCGGTCCCCCGGCGCGGCGTCGTCCACGGTTCGCGAAGTCATGTTGCATCCCCCTGAGAAAACTGGTGGTGAAGAGCCGAGCGCGCAGACCGCAGGTCCGGCGGGACCGCGTCGACGACCGCAGCGTCGGTACCGCGTCCGGGACGAATCCGGGGACGCGTTCGGTGAACGGTGGAACCGGGTGTCAGACCTCCAGGGCGGCACGGGCTTCGGGGATCATCCGCACGCGTGCGGGAAGTACGCGACCGGCGGCGCGCAGGATCGCGATCAGTGCCCGGAACTCGCGTTCGCGGGCCGGGCTCCACGGCACACCCCAGATCTGCCGGACGTGCTCGGGGAAGGCACCGAACATCAGGGTCTCGACCGGCCGGCCCGTCAGCAGCTCCAGCAGCGCCGGCAGCGGGCGGGGGAGTGCCGCGAGTTTCGGTTGGAGAGTTGCGATCACGTCCTGCTCGTCGACGAGTTGCTGCATCCGCCGGGTGCCGGGCGACATGGCGAGTTTCTCCACGACCCCCTGCTCGACGTACGTGCGCAGACCCGCGGCATCGGTGGGCATGTCCTGCTCGCGCACCCCGAAGAGCAGGCCGAGGCGGCGGCTCTCCCGGTAGAACGCTTCCACCTGCGCGTCGGGCTGTGGTCCGAAGCAGACCGTGATCGCGTAGATCAGGGACTCGATCGTGGTGAGGTGCACCCACGTCCACACGTCGCGGTTCCACGCGTGGTACTTGCGTCCGTCGTAGTCGAGTCCGGTGATGGGCCGGTGCATCTCGCGCAGTTCACGGGCGGATTCGGCCACGTTCTCGCCGAAGTAGATCCGGTAGGTGTAGGCCAGGGTGTTCTCCGCGCGCACCGACGGCTGGCTGAACGACTTCGAATGTTGTTCGAGCGCAACCATGACGGTGGGATGCGTGCCCTGCAGCGACAGTGCCCGGAACAGGAACAGCGGCCAGATCCGCCGATCCGCCAGCAGGCGGACGAAGGTGCGGTCGGCGACGGGAACGTCCTCCTCGATGTCCACCGAAACACGTTGTGCCGCAGTGGTTTCCATCGCGATCTCCTCGGGTTCGGTGAGCGGGGGCCGGGACGGGGTCATCCGGCAGGCGGTGTGGGCGGCACGACGAGGAACGACAGCATCGTCCTGGCGATGCGTCGTACTCCGTCGTCGGTCGCCGTGGCGGGTCCGAGGTCGGGAGCCAGCCAGACGCTCGCGAAGAAGCGGGAGATGATCTCCGCGGCGGTCTCGGTGTCGAACTCGATGCCGGTCTCCCGCGCCGTGGATTCGAGCTCCTCGCGGACGGAGG
Source organism: Rhodococcus sp. NPDC003382 (assembly GCF_053589135.1). Taxonomy (NCBI): domain Bacteria; kingdom Bacillati; phylum Actinomycetota; class Actinomycetes; order Mycobacteriales; family Nocardiaceae; genus Rhodococcus; species Rhodococcus sp. NPDC003382. The sequence continues at coordinate 26,945 of NZ_JBSFRH010000065.1, forward strand.
TGAGCAGCATGGTGGCGATCTGTGGGTCGTGCATGAGGGGGAGTGCAGCGCCGTCGTCGACGAAGCGCCGGCCCACCGGATGGTTCCGGACGGTGCGCACGGCTTCGACGAGCCACTCGACCGACCTTTCGAGGGGGTCCTCGATCGAGTCGATCGCGGCGTGGAACTCGGTGACGAGGCGATCGAGTTCCCAGGCGAACGCGCGGGAGAGCAGCTCTTCCTTGGTGTCGAAGCGGCGGAACACCGTCGCGCGTCCCACGCCGGCTTCGGCCGCCACGTCGGTCACGGTGGTCCGTTCCAGGCCGTGACGAGCCAGGCACCGCATGGTCGCCGCGAGGATGGCGGCGTCGGTGGGGTCGAGGTCGGTGCTGTGGCCGACGAGTGCTCCGACCAGGAGCGAGCGGACCGGGGTGATACCCATAGTTCGGGAACGGTATCACCGATCTCACCGAGTGCAAATAACAAGTTCTAGCTAACCGAACTTATGTTTGTGCAGGCCTCTTGCCGCCGGGCCTGAAACAGAGTTCATTCGACAACTGCCCACGATGGACCCCGGGACTCGCACGGGAGCGGCCGCGGGCCCGAGCGGTTGTCGAGGGCGCGATCGGTGCGATGCGGACGCTCCCGACGCGGACCGGTCACGGCCGGGACGAACACCGGGGGCCGCGAGAACCCCGACGAGGGGTCGGGCAGCGTCGGTTTGCACCGGGCCCCGAGGCGCGGCGTCGGTGTGGTGGTGCCGGAGTGGATCTCCGGCGTCGGTCAGTCCTCGGTGCCGGTGCCGGTGCCGGTGGAGGCGTAGTGGCTGTCGGGAAGGACGAGCATGCGCGCGAAGCCGATCGCGCGCGGGGTCGTCTCGAAGACGGGTCGTTCCTGGCCGTCGCTGGTGGTGAACACGCCGACAGCTTCGAGTGGGCGTACGTGTTCGGGCTTGGTACCGGAGATCAACACGGTGATGTGACGGTGCTCGAGTTTGGTGATGGCGTCCTTGAGGACGATCGCGCCGGTGGCGTCGAGGGCGGTCACCCGCGACATGCGCAGGATCACCACCTTCACGTCCGCGACCTCGGCGAGTTCGAGGAGGAATCGGTGCGCCGCGGCGAAGAACAACGCGCCCTCGATGCGGTAGGCGACGATGTGCTCGCGCAGGAGTTCGTGCTCTTCGGCCAGGTGATCGCCCTGTTCGAGCGGGACCTGCTCGATCCGCGCCGACTTGGCGACTGCCCGCAGCGCGAGGAGCGCGGCGAATCCGACGCCGACGGCGACCGCGGTGACCAGGTCGAAGACGACGGTGACGAGGAACGTCGCGATCATCACGATGGTGTCGGCACGGCTGGCGCGGGCGATGGCGAGGACGGAGGCCGTTTCGACCATCCGGACGGTGGTCGCGAGGAGCACCCCGGCGAGCGCGGCGAGGGGGATCTCGGCGACGAGACCGGCGGCCAGGTACACGATCGCGGCGAGGATGAGCGCGTGCGTCAGGGCCGCGAGCCGGGTACGGGCGCCGGAGCGGACGTTGACCGCGGTCCGAGCGATCGCGCCGGTGGCCGGGACACCGCCGAACAGCGGCGCGGCGATGTTCGCCAGGCCCTGTCCGAACAGTTCCCGGTCGGGATCGTGGCGCGTGCCGACGGCCATCGAATCCGCGGCGGTCGCCGAGAGGAGCGACTCGAGCGCCGCCAAGGCGGCTACGGCCAGGGCCGGTGCGATCAGCGAGGTGAGATCCCCCAGGTCCAGGAAGCTCAGGGTCGGTGCGGAGAACCCGGACGGAATGGCGCCGATCCGGGCGATGTCCCAGCCGAACAGTTGCGCGACGACGGTCGCGGCGGCGACCGCGACGAGGGAGAACGGGATCCTCGGGAAGAAGCGTCCGCCGATGAGAATCGCCACGGCGACCACCAGCGCGAGCGTCGGCGTCAGGATCGACGGGTCCGCGACGAACTTGTGCACCGCGTCGAACGCGGACTGCCACACCTTCTCGCCCTCGGCGCCGGAGATGCCCAGGGCGGCCGGGACCTGCTGGAGAGCGATGACGACGGCGATGCCGGCGGTGAACCCCTCGATCACGGGGGCCGGCATGTAGCGGACGGCTCGGCCGATGCCCGCGAATGCCAGCGCGACCAGGACCACACCCGCGATCAGCCCGACCGCGAGCACACCCGTCGGACCGTACTGGGCCACGATCGGCACCAGGACCACCGTCATCGCGCCGGTGGGGCCCGACACCTGGAATCGGGAACCGCCGAACACGGCCGCGACGGCTCCGGCGATGACCGCGGTGGTCAGGCCTGCGGCGGCACCGAGGCCGGAGCTGACACCGAAACCCAGCGCCAGCGGCAGTGCCACCAGCGCGACGATCAGGCCGGAGAGCAGATCGGCGCCGGGAGCCCGGAGCGCGGGTTTCCACTCGCTCCATCGGGGCAGGAGTGCGGCGACCGACCGAACCACGCCGGAGACGCGGTTACCGGTGGGGCCGGTCGTGTTCGCGGGCTCGTTCGGGCTTCCCAGTACAGACATGTGCAGCTTCCTCAGTGTGCCGAGAACCTTTCCGGCGAGGGAAAGTCGGGTGATGCGTGGTGCGCGGTTCGGTCGACTGTGGTGGACGGGTGTTGCGGATCGTTTCCCCCGGCCGGGCCTGCCGAGGGGGCACAGGCCCGGCCGGGGGAGACGCGGCCCCGGCAGGGAGGAGGCGATCCCTCTCCTCCGTGCCGGGGCCCGGGGAAGGCGCGGAACGCGGGCAGATCGACGTGATGCGTTCCGCGCCTGGGTCATGGGCCCGGCGCTGCAGCCGGCAGGCTTCGCGGCGGCAGTTTCGTGCTGCCGGTGGATCCGCGCGCGTCGTGGTCCTTGTCGCTCACCCTCATCGTCCGTTCGTGCAAGGTGTGTATTTAGGAATCATGCAAGGTATGAAGTTTAGAAAAACTGCAATCAGCGGGTGCGGGCTGCGCCGCGCCGATGCTCGGCCGGTCAGCCTGCCGAGTTGCCCACCAGTGTCGGGGACTCCGGTTGGTCCTCGAGCAGCTCGGCCTGTCCCGCGACCACGCCCGTGAGGATCCCCCTGGCGATCTTCAACAGATCCGCGACCTGCGGCGAGGTCAACGTGTAGGAGACCGAGAGGCCCTCCCGCCTGGCCGTCACCAGTCCGGCGCGGCGCAGGATCGACAGCTGCTGGGACAGGTTCGCCGGTTCGATCCCGACCTCGGGCAGCATCTCCGAGACGGCGTGATCACGCTCGCTCAGCAGCTCGAGCACCCTGATCCGCGCCGGGTGTCCCAGTGTTTTGAAGAAGTCCGCCTTCATCTGGTACAGCGGTTGGCGCGCGTTCGTGGCCATGGCGCCTCCTGTGGTCTCCGTCGGCCGGCGGCTTCCGGTCGAGGGGTTCTCGTCCTCGTCGTGGGAACGCTTTCGTGCGCCCTCACGCTCGGCGGAATCATGCCATGCGGAAGAGCTATTTGCGAATCTTAGCAATTCGCCAATTGGGCGTTGCTGCCGCCGGTGCCCGCGAGGACCGCTCTGCCTGGGCGTCTGCCCCGATGTCCGATTTGTGGTTCGATGGTGACGTGACGGCTTTGATCTGGCTGATCGCGGGTGTGGCCCTCGCCGCAGCCGAGGCGCTGACCGGAGACTTCGTGCTGCTCATGCTCGGCGGCGCCGCCCTGGTGACCGCGGGCGTCTCGGCTGCGACGGACTTTCCCGTGTGGGCCGATGCCGTGGTGTTCGCGCTGTCCTCGCTGGTGCTGCTGCTCGGGGTTCGCCCGGCGCTGCGCCGGCGCTATTCGGCTCCGCCCGCGCTGACCACGGGTGTCGACGCGCTGCCGGGCAAACATGCCCTGGTCCTCGAACAGGTCGACGAGCATTCGGGCCGGGTGAAGATCGACGGTGAGGTCTGGACGGCGCGCCCGCTCGACGAAACCGCGGTGTACGAACCGGGAACCACTGTGACGGTGATGCAGATCGACGGCGCGACGGCCGTCGTATGGAGGGGTGTCTGACGATGGAAGCGTTGATCGTGCTCGCCGTCCTGGTGGCACTCGTGGTGCTGGTCGTGGTCAAGTCGGTCGCGCTGATTCCGCAGGCCGAGGCCGCGGTGATCGAACGGCTGGGTCGCTACTACCGGACCGCGTCCGGACAGCTCACCTTCCTGGTGCCGTTCGTCGACCGGATCCGCGCGAAGGTCGACCTGCGCGAACGGGTCGTCTCGTTCCCGCCGCAGCCGGTGATCACCCAGGACAACCTGACGCTGAGCATCGACACCGTCGTGTACTTCCAGGTCACCAACCCGCAGGCTGCGGTCTACGAGATCAGCAACTACATCGCCGCGGTCGAGCAGCTGACGGTGACGACGCTGCGCAACGTTGTCGGTGGGATGACCCTCGAAGACACCCTGACCTCGCGCGACTCCATCAACGGTCAGCTTCGGGGCGTGCTCGACGAAGCGACCGGCCGGTGGGGGCTGCGGGTCGCCCGCGTCGAGCTGAAGAGCATCGATCCGCCGCCGTCGATCCAGGAATCGATGGAGAAGCAGATGAAGGCCGATCGCGAGAAGCGCGCGATGATCCTCACCGCCGAAGGTCACCGCGAAGCCGCGATCAAGACCGCCGAGGGCGACAAGCAATCACGGATCCTCTCGGCCGAGGGCGCCAAGCAGGCCGCGATTCTCGAGGCCGAGGCCGACCGCCAGTCCCGGATCCTGCGGGCCCAGGGTGATCGGGCCGCGAAGTATCTCGAATCGCAGGGCCAGGCGAAGGCCATCGAGAAGGTGTTCGCGGCGATCAAGTCCGGTAAGCCGACACCCGAACTGCTCGCGTACCAGTACCTGCAGACGCTGCCGCAGATGGCGCAGGGCGATGCGAACAAGGTGTGGCTGGTGCCCAGTGACTTCGGTGATGCGCTCAAGGGATTCGCGAAGACCCTCGGCGCGCCCGGTGACGACGGGGTCTTCCGCTTCGAGCCGACGGCCGTCGAGGAGGAACTGCCCCGGCCGGAGGACGACACCGCCGAGGTCGCCGACTGGTTCACCACCGCCCGCGACCCGGAGGTCGCGCAGGCGGTCGCCGAGGCCGAAGCCGTCGCGCGCAAGCCCGTCGAGCCGGCGGTGCGCACGAGCGGGGAACCGGCCGGAGGACCGGAATTCGGCACGCCCGGGGCGCTGCCGGCGTCGGAGCAGTTCTCGACCGGTTGGGTGCCGCCCGCAGCGCCGGACCTCGCGCCTCCCGCATCGGAGGAACCGCAGCACCGCCAGGACTGACCCCCGCTCGTGCGTGGTTTCGGTAGCGGGTTGTAACAAAAACACCCCACACGGGGTTTAAGCCGGGGCGCACCCGCCGCGCCAACACCACCAAGCAAAAAGCCCCAACCAAAACAG
>NZ_JBSFRH010000066.1:0-31572 GCF_053589135.1 Rhodococcus sp. NPDC003382
ACGAATCAGTCTGTGTCCGTGGAGGATCGGCGCGATAACCGCTGCCGCCCTCGTGCTTCTTCACCTACAAGCCCCCGCCTGGTGAGAAAACCTCAGTTATCCCAAGAAATTTCGGAAAATGACCGGGTATTGTGCACGCTCGATGTACATAACGATTTCATAGACGTCACCGAAGGTACGGAGCAAGATCACGTCGGAAATCCCGACTCCATTGACGCATCCATGGTATTAGCGGTCAGCGCAAGGAAACAGGAATGCCCGCGACTACGAGGGTTACCGCGTCCGACACCTCGGCCACACGGGTATTGAGCCGGCCCAGCAGATCTCGGAACAGCCGGCCCGACGCCGTCGCCGGAACCACACCGCTACCCACCTCGTTGGTGACAGCCACGACCGGAACCGCACACGCCTGCCACGCGCTGAGCAATTCGTCGATATCTGCGTCGACCGCGGCGACGTCTGCTCCGTCCCACACACCGTGCAGATCCAAGCGCGCGGTGAGCCACGTACCGAGGCAGTCGATGAGCAGTGGCGTCGTCGCCGACCGCAATACGTCGGCCACGTCCACCGTCTCGATCGTCGCCCAGGTATCCGGTCGCCGGTCCCGATGCAACGCCACCCGCTGCGCCCATTCGGCGTCGCCCTCGCGGACACCGCCCGTCGCCACGTACGTGACCGACGGGAACTTCGAACACAACTCTTCCGCGTGTCGGGACTTCCCCGACCGCACACCACCGAGCACCAGCGTCCGATGTCCCCCACCGCGACTGCCGCCGCCCACGTGCACCACCTCACCGTCGCGCCCGGCTCGGGCGCCACTTCTACGCAACCGCTCCCCGAGCTCCGCCATCACAGGATTGTGATGACCGAGATGCACCGCAACCACATCCGTCGTGTCCGTGATCGCACCGACGCCGCGCATTCCGTCGACCATCGTCGCGAACTCCGGCAACCCGAGATGCCCGTCGGACAGATCGGAACGGTCACCGAACGTTTCCTCGAGGAACACCGCGTCGTACTCCGCGCCGCGTACGCCGTCGAACCACTCCGCCGGCCACACGCCCGTGTCGCAGGCCCACAGCAGCCGCGCCCCGCGCGCATCGGCGAGATCGTAGAGGACAGCATCACCGTCGCGGAATACCCGGTGGCGCGCTGGAAGGACCCGTATGTCGTACTCCCCCACCGCCAGACGGTCGCCCGCCGCCACCGGGACGAAGCGCACCGGATCGTCCGGCCCCACCCAGGGACGGCACACGTCCAGCGCATCGACCGGACCGATCACCTCGAGTTCGTGCCCCGCCTCGATCCACGACCGGAACAACAACACCTGGGGTCCCAGATGGTCGGCGTGCGAATGGGTGAGCAGCAGGTGCCGCACCCCGGCCAGCGTCCGGCCCGCGCGCACCGCCGCCCGCGGCGCTTCGGGCCCGCAGTCGAGCATCAGCACGTCGTCGACGAGAGCCGCTGTCTGCCCGCGGATTTCACCGCGCCGCTCCGCGTCGAGGCACGAGAGGCAACGGCAGAACGGGTTGGGCCACCCGTCGGCGGCACCCGTCCCGAGGAGTACGACCTCCATCACGCGTCCTCCCGTTCCCGCAGGGGCAGTACCGCCCGGCCGTCACGACGGTCGAGCACTTCGACCCGCGCCCCGTACACCTGCGCGATCCGGTCGGCGGTGAGCACCTCGGCGGGCGGTCCGTCGGCGACGATGCGTCCTCGGTCGAGGAGGACCAGGCGCTGGCCGTACTGGGCCGCGGACGTGAGATCGTGCATCGCGGCGATCACCGTCAGGTTCTCCTCGCACCGCATGGAATCGACGAGGTCGAGCACCTGCTGTTGGTGACCGATGTCGAGGGCACTGGTGGGTTCGTCGAGCAGGAGCACGTCGGGTTGCTGCGCCAGTGCGCGCGCCAGCACCACTCGTTGCAGTTCTCCGCCGGACAACTCGGTTGCCGAGCGGGGCGCGAAGTCTTCGAGTTCGAGCCGGGCGATGACCCGGTCGACGATCTCCAGATCATGCGGCTTCTCGCTGCCGAAACGCGGAATGTGGGCGGTGCGTCCGAGCCGGATCAGTTCCCGCACCGTGACCCCTTCGGGAACGATCGGCCGCTGCGGCATCAACGCGACCGCCCGCGCCACCGCGCGTCGACCGGACTTGCGGGGCGTCACGCCGGCGACGGTGATGTCGCCGGTCGCGGCGACCAGTCCGGCGATCGAATGCAGCAGTGTCGTCTTGCCCGAACCGTTGGGGCCCACGAGCGACACCCACGTTCCGGCGGACACGACGAGGTCGATGTCGTGGAGGACCTCGACTCCTCCGCGTTTGGCCGACACAGACTTACACGTCACGGTCATGCGACACCCCGGCTGCGACGCAGGACGAACAGGAAGAACGGCGCGCCGATCGCGGCGGTGACGACACCGATGGGAAGTTCGGCCGGTGACATCGCGGTGCGAGCGACGATGTCGGCGAGAACGATGAAGGCCGCACCCACCATGAGCGACAGCGGCAGCAACAGTCGGTGGCCGGGACCCACGACGAGGCGCACCGCGTGCGGGATGACGATGCCGACGAATCCGATGAGCCCGCTGGCGGACACCACGGCGGCGGTGCCGAGAGTGGCCACGCCCACCAGAACCAGACGGACGCGGGCCGGGTCGATGCCGAGACTCGACGCTTCGACGTCGCCGACCGACATGACGTCGAGAGTCCGCCGGTGCAGCGCGATGACAGCGACCGACACGATCACGTAGGGCAGGATTGTCAGGACGTCGGACCAGCCGTCGGTGGACAGGCGACCGAGCATCCACGAATACACCTGACGCAGCGTGTCGTCGTGCAGCTGCATGAAGAACGTCTGGATGGCGTTGGCGAACGCAGCGACGGCCACACCGGCGAGGATGATGACCACTTCGGTGCGCCCGGTGCCGACGGAGCGTCCGAGCATGTACGTGGCGGCCACCGCGAGCAAACCGCCTGCGAATGCGGCCATGGGCACCCCGGCGAATCCGGCTGCGCCGCCGACGACGATGGCGAGGGTCGCCCCGAGACCCGCACCGCTCGACACTCCGAGAAGGTAGGGGTCGGCGAGCGGATTGCGGAACACGCCCTGGTAGGCGGCTCCGGCGATCGCGAGCATCGCGCCGACCACGGCACCGAGAACCACGCGCGGCATGCGGATGTTCCACAGGATCGCCTGCTGGCGCGTGGACAACCCGGAGTCGACGTCGACGAACGGCAGCGCATCGGCCATGTCGAGCAGGACGCCGCGCGCGGTGAGCCCCGCGGGACCGACCAGGATCCCGAGGAGCATCGCGGCGAGGAGAACGAGCGCCGCGCCACCCAGCACGAGGGCGCGGCGGCGCGGCGTCGATGTCACGGTGTGGGCTGGGCTGCCGGTGCTGCCGCGACGATCGCGGCGAGTTCGCGCACGAGATCCACGACGCGCGGACCCCATCGGCTGGCGATGTCCTCGTCGAGGACGTAGACGCGACCGTCGCGCACGGCGCTGAGTTCGTTCCAGCCGGCGCGCGCGGCGACGACTTCCGGCGTCACGCCGCAGCATTGCCCGTCGGCGAGGAACACGACGTCGGGGTTCTGTTCGAGGATGAACTCGTTCGACAGCTGCGGGTAGCCGTCGCCACCGGTGGCGATGGACCTGAGGCCGAGCATCCCGTAGATCTGCCCGATGTAGGTGTCGTCGGTGACGCTGTAGAAGGTGTTGTCGAGCTCGTGGTAGTAGGTGAGCGGAGTTTCCCGTTCGGGGAGGCCGGCGAGGGTCTCGTCGATGTCCGTCTTCATCTGCGCGACGAGTTCGGCCGCTTCGCCGACGTGTCCGGTGGCGGCGCCGAGCTGCTCGATCTGGTCGTAGGTGTCGTCCAAGTCCTCTGCGGCCGGAAGGATCAGGGTTTCGACCCCGGCCTGTTCGAGTCCGGCGACGAGATCCGCCGTGTCGGCGTTGGAGACCACCAGGTCGGGTTCGTATCCGAGGATCGCCTCGACGTTGGGGGTGAAGCCCGACAGGTCGGTGACGGGTGCCTCGGCCGGGTAGTCGGACCGGTCGTCGACGGCGATCACCTGGTCGCCCGCGCCGATGGCGTAGAGCATCTCGGTGCTGGTCGGGCTCAACGACACGATGGCCTGCGGGACGTCGGCGGAAGCCGAGTCGGTCTCACCGGCGGGTGAGGTGTCGTCGCCACCGGAGCACCCGGCGGCGAAGAGGGCGAATACCGTGATGCCGGCGGCGCACAACCGTCGGGTGTTGTCGAGGGGCACAGCCATCCTCCGTTGCTCGGAGGACGAAAACAGCACGGCTGCAACGGATGCGTTGCGGCACGCCACCGTCCTTCGTCCGAGGACCAGTACGTACGGCCCGCGACGCCGGCTGACCTGGCTCCCCCGAGGTACGGGATTCACAGTTGCGGGACAGCGCCGGACTCGCACCGGCTTCACCGAAAACGCAGCGGGTGCCCTGTCGGCGTGACAGGACACCCGCAGCGTAGCCCACGGCTTACCAGCTCAGGACAGCGCCTGCTGGAGATCCTCGAGGAGATCCTGGGGATCCTCCAGTCCCACGGACAGGCGCACCACCCCGTCTGCCAGGCCGATCGCGGCGCGTCCTTCCGGGCCCATCGCGCGGTGCGTCGTCGTCGCCGGGTGCGTGATGAGCGACTTCGCGTCACCGAGGTTGTTGGAGATGTCGACGATCCGCAGCTTGTTGAGCAGCTCGAACGCCTTCTTCTTGCCTTCGCCCTCGGCGGCGGCGAGCTCGAAGGTGACGACGGTTCCGCCGCCGCTCATCTGCGACCGGGCGAGTTCGTACTGCGGATGCGATTCGAGGTACGGGTACTTGACCCAGTTCACCGCGTCCTGCGTCTCGAGGAACCGGGCGATTTCGAGCGCGGTGTCCACCGAGCGCTGCACGCGCAGCGGCATCGTCTCGAGGCCCTTGAGCAGCGTCCAGGCGTTGAACGGGCTCAGCGCCGGACCGGTGTGGCGGATGAGCTGCTGCACGGGCCCGTCGATGTAGTCCTTCGGGCCGAGGATGGCACCGCCGAGCACGCGGCCCTGGCCGTCGATGTGCTTGGTGCCGGAGTAGACGATGATGTCGGCGCCGAGGTCGAGGCTGCGCTGCAGCAGCGGGGTGGCGAACACGTTGTCCAGCACCACTTTCGCGCCGGCAGCGTGTGCCATCTCCGAGACCTTGCGGACGTCGACGAGGGTCTGCATCGGGTTCGACGGGGTCTCGAAGAACACCGCGGTGGTCGGCACCGACAGTGCCTGCTCCCACTGGTCGAGGTCCTCGCCGTCGACGAACACGGTCTCCACACCCCACCGGGGCAGGATCTCGTTGCACACCACGAAGCACGAACCGAACAGGCTGCGGGCCGCGACGAGGCGGTCGCCCTGGCCGAGCAGCGCACCGAGCGCGGTGAACACCGCGGACATGCCGCTGGCGGTGGCATACGCGCCTTCCGCGCCGTCGAGCAGCCGCAGCCGCTCCTCGAACATCTTCACGGTCGGGTTGCCGTACCGGGAGTAGACGAAGTGGTCGACCTCACCGGTGAAGGCCTGCTCGGCGGCCTCGGCCGATTCGTACACGAAGCCGGAGTTGAGGTACAGCGCCTCGGAGGTCTCCTCGAATCCGGAGCGCAGCAGGCCGCCGCGGACACCGACCGTGGCAGGGCGCACCGAATCGGGCAGTGGCCGCTGGAACGCGCCACCCTGGGGAGTTGCACTCACGACTGCCTCCACGGCAGGCCCGCGGCCCGCCAGCCCTGGGCGCCGCGATGACCCTCGGGGTCGAGGGCGCCTTCGAATCCTTCGAGAACGTTGTAGGACGGGGTCAGGCCCGCAGCGGTCGCCGCGACGGCGGCACCGATGGAACGCTGCCCCGAGCGACACAGGAAGACGACCGGCCCTTTTTCGATGCCGGCCTCGCGCAGTTCGTCGACGAACCGGGGGTTGGGCGCACCGTTCGGGTAGCCGACCCATTCGACGAAGACGGTGCGGCGACCGATGGACGAGGTCTCGGGGACCCCGACGTACTTCCACTCGGCGTCGGTACGCACATCGACGAGCACGGCATCCGGGTTTTCCTGCAGCAGCTCCCAGGCTTGCTGCGGCGTTATATCACCTGCGTAGCTCACCGCACCAGCTTTCCACAGACGTGTCGGGGCCTGCGAGGCGGGCGGGGAATCAGGCGGTGCAGATCCGCCAGTCGCCGTCGACGCGCGTCAACGACCAGACGACCGTGTCCTGCTCTCCGTCGACGGTGGTGCGGGTCTCGACGCGGCCCCGGTCTCCCTCGATGTCGACGGTGCCGAACTTGTCGATCGTGGCCTCCCCGTCGACGTCGGCGAGCGGAGCCTGATCGGCGGGCAGCTCGGCGCAGCGAAGCCGCGTCATCGCATCGTCGTCGTCGGCGTTGTGCGCTCGCACGTAGTCGTCGACCGTCCGGGACACCAGATCGGAGTCGCTCAGGGACTCGTCGGACGGTCCGAAGACCTGCCCGGCGACGACGACGAGGATGAGCACGACCACGACGGCGAGGGCCCCGAGGAACGGTCCGGCGGTGCTGCGTTCGGGCTCGTCGGGGTCCGGTTCGGGTGCGGGTCGCTTGTCTGCCATGCCCCCGATCCTAGGTGGAGGTCGATTGCCGCCGGTCGGGGCGCATTTGCCTCAATAAACCCTCTCGAGGTAGGAATTGGTTCATGGCCTACGCACACCTCGTTCGACGTCTCGCCGTCGACCTCTGTCGTGTGTCTGCCCATATGTGTTGTCGCTGAAGCGATTCCCCACCCAGCTGCGTTCTGCACGCACTCGCCGCCCGTCTGCCGCGGCACCGTGTCGGCCCATCAGAGGGCAACCTAAATTAAGCTGAATCACGTCCGTCCGTTCTCCGAAGAGGTAGTTGACCCCTGATGACCGATCAGACTCGTCCCCTTCGCGTCGCCATCGTCGGTGCCGGCCCCGCCGGTATCTACGCCGCCGATGCGCTCATGAAGTCCGACACTGCGCAGGATCCCGGGGTCAGCATCGACCTGTTCGAACGCATGCCGGCGCCGTTCGGCCTGATCCGCTACGGCGTGGCCCCGGACCACCCGCGCATCAAGGGCATCATCACCGCCCTGCACAAGGTGCTCGACAAGCCGCAGGTCCGCCTGCTCGGCAACCTCGACTACGGCACCGACTTCACCCTCGAGGACCTCAAGCGGTTCTACGACGCGGTGATCTTCTCCACCGGCGCCAACGCCGACCGGGCCCTGAACATCCCCGGCATCGACCTCGACGGCAGCTACGGCGCCGCCGACTTCGTGTCCTGGTACGACGGCCACCCGGACGTGCCGCGCGAGTGGCCGCTCGAGGCCGAGAAGGTCGCGGTGCTCGGCGTCGGCAACGTCGCCCTCGACATCGCCCGGGTGCTCGCCAAGACCGGCGACGAACTGCTGCCGACCGAGATCCCGCCGAACGTCTACGAGGGCCTGAAGAAGAACAAGGCCGTCGAGGTGCACGTCTTCGGTCGCCGCGGCCCGGCGCAGGCCAAGTTCACCCCGCTCGAGCTGCGCGAACTCGACCACTCGCCCACCATCGAGGTCATCGTCGATCCGGAGGACATCGAGTACGACGAGGGCTCCGAGCTCGCGCGCCGCAACTCCAAGCAGGTCGACATGGTCGCCAACACCCTGCAGGACTGGGCGATCCGCGACGTGGGCGACCGCCCGCACAAGCTGTTCCTGCACTTCTTCGAGTCGCCCGCCGAGGTGCTCGGCGAGGACGGCAAGGTCGTCGGTCTGCGCACCGAGCGCACCGAACTCGACGGCACCGGCAACGTCCGCGGCACCGGCAGGTTCAACGACTGGGAGGTCCAGGCGGTCTACCGCGCCGTGGGCTACCTGTCGCAGAACATCGCGCAGCTGCCGTTCGACGACCAGGCCGGCACCGTCCCCAACGAGGCCGGGCGCGTCGTCGCCGACGAGACCGCCGAGGGCCACGACCGGTTCCTGCCGCACACCTACGTCACCGGCTGGATCAAGCGCGGCCCGGTCGGCCTGATCGGCCACACCAAGGGCGACGCGAACGAGACGGTCGCGAACCTGCTCGAGGACCACGCCAAGGGCCGCCTCAACACCCCGGCCGAGCCCGACCAGGACGCCGTCGTCGCGTTCCTCGAGGCCAAGGAGCTGCCGTACACCACGTGGCAGGGCTGGTACCGCCTCGACGCGCACGAGCGCAGCCTGGGCGAGGCCGAGGGCCGCGAGCGCGTGAAGGTCGTCGAGCGTGACGACATGTTCCGCGCGTCGGAGCCCCACAAGGCCTGACCCGCGGCCGACCCGCCGTTTTCCTGAGCGAACGGTACACTCACTCGATCAGATCGACTGGGTGTACCGTTCGTTCTGTTTCGGAGACCGGGCAGGACGACGGCAGGCCGAGCCTGAGCAAGCACGCGCGGAGCTCAGAGGACGAACAGCACGGCCCACAGCCAGGCGCCGGCGGCGATGAGGCCGCCGAGCAGTTCCACGAGCATCGACAGGCCGACCGCCTTGGTCGCCTCGACCGTCGAATCCCACGCACCGCGATGGGTGCGGTGCCGCTGCGCCTCGGACAGGTACATGCCGAGCAGGAAACCCAGTACCAGGCCGATCACCGGCACCACGAAGAATCCGACGATCCCGACGAGCCCACCGACGACGAGCGAGCGGGTCGGCACACCCGCCTGCCGGATCCGTTTGCCGGGCCACGTGTACTTCACGACGCCGGTGACGACCAGGGCGACCGTCGCGATCACGAACACGACCCACGCGGTGGTCCCGCCGGTGAGGATCGCCCACACCAGGATCGCGCCGAAGATCAGGATGGTGCCCGGCAGGATCGGCACGACGATCCCGAACAGGCCGACGAGGATCGCGAGGCCGACGAGGGCCTCCGCGCCGGCGCTCACGGTGCGACCGGCCGCACGAGGGAGGCGGCCTCGCCCGCCCGGGCCCGGGCGGTGTCGATGTCCGGGCCGGTGGCCACGGCCACCCCCATCCGCCGACGCGCGTAGGACTCGGGCTTGCCGAACAACCGCAGGTCGGACTCGGGCACGCGCAGCGCGTCGGTCACGCCCTCGAACGCGATACCGGTGGCGTCGACGCCCCCGTAGATCACGGCGGACGCACCCGGCGCGAGCAGCGACGTGTCGACCGGGAGCCCGAGGATCGCGCGGGCGTGCAGTTCGAACTCCGACAGCCGCTGGCTGCGCAGGGTGACCAGGCCGGTGTCGTGCGGGCGGGGACTGACCTCGGAGAAGTACACCTCGTCGCCCTTGACGAACAGCTCGACACCGAACACGCCGCGGCCGCCGAGCGCGCCGGTGACCGCCGCCGCGATCTCCCGTGCCCGGGTCAGCGCCGCCTCGCTCATCGGCTGCGGCTGCCACGACTCGATGTAGTCGCCGCGGCTCTGCACGTGCCCGATCGGCTCGCAGAAGAACGTCTCGACGTCGCCGGAGTCACCGACCGCGCGGACCGTGAGCTGGGTGATCTCGTAGTCGAAGTCCACGAACCCTTCGACGATGACCCGGCCGTGGTTGATGCGCCCCCCGGCCAGGGCGTAGTCCCAGGCGGCGGGCATCTCGTCGGCGGACCGCACCGTCGACTGTCCCTTCCCCGACGACGACATCACCGGCTTCACGACGCACGGATAGCCGACCGCCTCGGCTGCGGCGAGCACCTCCGCGAGCGATTCGGCGAACCGGTAGGGCGAGGTGGGCAGGCCCAGTTCCTCGGCGGCCAGACGCCGGATTCCTTCCCGGTTCATGGTCAGCTGCGTGGCGCGTGCGGTGGGAATGACCTCGGCGAGCCCGCGTTCCTCGACGACGGCGAGCGCGTCGGTGGCGATGGCCTCGATTTCGGGGACCACCAGGTCGGGTCGTTCGGCCTCGATGATCGCGAGGAGCGCCTGGGGGTCACCCATGTCGACGGTGTGGGCGCGATGCGCGACCTGCTGCCCGGGCGCGTTCGAGTACCGGTCCACGGCGACCACCTCCACACCCAGCCGTTGCAGCGCGATGGTGACTTCTTTCCCTAGTTCGCCTGCGCCGAGCATGAGGACACGAGTGGCATTCGGCGACAGCGGAGTGCCGAGACGCGGTGAGATCATGGTGGGACTATATGTGGCACCGGCGTTCGTTCCGGGAGGATGCGATGGGCAGTAGCCAGACGGACAGCAGGACGCACGAGCACGACGGTGACGCGCCCGACATCGGCCGCGCCGACGTGCGGGATTTCACCGCCGCCGATGTCCGGCACTTCACCACCGCCGGCCGTGATCCCGCGGACGAGGTGGACTGGCAGCGGCGCGACGCCCGCATCGTGCACCACGGCACCGGCGCGGTGGTGTTCGAGCAGAAGGATGTCGAATTCCCGTCCGACTGGTCGCAGAACGCGACGGACATCGTCAGCCAGAAATACTTCCGCGGCGAACTGGGCTCGCCGGGCCGGGAGACCTCGCTGCGCGACGTCGTGGCCCGCATCGTCGACACCATCACCGCGTGGGGCACCGCGGACGGCCACCTCGACGACCCGGAGGCGTTCGCGGCCGAACTGACGTACCTGCTCCTGCACCAGAAGGCGTCGTTCAACAGCCCGGTGTGGTTCAACATCGGCGTCCCGGACGTTCCGCAGCAGGCCAGCGCCTGTTTCATCCTGTCGGTCGACGACAGCATCGATTCGATACTCGAGTGGTACCGGCAGGAGGCGGTGATCTTCAAAGGCGGTTCCGGGGCCGGGGTCAACCTGTCCCGGATCCGGTCGTCCGCCGAACCCCTGGGTGGGGGCGGTACCGCGTCGGGCCCGGTCAGTTTCATGCGCGGCGCGGACGCCTCGGCCGGGACCATCAAGTCCGGCGGCAAGACCCGGCGGGCCGCGAAGATGGTGATCCTCGACGTCGGCCATCCCGACATCGAGGAGTTCGTGGAGTGCAAGGCCATCGAGGAACGTAAGGCCCGCGTGCTCGACGCCGCGGGTTTCGACATGGGACTCGACGGCCGCGACAGCCATTCGGTGCAGTACCAGAACGCCAACAACTCGGTGCGGGTCACCGACGAGTTCATGCAGGCGGTCGTCGACGACGCGCAGTGGCCGCTGCGGGCGGTCACCACCGGCTCGACGGTGCGTACCGTGTCGGCACGAGAGTTGTTCGGGCGCATCGCATCTGCCGCGTGGGAGTGCGCGGACCCGGGCATCCAGTTCGACACCACCATAAACCGCTGGAACACCGCGGCGGTGACCGGCCGGATCAATGCGTCGAATCCGTGCTCGGAGTACATGCATCTCGACGCTTCCGCATGCAACCTGGCGAGCCTGAACCTGCTGACGTTCCTGCTCGAGGACGGCACGTTCGACGTGGACGGGTTCCGGCATGCGGTGGCGGTACTCATCACCGCCCAGGAGATTCTCGTGGGCCGCGCCGACTATCCGACCGGGCGGATCGGTGAGACCTCGCGGCGGTTCCGCCAGCTCGGGTTGGGATACGCGAATCTCGGTGCGTTGCTGATGGCTTCGGGCCTGCCCTACGACAGCGATGCCGGCCGCGCGTACGCCGCGGCGATAACCGCCCTGATGACCGGGCACGCCTACGCGGTCTCGGCGCGCCTGGCCGAGCGGCTGGGGCCGTTCGACGGATTCGCCGAGAACCGGGAGCCGACCCTCGCCGTGCTCGCGCGGCATCGCGGCGCACTCGACGACGTCGACGCCGATCTCGCTCCCGGTCCGGTGCTCGCCGCGGCCCGGGAGAGCTGGGACGAGGCGGTCGCGGGGGCGGCCGAGCACGGTGTGCGCAACAGCCAGGTGACGGTACTCGCCCCGACCGGCACGATCGGTCTCGCAATGGATTGCGACACAACGGGTATCGAACCGGATCTGGCGCTGGTCAAGTCGAAGAAGCTGGTCGGCGGTGGCACGCTGTCGATCGTCAACCGCACGGTGCCGCGCGCCCTGTCGCGACTCGGTTACACCCCGGCGCAGGTCGCGGACGTGGTGACCCACCTGGATACCCGTCGCACCCTGACGGACGCCGCGCACATCCGCGACGAGCATCGCGCGGTGTTCGCGACATCGATGGGCGACAACGTGATCGAGCCGCGCGGGCATGTGCTGATGATGGCTGCGGTGCAGCCGTTCCTGTCGGGTGCGATCTCGAAGACGGTGAACCTGCCCGAGTCCGCGACCGTGCGCGACATCGAGGATCTGTACCTCGACAGTTGGCGACTGGGGCTCAAGGCGGTCGCGGTGTACCGGGACAACTGCAAGCTCGGACAACCGTTGTCGGGCGCACCGACGCAGGCGACGTCGACAGCGGCGGTCCCGGGGACCGCGGTTCCGGATGCGGCGGTGCCGGCCCCGCGGCGCGAACGCCTTCCGCGGACCCGTAATTCGCGCACCTTCGAGTTCCGGGTCGCGGACTGCAAGGGCTTCTTCACGATCGGCGAGTACGACGACGGCAGGCCCGGGGAGATGTTCCTGCGCGTGTCGAAGCAGGGCTCGACCCTGGCCGGGATCATGGATGCGTTCTCGATGTCGGTCAGTTACGGCCTGCAGTACGGGGTTCCGTTGAGCACGTTCGTGCGGGCGTTCACCAGTACCCGGTTCGAGCCCGCGGGCATCACGGACGATCCCGACCTGCGGCTGGCCACGTCGATCCTCGATTACATCTTCCGGCGGCTCGCGATCGACTACCTGGAACCGGACGTCCGTATGGATCTGGGGATCCACACCACCTCGGAACGGTCGGACCGGTTGCCCGGCAGCACCGAGACCGCCGAGACGGTCACCGACACCCGCCAGGGCCATGCAGGCACCTCCGGCCGGGAGTCGGACGCCCCGTACTGCATGCAGTGCGGGGTCCGGATGCAGCGCTCCGGTTCGTGCCATGCATGTCCGTCGTGCGGAAACACCAGCGGCTGCAGCTGAATCTGGTGCAACCCCGCACCCGCCGCCATACTTGCGCGATGGATGTGGGGATCGATACGGAGTTGACGGTGCTCGCCGCGGGGCTGATCTTCCTGCTCGCGCTCGGCCTCGGCGTATGGAAGTACCGGCAGATGGTCACGTCGGAGAACCATCTCGCGCACCCGTACGTCGACATCGCACACCGTTCGGCGTTGCTGTACTCGTTCGCGACGCTGCTCACCGCGGTGTTCGTCGAGTCGAGCGCGTGGCCGACGGCGGTGAACCTGGTCGCCGCCGGAGTGCTGGTGGCGTTCTTCGTGATCGCGATCGGCAGCTACATCGTGCACGGCGCACTGCGCGACACCACCAACCAGTTCGAGCGTCCGGACCGGACCACGACCGTCGCGATGACCGCGCTCATCGTCGGCGAGATGGGCGGGTTCTCGGTCCTGCTCGCCGGATTCGTGTGGGGCAGTTTCCTCGGCGGGTGACCCGCCGCG
Source organism: Rhodococcus sp. NPDC003382 (assembly GCF_053589135.1). Classification (NCBI taxonomy): domain Bacteria; kingdom Bacillati; phylum Actinomycetota; class Actinomycetes; order Mycobacteriales; family Nocardiaceae; genus Rhodococcus; species Rhodococcus sp. NPDC003382. Next base: position 13,434 of record NZ_JBSFRH010000066.1, read on the forward strand.
ACGGCGCCGGTCAGGCCGGCGGCCGCGTCAACGACAGCACGTTGCCGTGCGGGTCGCGGAACCAGGCGACCCGCATGCCGTCCGGGGCCGTCCAGACGTCGTGGTCGTCCTGATCCATACCTTTGTATCGGACGAGGTCGACGCCCTTGTCCCGCAACGCCTCGACGGAGGCGTTGATGTCGGCGACCTGCCAGCCCAGCACCGTGTAACCGGTGTCGGCCCGGGACTGCACCAGCGTCACCCGCACCGGCGTGCCGCCGCCACCGTCGAGCACGAGGGCGAAGTGGTCGCGGGCGATCTTCCGGAATCCGAGCGTGTCGACATAGAACATTTCCGAGACATCGAGATCGGTGCTCGGCACGAAACCCACGAGTTGGCCGCTGATCGTCATGCAATCCACTGTGCTCCCCCGCCTCCGGCACCGGCAACCGAATCACGACATTCACCCACCGCCCCCTGCCACTGACTAGCATCTGCGGTTATGAGCACCTCGGAGATCGCCACCGTCCTCGCCTGGCACGACGCCGTGAACGACAACGACGTCGAGACACTGCTGGAACTGTCCAGCGACGACATCGTCCTGCCGACGGACGACGACGACGAGGATCAGGGCCTGGACGAGCTCCGGGAATGGGCGACGACGGCCGGCGTGACGCTCACCCCGGGCCGGATGTACGTGCACGGCGGCATCGTCGTCGTCGAGGAGACCGCGACGTGGGCGTCCGCACCGGACGAAGCGGTCGAGGAGGCACTGGCCTTCCGGGTGGTCGACGACCAGGTGGTCTCGGTCTACCGGCACCCGACGCTCGAGCACGCGCTCGAAGCGACCCGACTCGGCGAGGCCGACCTGTACGAAGGGTGACCCCCGGCACATCTAACGATCGCTAAAGGTAACCTCACCGGAGACAGGTCCCAACGTCCCGAGTGAGGTTCGCCGAGTGTCCGCTGAAGCTGTTGAGAAGAAGGGTCCGCTCGCGGGTATCCGCGTCGTCGAGTTCGCCGGTCTCGGCCCGGGTCCGCACGCCGCGACCCTGCTCGCCGATCTCGGCGCCGACGTCGTGTGCGTCCAGCGTCCCGGCTTGATCCCGCCCGCCGGTCACCGCGACCAGATCCAGCGCGGCCGTACGGTCGTCGAGGCCAACCTCAAGGATCCCGAGCAGGTCGAGAAGGTGCTCGGGCTCATCGAGCGCGCCGACGTCCTGATCGAGGGATTCCGTCCCGGCGTCACCGAGCGCATGGGTCTCGGCCCCGACGTCGCGCTGGCCCGCAACCCGCGTCTGGTCTACGGCCGCATGACCGGCTGGGGTCAGGAAGGCCCTCTGGCCAACGCCGCCGGTCACGACATCAACTACATCTCGCTCACCGGTGTGCTGCACGCGATCGGTCGCGAGGGTGAGCGTCCGGTGCCGCCGCTGAACATGGTCGGCGACTTCGGTGGCGGTTCGATGTTCCTGATCTTCGGCATCCTCTCCGCGCTCGTCGAGCGGCAGACGTCCGGCAAGGGGCAGGTCGTCGACGCGGCGATGGTCGACGGCGCGCTCGCGCTCTCGCACATGATGTGGGCGTTCCGCGGCCGCGGCGTGTGGTCGGACGAGCGGGGCACGAACCTGCTCGACACCGGCGCACCGTTCTACGACGTGTACGAGACCTCGGACGGCAAATACATGGCGGTCGGGGCGATCGAGCCGCAGTTCTACGCGTTGCTGCTGCAGGGCCTCGGACTCGATGCGGCGAACCTGCCGCAGCAGCTCGACCGGTCGGCCTGGCCCGAGATGAAGAAGCTGTTCACCGAGACGTTCCTCACCAAGACCCGCGACGAGTGGTCGGAGATCTTCCTGGGCACCGACGCCTGTGTGTCCCCGGTCCTGACCTGGGCCGAGGCACCGAACAACGAGCACATCGCCGCCCGCGGTTCGCTCATCGAACTCGACGGGGTCACGCAGCACGCGCCGGCGCCGCGCTTCTCGCGCACGCCCGCGGGTGCGCCCATTCCGCCGGCCGGCGAGGCCACCGACATCGAGACCGTCTGGACCTGAGTCGCTAGGCCCGATGTACGGACCCCGCCGTGACCGCTGCCTCGAGGAACGAGGGCGGCACGGCGGGCCATCCCGGGCGTGCCCGGTCGGCACGGATGTCGTCGAGGACGCGCCGCGTCACCTCGATCACGTACGGGCCGCCGTCCGGTAGGAGGCGGGCCAGTCCCGCGCGCGCGGCGACGTCGGCCACCTTCGCGAGCAGGTCGGCGGCCTCGTCGTCGCGCCCCGCCGCGGCGAGGCACGCCACCAGGAGCCGTTCGGCGAGCAGGGTTCTCCGGGGCCAAGCGCCGTCCCGCCACCTCTGCACCCACTCCGAGGCCCAACGGCTGGCGAGGTCGGTGTGCTCGGCGGTGGGGTCGGCCAGCAGGAGCCGGATCGCGGTCGCGTCGTCGATCTGCGCCGTCAGCAGGGCGGTTCCGCTTTCGGGTCGGTCGGCCCCGTACCGCGCGACCGGTCGCGGCCGGCGCACCGGCGACAGGTCCAACCGGATGCGTTCGTTCTCGACGGCCGCGGCCAGCCGGTCGAGGTGCATGCTCGCGGCCGCGTCGGCGCCGTCGCGCAACCGTTCGGCCGCGATGTCGCGGTTGCCGCGTACCGCGGCGATGCGCGCGCCGACGACGAACCGGGCGATCTTGAAGTCGACGACGCCGCCTTCGGCACCGAGCGCGTAACCGTCGTCGAGCAGTCGCGCCGCCTCGTCGAGTTCGCCTCTCTCGTACAGGAACTCACCGCGAACCGATCCCGCGAGCAGAGCCGCCGACGAGTGCCGGCCGCCGACGCGCCGCGACAGGGCCAGGGCGTCCCGGAAGTGCTCGGCGGCGGTGTCGACGTCGAGCTGTTCGAATGCGGCGAGACCGAGCAGGGTGTGCCCGTGCATCAGGTTGTACGGTCCGGCGTTGAGTTCGTGATACGGCCGCGCGAGTTCCTGCAGGCGACGTGCTTCGTCGAATTCCCCGCGGTACACGGCGTCGAACGTGGCGGTGTTCAGTCCGGTCGAGACCACCACGGACGGGAGGGTCTCGGCCCGGGCCAGGCAGTGTTCGACGATGTCGGCGCTGCGCCCGCTCCGATCGGCGCGCACGTCGATGAGACCGCGGATCACCTCCACCTCCACGACCATGTCCGCGGCTTCCTCGCCCGTGACGGCACCGGACGCCATTCCGCTCTCGACGAGACCGAGTGCCCGCAGTCCCGGCTGCGGGCGGTGGGTGACGACGTTCGCCCACGCGATCGCCAGTTGCAGTCGGGGCCGACGCGTCACTTCCGCCATGGGCAGCTTCTCGACGAGACCGAGCAGAACCGATCCCCGGCCGTTTTCGAGAAGCCGGCGGCCGTTGCGTTCGACGAGGTCGACGGCGCGCTCGTCGTCACCCGTCGCCAGCGCATGGTCGACGGCCTCGATGAGCATGTCGTGTTTCTCGCACCACTGTGAAGCGCTGCGATGCAATTGCAGCAACTGCTCGGGATGATCCCGTTCGAGACGCTGGCGCAGGAACTCGGCGAACAACGGCTGGAACTGGAACCACCTCCCCTCCTGGTCCACGCGGTGCAGGAACAGGTCGCGTTCCTCGATCTCCTCGAGCATCGCCTGCCCGCGCTCGTGCCCGCTGAGTGCGGACGCGAGGCTTCCGCAGGTGCGTTCGGTGACGGCCGCGGTGAGCAGGAAGTCGACGAGTTCCGGTTCCAGCGAGGCCAGGACGTTCTCGGTGAGGAACTCGCCGATGTCGCGGTGACGGCCGGACAGATGGGTGATGAAGTCGTCCGGGTCGTCGAGCCCGCACAGCGACATCGAGGCCAGCTGCAGCGCCGCCGGCCAGCCGTCCGTCGCCGCGGTCAGCGCCGCCACGCGTTCGTCGTCGAGTGCCAGGCAGCACTGGTCCACGAGGAATTCGCGAGCCTCCTGGACGCTGAAACGCAGTTCGTGGAAATCGATTTCGATGAGGTCCTCACGCACCCGCATCCGGCTCATCGGAAGTCCCGCCCGGGTCCGTCCGACGACCATCACCTGCAGATGGCGGCAGCAGTTGTCCAGCAGGAACCCCATCGCCGCGACGGTCGCCCGGTCGGTGACGCGGTGCCAGTCGTCGAGGATGATCACGACTCGTTCCCCGGCCGCGTGGATCCTGTCGATCAGCGAGGTGAGCACATACCTCTCGGCCTCGTCGCCGTGTTCGGAAAGCGTCTGCGTGAGGTCCCCGACCAGTTCCGGGCGGACCTGACGGAACGCTTCGACGAGGTGCGTGAGGAACCACACGACGTTGTTGTCGTCCCGATCGACGTTCAGCCACGCGACCGGGACGCCGCTGTTGTCGAGCACGTAGCGCCACTGCAACGCCAGCATCGTCTTGCCGAAGCCCGGTGGCGCGTGCACGGCGATCAGGCGCCGACGGCGTTCACCGCCGAGCAGAGCGAGCAGTCTGCGCCGGGCCACGAGCCGGCGGGTCGGCACCGGCGGGCGGAATCGGGTGGCCGGGGCCGGCGGGGTGGTGACCCGGGAGGCCGCTCCGGTGCGCCGGACGCTGCGTCCGCTCGTCCCGGTTGTGCTCCCGGACACCAGCGGCTCGTGCGCATGGTCGGAGGCACCGGCGATCGACAACTCGTCGACGACCAGGCCCTGCTGTGCCTGGATTTCGCGCAGTTGCTCACCGAATTCCGCGGCGGTCGCGGGCCGGTCCCGCGGATCGGCCGACATGGCCTGCTCGATCGCCGCGCAGAGGGCGTCGGGCACACCCTCCTCGCGCAGATCCGGGATGGGTTCGGTGCTCACCCGCACGAACTGGGTGACGATCTTCTCGCCGCTGCGGCGTTCGAATGCGGCGTGCCCGGTGAGCGCGCAGAACAGTGTCGCGGCGAGGCTGTAGACATCCGACGCCGGTGTCGGTGTGTGCCCGGCCAGCACCTCGGGTGCGGTGAACGCCGGCGACCCGGTGATCTCGCCGGTCACCGTCTCGAATCCGCCGCGGATCCGCGCGATCCCGAAGTCGGTGAGCTGCGGTTCCCCGAACTCGGTGAGCATGATGTTCGCGGGCTTGACGTCGCGGTGCAGGATGCCGAGCCGGTGGGCGGTCTCGAGCGCCCCGGCCAGCGCGACCCCCAGGTGCAGGGTCTCCTCCCACCCGACCGGGCCGGTGCGGCGGATCCGGGCGTCCAGCGAATCCCGGCGGTGGTACTGCATCACCAGGTACGGCCGACCGGACACGGTGGTCCCGACCTGCATCACGTTGACGATGTGCGGATGCCCGGACAGGCGGCCCATGGCGCGTTGCTCGCGGAGGAAGCGTTCCAGATTGTCCGGCGCGAGGTGCGAGGTCAGAACCTTGACCGCGACCGTCCGGTCGAGCGCGACCTCGTGACAGCGATACACGATTCCGAAACCGCCACGGCCGATTTCGTACGCGTCCACGAATCCGGCAAGGGCGAGTTCCGATGCGACGTCGGCTCCGACGTCGCGCTGCGTGGACAGCGGATCCGGCCCGGACACGGTCGCCCTCGAATCTCGTTCGCAGTGCCGATGCTCATTTCTTCCCGTTGTCATCGAGGATAACGTCAGCGAACGACATGCGGGCCACGGTCCGCTCCCGAACCCGCGACGATCAGACCACCAGGCGGGGTTCGGTGAGGTCACGGCCGATCGCGAGCGCGCGGTAGGCCTCTGCGACCGCCGCGACCCCACGGCGCAGATCGTCGGGCTCCCGCGTGTACGGCAGGCGCACGAACCGCTCGAACGCGCCCTGCACCCCGAATCTCGGGCCGGCGACGAGCAGCGCCCCGTGGTTCGGGGCGATCGCGGCCAATGCCGTCGACACCGGCTCGGGCATGCGCACCCACAACGACATGCCGCCTCGCCCCACCGAGCACTCCCACCCCGGCAGGCGTGCCCCGAGTTCCTCGAGCATCACCGCCCGCTGGTCCCGCAGCCGGGCGCGGCGCCCGGCGAGCAGGTCGTCGACGTCGGCGAGCAGGTGCGCCGCAGCCAGTTGCTCCATGACCGGGGTACCGAGGTCCACTGCCGTTCTGGCGCCGGTGAGCCGGGTGATCAGGTCGCGGTCGGCTCGGATCCAGCCGACCCGCAGACCACCCCACAGCGACTTGCCGGTCGAGCCGATGGTCACGACCGACTCGCCGTGGCCGAGAGCCTGCGCGTAGGACGCCACCGACGGGGGTGGGGGCGCGTCGAGCCACAGATCCACCATCGTCTCGTCGACGACCACGGTCATGCGGGTCTCGCGGGCGATGCGGGCGAGTTCGGCGCGACCGTCCTCCCCGAGGCACAGCCCGGTCGGGTTGTGGAAGTCGGGGATCAGATAGGCCATGCGCGCCGCGGTCTGGCGGGCGGCGCTGCGCAGCCCGTCGGGGTCCCAGCCGCCGTCGGCGCCGCCTTCCGGCCGCACCGGCACCGGGATCGGGCGGGCGCCGTGCCGCCGGATCGCCTCGAGCGCGTTCGGGTAGGTGGGGTGGTCGACGACGACGCGGTCGCCGGGGTCGGTGAGCACCCCGAGCAGCAGTCGCAGCGCGTGCTGGGCCCCGGTCGTGACCATGATCTGGTCGACGGTGGTGGGGAGCCCGCGCTCGGCGTAGCGCTGCGCGATGACCTCTCGCAGGCTCGGGATGCCGATCGGTTCGACCCCGTGGCCGGTCAGGTAGGCGGGCATCGCCCGCAGCGCCGCCGCGTAGGCGGTTTCGATCTCCGGTCCCGGCGCCGGCATCGACGCGTCGCTCAGGTCGACCACGTCGCCGACGGGTGGAGCGGTCCGGTCCCGGTTCCCCACCGGACGCGATGCGTCGGCCGGTTTCGCGACGACGCTGCGGGCACCCTGCCGGCTGTGGAGGTATCCCTGCTCTCGCAGGACGGTGTACGCGGAGGTGATGGTGGTCCGGCTCAGCGACAGCACGGCCGCGAGTTCCCGTTCGCTGGGCAGTGCCACGCCGAGCGGCACGCGGCCGTCGTGCACGAGCAGGCGGATGCCGTCGGCGAGCGCCCGGTACGCGGGGCGCGCGTCGTCCGTGTCCTGCCAGTTGCCCAGGTCCCGCGCCAGGGAGCCTGCGCCGATCGCGCGAATCATCACCGGTCCAGTATGTCAGTCCAGTCGTCACCAGTGGCCATCTGTCGGAGGTCCAGTTCATACTGGGGCGGTGACCGAACCCGGCACCACCGAGACCCGAGAGCCCCTGCACACATCGTTCGCGTTGTTCGACACCGCGATCGGCACGTGCGCGATCGTCTGGTCGGCGACCGGCGTCGTCGGGATCCAACTGCCCGAACCCGCACCGGAACCGACCCGCGACGAGGTGCGGCGCCGTTTCCCCACCGCCGTGGAGAATTCCCTGCCGCCGGCGATCGCGCCGATCGTCGAGGCGGTGACGGCACATCTGGCCGGAGCCGCCGACGATCTGCGGTGGGTGCCCGTGGACTATCGCGACGTCTCCGAATTCGACTGCGCTGTCTACGAATACACGCGATCCCTCGATCCGGGTTCGACAGCGACCTACGGCGAGGTGGCCGCGGCACTCGGACGACCCGGCGGGGCCCAGGCCGTCGGCCAGGCACTGGGCCGCAATCCGGTTCCGATCGTCGTGCCGTGCCATCGGGTTCTCGCGGCCGGTGGGGCCATCGGCGGGTTCTCGGCGCCGGGCAGCATCGTCACCAAGCGCGAACTCCTCGCCCTCGAACACACACCGGGATTCGACGACCCGACCCTGTTCTGACGATCCCCGCCTGCTGCTCAGTGCCGCTTGCGCAGCGCCTCTCCCAGTTGCGCACGGTCGGAGACGCCGAGTTTCGTGCAGGCCCGGTAGATGTGCCCTTCGACGGTGCGCACCGACAGGAACAGCCGATCGGCGATCTCCTGGTTGCTGAGCCCGGTCGCCACCATCGTCGCGATCTCCCGTTCCCGCTTGGTGAGCGGAAGCGGCTGTGCCGCATCGAGAATCGCGGGTGTGGTTACGTGGTCGCACTTCTCGGCGATGGTGTTCGCGGCGGCCGCGGCATCGAGCGCCTCGTTCCGGCGGCCCGCGGCCATCGCCGCCTGCGCCGCCTGGGCGTAGGCGTCGGCGGCGTCGATCGGAATCCCGATGGACTCGTATTCGCCTGCGATCTCGACGAGTTTGCAGTGGTCCGCCGCCGCGACCGCCGCGGCCTGCGCGGCGGCGAGGGGCACCAGGCGTCCGTCGCAGATCTCGGCCAGTTCGGCGAGCCGCGGAGCGGTGGTGGTGTCGCCGAATCGCATCGCGGTGTACAACGCCATGGCCTCGACACCGTACTGTCCACTGGCAGCGGCTTTTTCGGAGACCGAGCGGGCGGTGGCGAGCGCGCGGGACAGTTCGCCGCGGGCCGCGTAGAGCCAGGCGCGAGCGAGCTCGTGCTGCACCGCGTTGAGCAGCAGCGGGCTGTTGCGACGGTCCGCGATCTCGAGCATCGCCTCGGCGTCGCCGGTGCGGCCCAGCAGCGAATACGCCACGACCAGTGGTGCGTATGCGGGGAACACCCACGCGATCGCGTTCGTCGGCGGGCCGACGCTCAGCGCCGCGATCGCCTGCTCGAGGCGGCGCGCCGCGTCGGCGACCTTCCCGCGCGCCAGTTCGACGAGGGCGACCACGACACTGGCCTGCCCCCACGCGAGATATTCGAGACTGCTTGCGCTGTCGAGGAACTTGCGGGCCCGGCGTTCCGCGGCCTCCAGCTCGCCCGCGAAGAGCTGGGCATTCACCGACGCCACCGCGGGCATGTACCGGAACAGTCCGTCGACCTTGTCGGCGATGGTGTCGTTGCGCGCCGCGGCCGCGCACGCGTCCGAGCTGCGCCCGGCCACCCCGTATCCCCATAGTTGCGCGTAGGTGGCGAATTCGACGGCCCAGGGCAGCAGATCCGGTTCGGCCATGACCGCTTCCGCCTCGGCGAGTCCTTCCTCGAGCCGGTTCCGTGAGACCGCGCAGGTCGCCGTCAGCGCGCGCACCGCCAGTGCCAGCGCGGGATGTTCCACGCGCTCCCGGAGCATTGCGAGGACCTGCTCGGCCGTCGCGACGTCCCCCTTGCCGAAGAACAGGTTGGCGACGCGGGGCATGCCCCACCGCAACAACTGTGCCGGGTCGAGGTCGTCCGGATCGAATCCGGCCAGCAGCGTCTCGGCCTCGTCGCACCGGCCGAGCCACAGCAGCGTGCGGGCCAGCAGTTGCGCGGCGTCGAAGCCGCCCCCGGCACGCACCGCGGCACGCGCGAAACGCTCACCGAGGCCGAAGTCGGCGAGCCGGATCGAGCTGCGCGCCGCCGAGGTCAGCAATTCGATATCGGGTGCGCGGTCGCTCTCGAGCGCGAGTTCGGTGAGCCGGATGTGGGCGGCCGGGGTGGACAGGTCGGAGGACTGCAGCGCCTCGACGAGCGTGCCGCGCAGGCGGCGTGCCGCGGCCCGGCCGACGCCGGCACGGATCACCTCGCTGAACAACGGATGCGCGTAGCGGACCTCGAGCTGCGGGCCGTCCTCGTGGATGCGGATCAGGCCGCGCTTCTCTGCCTCCTCGATGGCGTCCTCGCTCGCGATGGACGCCAGCGTGTCGAGATCGATGGGTTCGCAGAACGCGAGGAGCTGCAGGCAGCGCAGCACATCCTCGGGCAGCTGCTCGATGCGGCCCTCGAGCAGGGCGGCGAGTTCGGAGGTGATCGCCGCGCGCCCGCGGAGCTGCCAGACACCGCGCTTCTCGCGGAGGGTGCCGGCTTCGAGTGCGCCTTCGACGAGATGCCGCAGGAACAGGGCGTTCCCGCCGGACGCCTCCCACATGCGGTCGGCGCTGAGTTCCTCGAGGGTGCCGCCGAGCACCGATTCGATGTACTGGGTGCTCTGCTCGCGGCTGAACGGCGTCAGCTCGAGGTGCTCGAGATAGCCGTCCTTCCACAACGAGGTCACCGCGTCCGGTACCGATTCGCCGGTGCGGACGGTCGCGACGATGTGGGCGACCCCGTCGATGGCGAGCTGGTGCAGGAAGGTCGCCGAGAGCTGGTCGAGCAGGTGCGCGTCGTCGACGCCGATGACGATGCCGGTACCGTCCGCGAGCAGCGCTTCGCGGGCGGCGGCAAGGAAATTGACGGGATCGCGGGAAGTGGCCGATCCCACCAGGTGCGCGAACACACCGAGCGGAATGCTGCGCGCGGATTCGGTGCCGGCCACCCAGCGCACCCCACCCGGCAGAGACGCGGTCGCGAACCGCGCGAGAGTGGTCTTGCCGACACCGGCGGCACCGGTCAGCACCACCCCACACGTACCGGCGTCGGCAGTGAGTGCCCGAAGTATGATGTCGAACTCCCCCTGCCGCTGAATCAGCGGCCAAGTCTGACTCATGGCCAGGAGTCTAGTCCCGGCAGGGGGCGCCTACAGCAACTCCGCGAACACCACGAAACCGACTGTTTACCGACGTCAGGCCAGCACGTCGTGGCGCACGATGGTTTCGTCGCGGCCCGGTCCGACACCGATGCACGAGATGCGTGCACCGGACAGCTCTTCGAGCCGCAGCACGTAGTTCTGCGCGTTCTTCGGCAGCTCCTCGAAGGTGCGGCACTGCGAGATGTCCTCCCACCAGCCCGGCATCTCCTCGTAGATCGGCTTGGCGTGGTGGATGTCGGTCTGCGTCATCGGCATGTCGTCGACGCGCACGCCGTCCACCTCGTAGGCGACGCAGATCGGGATGGTGTCCAGGCTCGACAGCACGTCGAGCTTGGTGAGGAAGTAGTCGGTGATGCCGTTGACGCGCGTCGCGTAGCGGGCGATGACCGCGTCGAACCAGCCGGTGCGGCGGGCACGGCCGGTGGTGACACCGACCTCGCCGCCCTGCTTGGCCAGGTACGCGCCGTGGTCGTCGAACAGCTCGGTCGGGAACGGGCCCGAGCCGACGCGGGTCGTGTAGGCCTTGAGGATGCCGAGCACCGTGGTGATCTTGGTGGGGCCGATGCCCGAACCGACCGCCGCGCCACCGGAGGTGGGGTTCGAGGAGGTCACGTACGGGTAGGTGCCGTGGTCGACGTCGAGCAACGTGCCCTGCGAACCCTCGAGCAGGATCGTCTCGCCGCGTTCGAGCGCCCGGTTGAGCTCGAGCCGGGTGTCGGTGATGCGGTGCTTGAACCCTTCGGCCTGGCCGAGCACCTCGTCGACGACCTGCTGCGGGTCGAGAGCCTTGCGGTTGTAGATCTTCGCCAGCACCTGGTTCTTGAACTCGAGGGCCGCCTCGACCTTCTGGGTGAAGATCTTCTCGTCCAGGACGTCGGCGACGCGCACGCCGACGCGGGCGATCTTGTCCTGGTAGCAGGGGCCGATACCGCGACCGGTGGTGCCGATCTTCTTGGCGCCGAGGAACCGTTCGGTGACCTTGTCGATGGCCACGTGGTACGGCATGATCAGGTGCGCGTCGGCGGACAGCAGCAGGCGGGAGGTGTCCACGCCGCGCTCTTCCAGACCGGCGAGCTCGGTGAGCAGCACGCCCGGATCGACGACGACTCCGTTGCCGATCACGTTGGTGACGCCCGGGGTGAGGATGCCCGAGGGGATCAGATGGAGCGCGAACTTGTCACCGTTCGGCAGGACGACGGTGTGGCCGGCGTTGTTGCCGCCCTGGTACCGCACCACCCACTGCAGGCGTCCGCCCAGTAGATCGGTAGCTTTGCCCTTGCCCTCGTCGCCCCACTGGGCGCCGATCAGGACGATTGCCGGCATCTCGCGGTCTCCTAAGCAGGTGTCGATGTGCGGGCGGTCTCTCGCCTGCAGGTCCTGCCGCCACGGGCAGTAGCCGGGACGTCAGTCTAATGGACGGCCGGTTCCCCTTCGTGCCCGGCGTCACCGAAACGCCGCGCACACCCCGCTGGAAGCTTCACTACAGTGGAGTCGACGCCCGGCCACCTGCCCGACCCCGATCAGTTGCGAGGAGCCCTGTTGACACCGGTAGTGCTCAAATGCGGTGAAACACCCGTACCGTTGGCGCTCACGCCGGTGACCGCAGTATCCGCACCCGCTCTGCCGGAGAAGGACGACTTCGAGGACGTGTTCGCCCACCTCGAGGCGGTCGAGGATCCCCGCCTGATCGTGGTGGGCAGCGATGCCGCGTTCGCAGCTACCCTCACCCGGCTCATGCGCACCGACCGCCTCGGTGTGGAGCTGGCGTACGTGCCCGAGAAGCGCACCCCGGCGACCGAGGCCTACGGGATGCGCACGGGTTCGAAGGCGGCCGCGGTGGCGCTGCAGGGCACGGCCAAGTCGGTCCCGCTGATCCGTGACGACGCGGGGATCGCCCTGGTGGGTCGCGCACTCGTCGAGGGGGAAGGCCCCGATCTCGTCGGGGAGGCCTACGTCGACGACACACGCCTGTTCTCCGGCGAGGTTCCGGGCCTGCGCATCGAGCCGACGGCGACGATGCCCGGGCTGCGGGCGGCCGTCGACCGGCCGCGCTGGTTCGGCGGGTACCGGTGGCTGGAGGGTCGTGCGGTGCAACTCGGCTCTCCCGGCGCCCTGCTGACACGTGACGGGGTCGCGAACCCCCGCGCGGTGAAGCGCTCCACGTTCTACCGGCACGATCAGAACTGGCTGCTGGTGCGCTGAGGACGCGAAACCCGGCGTAGCGGTCAAGACATGTTGCTGTAGCGGGTCTCACCGACCCGGCCGGGCGGCATGCGAGCACTTCCACCTCGTCCTGACTTGCAAATTCCATAGTCAGATTCTACCGTTGCTGACTATAGGGATTCATAGCTAGACGGTTCGGCCGGCTGCCGTGCCCACACCCCTCGATCAGGAGCCTGTGCGATGACGAGTTCTCCGCTGACCATCGATCTTCCGTCCTCGTTCGACGCCACGTGGCGCGGGTTCGGGGGCCTGCACGGCGGCCTGGTCGCCGGGATACTGCTCCACGCGAGCGCCGCCGAACTCGACGCCGTACCGGCCGCGATCACCGCGCATTTCTATGCGCCGGTGCCGCCCGGGCGGGTCGAGGTGCACGTCGAGTCGCTGCGATCCGGGCGCACGGCGGGCGCCCGCGCCTCGCTCGGGAACGGTGAGGTGACCGGGCTGGTGCGGCTCGTGCGGGATATCGAACCCGCCCGGTGGGCGTCCCCGTCGACCGTGCCCGACGTGGATCCGTGGACCCGGCCGGTGCTGGAGATCCCGGTCGACTTCGTGCCGTTCTCGCAGTATCTCGACATCCGCCCGATCAACGCGGCCCGCCCGTTCGGTGGCGGCACGGATCCGACGTTCGAGGTATGGATCCGGCTGCGGCCGGATGTGCTGTTGCCGCCGGCGGTTCGCGCCGCGGTGCTGCTCGATGCGCTGCCGCCGGGGCTGTTCGCGATGCGGACCGCGCCGGTGCCGATCCCCACCGCCGAGTTCACGGCGCATCTGGCGCCCGCCGCCCACGATCCGGCCGGCGAATGGTTCCATCTGCGCCAGCACACGACGTGGGCGAGCGCGGATCTGTGCGTCGACGACACCGAACTACGCAGTCCCACCGGCGAACTCGTCGCCCAGGGCCGGCAGTTGCGTCGCATCATGGGTGGTTGAGCCGCGCGAGCCGCTCCCCCGCCGCACGCAGCGCCAACCTGCCGACGAATCGCTCACCGATTCGGAATTCGCCCACGCTACAGCGTGAGCCGATTCCGACTCACCACGTGAATCCCTGACACGAGATGTCAGAGTGCGGGTGCACAGTGGTCGCATGGCAACTTGGGAACAGTTCCGTACCGAAGCACCGGATCTCGCGGACGCGATCGCCGCACGCTGGGCCGCCCACAAGCACCACGTCCTGGCCACCCTGCGCCGCGACGGCTCCCCGCGCGTCAGCGGCACCGAGGTCGAGATCGTCGACGGCCGGCTCGTGATCGGATCGATGTACGGCGCGGTGAAGGCCCGCGACCTGCAGCGGGACGGTCGGTACGCCCTGCATTCCAATCCCGGCCACCACGACATGGTGGGAGGCGACGCGAAGGTCGCGGGGCGGGCGCGCGAACTGCACGGCGCCACGAAGGATGCGATCCTCGCGGCGTATCCGTCGGAGGTGCCGGAGGGCCCGATGCACCTGTTCGAGCTCGACCTCGACGAGGCCGTGCTCGTCACCGTCGACGAGAAGTTGCACGTCGACGTGTGGCGTCCCGGCGCCGGAGTGGTCCGTCACGATCGGTGAAAATCGGGCGAAACGCCCAATTCACCTGAAGGGCACGGTCGTTGACGAGGATACTTCGGTGAGTCTTACCTTGGTCGGCGCGTAGCATTCGACTCGATCGCCGGTGCGATCGAACTGCGCTCGACACGGAGGAACACATGAGAACTACACCGTCGCGACACCGATGGACCCGCAGCGCCCTGGCAGCCGGGGCGCTGGGCGTTGCTGCACTGCTGACGTTGTCGGCATGCAGCAACGACACGTCCGGCGGAAATTCCGAAGACGCGAACGCGATCACGGTCTACAACGCGCAGCACGAATCGCTCACCCAGGAATGGGTGGACGAATTCACCGCGGAAACCGGCATCACCGTCAATCTCCGCAACGGCGGCGACACCGAGATGGCCAACCAGTTGATCGCCGAGGGCGACCGCTCCCCGGCGGATGTGTTCCTCACCGAGAACTCGCCGGCCATGGCCGCCGTCGAGAACGCCGGCCTGTTCGCCGACGTCGCCCCCGACACGCTCGCCCAGGTTCCCGAGCAGTACCGCCCGTCCACCGGCAAGTGGACCGGCATCGCCGCTCGCTCGACGGTGTTCGTCTACAACACCGAGGCCCTCACCCCCGACCGACTGCCGAAGTCCCTGCTCGATCTGCAGAACCCCGAGTGGAAGGGCCGGTGGGCGGCGTCGCCGTCGGGTGCCGACTTCCAGGCCATCGTCGCCGCGCTGCTCGAGCTGCGCGGGGAGGACGCGACGCGCGCGTGGCTCGACGCCATGAAGGCCGGCTCCGTGCCCTACAAGGGCAACACCGCGGTGCTCAAGGCCGTGAATGCCGGAGAGATCGACGGCGGCGTCATCTACCACTACTACTGGTTCGGCGACCAGGCCAAGGGCGGGGAGAACAGCAGCAACACCCAGCTCCACTACTTCCGCAACGAGGACCCGGGCGCATTCGTCAGCGTGTCCGGCGGCGGCGTGCTCGCCGCGAGCACACATCAGCAGCAGGCGCAGGCGTTCCTGAAGTTCATCACCGGGAAGAAGGGGCAGGAGATCCTGCAGACCGGGACCTCGTTCGAATACCCGGTGGGCAGCGACGTCGCCGCCAACCCCGCGCTCGTGCCGCTCGTCGAACTTCAGGCGCCCCCGGTCGACCCGTCGACGCTCGACAGTGCGAAGGTCACGCAGATGATGACCGATGCCGGCCTGATCTGAGCCGCTCCGCATGACCGTCACATCCACGCTCGTCCGGATCCCGGCGGGCGGCACCACCCGATCACGTCCACCCCTCGCCGTGGCAATCCCCGCGGCACTGATGGTCGTGGCCTCGCTGATCCCGCTCGGATTCGTCGTCACCGGTGTCGTCGAATCCGGGTGGGACAGCATCCGGACCCTCGTCTTCCGGCCCCGTGTCGGCGAGCTGCTCGTCGACACCGGCCTCCTGGTGCTGATCACCGTGCCGCTGTGCGCCGTGATCGGGGTCGCCGCCGCCTGGTTGGTTGCCCGCACGACCCTCGTGGGTGCCCGCTGGTGGGCGCCCATCCTCGTGGCGCCGCTGGCGATCCCCGCGTTCGTCGACAGCTATGCGTGGGTCACCGTCGTTCCGTCGCTGCACGGGCTGTTCGCCGGTGTCCTGATCACCACGCTGGCGTACTTCCCGCTCGTATACCTCCCGGTGCTCGCCACGCTGCGCCGCCTCGACGCCGAGATCGAGGAGTCGGCGCGGGCATTGGGCTGTGGACCGGGGGCGGTCTTCGTCCGGGTGGTGCTGCCGCAGCTGCGGCTCGCGATTCTCGGCGGGTCGCTGTTGGTGGCGCTGCATCTGCTCGCCGAGTTCGGTGCGTTCTCGATGATCCGGTTCGACACCTTCACCACCGCGATCTACGAACAGTTCCAGGCGACGTTCGACGGCACGGCCGGCACGATGCTCGCCGGGGTGCTGGTGCTGTGTTGCCTGGCGGTGCTGGTGCTCGAAGCGCTCGCGCGGGGACGGGCGCGGTACGCGCGACTCGGCTCCGGCACCGGCCGCACCGCGACCCCCACGCCGCTGGGGTGGACACAGTTCCCTGCCCTCGCGTGTCTCACCGCGCTGCTCGCCGCCGCGATCGGTGTGCCGCTGTACGTGATCGTGCGGTGGCTGGTACGCGGCGGCGCCACGGTGTGGGACGGCGCCGAGTTGCAGCGCGCCCTGCTGCAGACGCTCGGCTACGGGGTGGTGGCCGCGGTCGCGACGACGGTGCTGGCCTTCCCGGTCGCATGGATCGCGGTGCGGTTCCCCGGCCGGTTCGCGAAGGTCGCGGAAGGCTGCAACTACGTCACGAGCTCGCTGCCCGGGATCGTGGTGGCGCTCGCCCTGATCACCGTCGGCCTGACGTATCTGCCCGGGCTGTATCAGACGACGACGATGGTGATCGTCGCCTACGTGCTGATGTTCGTGCCCCGGGCACTGGTGAACGTGCGCGCCGGGCTGGCCCAGGCACCCGTCGAGCTCGAGGAAGCCGCCCGGTCCCTCGGTGTCCGTCCCGTCTCCGCGTTCCGGCGGGTCACCCTCCGGCTCACCGCCCCCGCGGTCGCTGCGGGGATGGCACTGGTGTTCATCGCGGTCTCCACCGAACTGACCGCGACGCTGATGCTCTCCCCCACCGGGACCGCGACGCTCGCGACCCGGTTCTGGTCGGCGAGCAGCGAACTCGACTATGCAGGGGCCGCGCCCTACGCGGCGATCATGGTGATCGTGTCGCTGCCGGTCACCTATCTGTTGTTCCGGCAATCACAGAAAGCTGCAGGGATATGAGCGGTCTCGTCGTCGACGCGGTACGCAAGTCGTTCGGCGCGGTCGAAGTGCTGCACGGCGTGGACCTCACCGTCGCAGCGGGAAGCACCACGGCCGTCGTCGGATCGTCCGGATGCGGAAAGACGACCCTGCTGCGAATCATCGCCGGATTCGAACATCCCGGCGGCGGCAGCGTCCGCGTCGGCGGGACGGTCGTGGTCGACGGCACCCGGTTCGTGCCCGCGCACCGGCGCGACATCGGATACGTCGCGCAGGACGGCGCGTTGTTCCCCCACCTGACCGTGGGACGCAACATCCTGTTCGGTTTGCCGTGGCGCGAGCGCCGTTCGCGGGATCGGGTGCGGGAACTGATGGAAATCGTGTCGCTGGACCCCGATTTCGCGGACCGGCGGCCCGACGAACTGTCCGGCGGGCAGCAGCAACGTGTGGCTCTGGCCCGCGCACTGGCCCGACGGCCGAAGCTGATGTTGCTCGACGAACCGTTCACCGCGCTCGACGCCTCGCTGCGCGCCGGCATGCGCCGGTCGGTCGCGAAGTTGCTCCGCGAGACCGGGGTGACGACGGTCCTGGTCACCCACGATCAGGAGGAGGCGCTGTCGTTCGCCGATCAGGTCGCGGTGATGAAGCAGGGACGGCTCACCCAGGTGGGGGCACCGCAGGACGTGTACACCCGGCCGACGGACCTGTTCACCGCGAACTTCCTCGGGGACGTGGTGATCCTGCCCGGCCGGATCAGCACGGCGGGCATCGCGGACTGCCCGCTCGGCGCGGTGCCGGTGCCTGCGGACGCGCCCGGGGGCGAGGTTCGGGTCCTGCTGCGTCCCGAGCAGATCGTGGCGACCCCCGCGAACGGCAGCGCCAACGCGGTCGTGCTGGAACGCGAGTTCCTGGGCCACGATTCGATGCTGCAGATCCGGTTGACACCGACACCGGACATCCGGTCCCGCTACGCCTCGGAGGCCCCGCACGGCGTGCTCGCGGTGCGTCAGACCAGTGTCATCGCTCCCGACATCGGCGCGCACGTGAGCCTGCACGTTCTCGGGGAGGCGGTGGTGTTGCCCCGGTAGCCCCGCCCTCGTGCGTGGTTTCGGTAGCGGCCGCTACCGAAAACAAACCAGCGTGACGGGGACAAAGGGGGGTCCGCCCCCCCCAACAACCCCAAAAAAGTAACAACCCCAATAATAATG
>NZ_JBSFRH010000067.1:0-30291 GCF_053589135.1 Rhodococcus sp. NPDC003382
CCGACCGGATCGACCGTGCCCAGCGCCGCCGGGGTCAGGGCCGCATGGGTGACCTGCTCGCGCGCCAGCAACTCCGCGAGTTCGCGACCACCGAAGACCCCGGGCTGCGAGATCACCAGGCGGCCACCGGATCCGAAGGCCCACAACATCTCCAGCACCGCCGCGTCGAAGCTCGGCGACGCCGCGTGCAGCACCCGAGAATCCGGACCCAATCCGAACCGAGCGCGCTGCTCGGCCACCAGGTTCGCCAGGCCCGCGTGCGTGACGGTCACGCCCTTGGGTACGCCCGTCGACCCGGACGTGTAGATCACGTACGCGGCCTGCTCCGGCCGTACCGGCACCCGCACCTCCCGGTACCGGGAGCCGTCGGCATGGGCGGTCGCGGAGACGGGTATCCAGGGGACGGAGCCGGGCAGCTGTTCGACTCGGTCCGGGGTCGTAAGACCCAGCACGGCACCGGAATCGGCGAGCATGTGCTCGATCCGCCCGGCCGGGTACCCGGGGTCGACGGGGACGAACGCGGCCCCGGTCTTCGCGACCGCCCACACCGACAGGACCGACTCCACCGACCGCGACACCGCGATCGCCACCACCGATTCCGGACCCGCTCCTGCTTCGATCAACCTGTGCGCCAGCAGATTCGACTCGTCGTCCAGCTCGCGGTACGTCACTCGACGGTCTCCGCAGACGACGGCGATCGCGTCCGGCTCGGTCGCCGCCGACGCCGTCAGCAGCTCGGACAGCGTCCTCGACGGCAGCGCGGGTGCGCCCGCCGCCGGCACCAGGAGGCGGCGTTCGTCCGGGGAGAGGATGTCGATCGTCTCGATCGGCGCCGACGGGTCGGCGGTCACGTCCTCGAGGATGCGCACGAACCGTTCGGCGAACGCCCGCACGGTCGTCTCCTCGAGGAGGTCGTCGGCGTAGACGAACGCAGCCGATATTCCCTCGGGGGCACCGTTTTCGGTGAACTCTTCGACGAGACCCAGGTGGAGGTCGTAGCGTGCGACGCCGGGATCGAGCAGGATCGGCTCGACCGTCAGGCCCGGCAGTTCCAGGCGCGCTGCTTCGGTGTTCCGGAACTCCAGCATCACCTGGAACAGCGGCGAATACGCGGTCGACCGCTCCGGATCCACGGCGTCGACGACCTGATCGAACGGGACCTCGGCGTGCGCGAAGGCTCCGAGCGCGCTCTCGCGCGCCCGGCCGAGAAGCCCGGTGAACGAACCGGCCGGATCGACGGCGGTCCGCAGCACGATCGTGTTGACGAACATGCCCACGACGTCGTCGAGCGCGGCCTCTCCCCGACCGGCGACCGGGGTGCCGACACTGATGTCGTCGGATCCGCCGAGCCGGGCCAGCAGCACCGCCAGCGCGGCGTGCATCACCATGAACATCGTCGAATCATGTTGCCGGGCAAGATCTCGAAGGCGGCGGTGCAGTTCGGAATCGATCCTGAAGTCCGCCGTGCCCGCGTGCAGCGACCGGTGTACCGGCCGCGGCCGGTCCCACGGCAGTTCGAGCACCGCGGGCGCGCCGGACAACGTCCGCCGCCAGTACCCGAGCTGGGCCCCGGCACGCGAATGCGGGTCCGTGTCGCTGCCGAGAAGCTCCCGCTGCCACAGGGTGTAGTCGACATAGTCGACCGGCAGCGGCGCCCAGTCGGGGGCGTGACCGTCGCGGCGCGCGGTGTAGGCGATCATGACGTCCCGGGCCAAGGGCACCATCGACGAACCGTCGGCCGCGATGTGGTGCACCACCATGACGAGGGCGTGCTCGGCCGGGCCGGTCCGGAACAGTGCGGTCCGGATCGGGGCGGCGCGGCTGACGTCGAAACCGGTTCCGCCCAACGCCGCGATACGGGCCCGCAGGGTCGTCTCGTCGGGAACCACGGTCGGCGTCAGGTCGGGCAGCACCGCCTCGACGGGGAGCGTGACCTGATGCGGCCCGTCCTCGGAGCCGGGGTACACGGTGCGCAGCGTGATGTGCCGTTCGAGGACGTCGGTCAGGGCGGCGCGAAGGGCGTCCGGATCGAGATCGCCGGTCAGCCGCAGCGCGATGGGGATGTTGTAGGCCGGGGAGCCGGTGTCGAGCTGGTTGACGAGCCACATGCGCTGTTGCGCGAGGGACAGCGGGATCCGGTCCGGGCGCGGCAGGCGCGCCAGGGCGGGCCGGGATCCGGCCGCGGTGTCCCGGGCGCCGACTCGGGCGGCCAATGCCGCCACGGTCGGTGCTTCGAACAGATCGCGGACCCCGATACCCGAGCCGAGCGCGGTATTCACCCGGGCGACTACCCGCGTCGCACTGAGGGAGTTGCCGCCGAGGTCGAAGAAGTTCGCGTCGATGCCGAGTCCACCGGTGCCGAGCACGTCGGCGAAAGCCGTCGCGATCGCCGACTCGCGGGCGGTGCGGGGTGCGCGGAACTGCGTGGGCGCCGCGAAGTCCGGTGCGGGCAGCGCCGCGCGGTCGAACTTGCCGACCGGGGTACGCGGGATGTCGTCGAGGACGACGACGGCCGCGGGAACCATGTAACCCGGAACCCGTGCGCGCACGTGCTCGGTGAGCGCGGCGACATCGGGTTCTCCGTCGTCGGACGGGACGACATAGGCCACCAGAACGGTGTCTCCGCCCGGGCCGAGCCGCCCGACTGTGACGGCGAAACGCACACCCGGATGGGAGGCCAGGGCGGCGTCGATCTCGCCGAGTTCGATGCGGAGGCCGCGGATCTTCACCTGGAAGTCGCTGCGCCCCAGGTAGTCCAGTTCGAGTCCGCCGTCGTCGGCGCGCCGCCATCGCACGACGTCGCCGGTCCGGTACATCCGGCTGCCGGGTCCGCCGAACGGGTCCGCGACGAACCGGCCCGCGGTCAGGTCCGGCCGATTCCGGTAGCCCCACGCCAGGCCGGGGCCCGACAGGTACAGTTCTCCCGCGACTCCGACCGGCACGGGTCGCAGCCGCTCGTCGAGGACGAGTTCGGCGATGCCGCGGATCGGTCCGCCGATGCCGACCGGGCCGTCCGCCGCGACCGCACCGAGATTCGACATGACCGTCACTTCGGTCGGCCCGTACGCGTTGAACATCGTCCGGCCGGGCGCCCACCGCGCCACGAGTTCCGGCGCGCAGGCCTCACCGGCCGCCACCAGGCACCGGAGCGACCCGCGCCCGACGGGGTCGAGGGAGGCGAGCACCGACGGCGTCAGGACCGCGTGGGTCACCGCCCGGTGGTCCATCAGCGCGGCGAGATCGTCTCCGCCGTAGGTGCCCGGGGGTGCGATCACCAGTTGCGCGCCGGAACCGAAGGCCCACAGCATCTCGAACACCGACGCGTCGAAACTCGGGGACGCGAAGTGCAGCACGCGGGACGCGGGATCGGCGCCGAACCGCTCCCGCTCTTCCGTCGACAGACACGTCAGGCCCCGGTGCGGCACGACGACACCCTTCGGGGTTCCCGTGGAACCGGACGTGTAGATCACGTACGCCGGGTGGTCGAGGTGCAGCGGCGCGGTGCGGTCCCGGTCGGTGATCGGCTGCGGCGAATGCGTGGCCACCGCGTCGACGGCGGCGGGTTCGTCGATCGGCATCCACGGCACGTCCCCGGGCAGCGTCGGAGCCGAAGCCGTGACGGTCAGCCCGAGTGCCGCCCCCGAATCGGAGAGCATGTGCTCGATGCGCGCGGACGGGTAGGTGGGGTCGACCGGGACGAAGGCGGCCCCCGTCTTCGCGACCGCCCACACCGCGAGCACCGACTCGTACGAGCGCGGGATCGCCACGGCGACAGTCGTTCCGGGCCCGGCGCCTCGTGCGATCAGCAACCGCGCCAGTCGGTTCGAGTCGGTGTCGAGCCGGCCGTAGGTGATCCGCCGGTCCCCGCACCACACGGCGACCGCGTCGGAGTCGGTGCCGGCCGACGCGGCCAGCAGATCCGGCAGGGTGGCCGCGGGGACCGCGGCTGCCCCGGTGACCGGGGTCAGCTCGGCGCGTTCGCGCGGCGACAGGACGTCGAGGTCGCCGAGCCGCACCATGGGTTCGGCCACGCCCTGTTCGAGAATGCGGCGGAACCGATCCGCGCAGGCGCGCACGGCCGCCGCGTCGACTGCGGCGCTGAACTCGAAGTCGATCGTCAGGCCCGCAGGGTGACAGGCGTCGGTGAACGTCTCGGCGACGGTCACCCGGACGGCACCGAATCCGCCGCGGTCGCTGGGTGCGGGGGCGGTGATCGACACACCGGCGACGCCGGAATAGGTCGCTTCGCGCACTCCGAGCACGACCTGGCACGGCGACGGCGACTGCCCGCCCCTTGTCAGCTCGTCCAGGACCCGGGCGAGCTCGATCCCGGTATGGGAGAACGCACCCAGTTCACAGTCGCGTGTCCGGGCGACGGCCTCCGAGAAGGTGGTCGCGTCCTCCACCCGCGTGCGCAGCACGACGGCATCGACGCCGGTCCCGGCGCGCACGGGGGCGCCGATCGTGATGTCGTCGGAATCGACGGATCTGCTCAGCGCAACGGCGAGCGCGGTGTGCACGACCGAGTAGGTCCGGGTGTCGTGGGCCCTGGCCAGGCATCGCGCCCGGCGGTGCGTCCGGGCATCGACGGCGACGCGGGTGCGGTCCCCGTGTTCCGGATGCGCGGACGTCGGGCCGCTCGCCGGTCCGCCGGACGTCGGCAGGTTCGCGAGGGTGCGACGCCAGTAGTCGAGGTGCTGCGCCGCGGCGCGCCTGCGCTCGCCGGCACGCACGCTGTCGGGATCGATCGCGGACAGCGGCGTATCGGGCGCCGAGGACACGAATTCCTGGACGAATCCGACGAATCCACCGTGGAGTTCGTGCAACTCGTCGTCCCGATAGCGGCCGGGATTGCCCCGGAATTCGAGGTAGGTCGTCGGCGGTGTGCCGCTCTGGTACACGTTGACCAGCAGGTCCTCGACCGGTCCCGACGTGAGCACATGGAATTCACCGACGAGGGGCCCGAGAACGATCTCCTCGTGGAAGAGCATGACGTTCACCATCGGGGCACTCGCCCGGCGGGTGTCGGCGCCGAGGTCGCGCATGATCGTGGCGAGGTCACCACGCTGGTGCCGCAGTGCGCCGAGCAGTTCGCCCTGGACGCGGTCCACGAGGTCGCCGACGGCGTCGTCGGGTCGCACCGCGATCCGCAGCGGTGCGACGTTGACGACCATGCCACCGGACCGGCGCAACACCGCGGTGGTGCGGCCCGACACCGGAATGTCGACACGCACCTCCGGCCGGCCCGTCAACCGGGACAGGTAACACGCGAATCCGGCGATGATCGAGGCCGCCGAGTTTCCGCTCGCGCGGTTGTCGGTGTCGAGAAGCCGGGCCGCGGTGGCATCGGCGAGCGCGGCGGTGACCAGGGTGTTGTCGGCAACGGCCGGGGCCCGGCGCTCGCTCAGGCTCGAGCCCTCCGTCAGGACGGCGAGCCGTTCGGCCCAGTACTCGCGGTCGGAGTCGAAGCGCGCCGACTCGCAGTAGCGGCGGTCGAGGTCGTACAGGGCGCGCAGGTCGGCGGCACCGTGAGGTTCGGGCTCACGCCCCTCGGCCGCCGCGGTGTACAGCGCCGCGATCCGCTTCACCATGGTCATCGCGCCGTAGCCGTCCAACGCGACGTGATGAATTCGGCTGTACCAGAGATAGTGCTCGTCGCCGAGTCGCAGGATCGACGACGCGACGAGCCGGTCGGTGGCCGGATCCATCGGTGCCGTGTAGTTCGCGTGCATCCAGGCGTGGGCCGCCGCGACCGGGTCCTCGTGGGCCCGGAAGTCGAGCACCTCGAGGTCGGAGTCGAGCGTCGGATCGACCACCTGGTACGGCTCCCCGTCGACCTCGGTCAGCCGCAGGAACCCGGAACCGAACTCGAGCCCGGCCACGACGGCCACCCGGTGGAACAGGTCGACGTCGAGCGCCCCGTGGAATTCCACGTACTGGGCGATGCACAGCGGCACCTCGGGTGCGAGTTGCTGCGCGAACCACATCCCGTACTGGGCGGGTGAGAGGGGAAACGGGGTCGTGCTGTCCTTGCCGGCCGGCCCGGTGGAGGCAACGGGCGCGGCCGAGTCCGTGCTCATGACGCGAGCTTCTCCGCAATCTCGGTGCGGACGGACGACGGGACCGAACCCGCGAACTTCTTCAGGTAGGCCAGGACCCATTCGCGGTCGGCCGTCAGGAACGGGAAGTCCGAGCCGACCATGTGCCGCACGGCAAGCATGGGCACCGGCGCGTCGAGAGCTCGGAACTCGCTGTTGCGCAAACCGGACACCGTGCAGCCCGGGTAGAACTGGCCGAGCATGAGGCCCTGAACGACGAAGTCGGACTTGCGTTCGTTCTGCACGCGCTCGATCAGGTCGTAGTCCGTCAGATCGGGGAAGACCACGACGACGGCCTTGAGGGCGGCGTCGGCGCCGGTGTCCGGCGGAAGTCCCGGGAAGAGCTCGGCGAGGTCGTCGGCGATGGCGCGCATCCGGTCCTCCCCGACGTCGGTGCCGGGGACGAACGCTGCCCAGAACAACCGCCGGGTGATCGACGGGCCGGCGAACGGGCAGACCGGGCCACGCCGGCCGAGGTCCTTGTGCGGGTGGCACAGGTAGTCGACCGCCCAGCGGCGCACCGTCGGTGCGCTGGGGTGCTCGTCGATGGCGAACCCGTCGAAGAGGCTGACGAGTTCGATGCCCGATCGGGGGCCGCGTACGGAGGGACCGGGAGGGGTGGACGCCGGGGACGTTGCGGTTTCCAGGCGACGAGTGGTAGCCGGCATTTGCTTCTCCAAGTGACTGTGGATGGTCGGACTCATGGCGGTCCGTCTTCTGGGAATGTCCGTTTTTTTGGGAATGTCCGCGATCGGTGCTGCCGATAACTTTCGGCCGCTTCACCGGCGGGGTCACGAGTAGTGCGCTACCTGTTTCGCGCTCCGGAACGGGTAGCGCGCAATGTGCTGGACTGTCGCTGTCGTGACATCTCTAGAATCCCGCGTTCCGGCCGACGTCACCAGTACCCAAGGGGGTTTCTGTTCACACCCTGTGGCCCGCCGCGCCCTGACGCGTACCTGCCGAGCCGGTCCGGGCCGCGTCCGCACGAAGCAGGTGCCGGGCGAGCTCGGGACCGATCTCGGCGAGGGCCTGCGGACTCGTCAGCTCCTGGTGGGTGGCTCGCACCGCGTGCTCGTCGATCCGGCCGGCGACGTGCGCCTGCCAGGCCGCTGCGGCGGTGGGGTCGCCGGCCGATTCCGCGGCCGCGAAGTACAGCACATCGAGATCGGGCGACGCCGACGGACTATGTGTGACAGCGAGTTCCACCGTCGCGGTGAACACCCGGTGCAGCATCTCGACGCGTTCCGGCGTCACCGCGTCGAACAGGCCGCCGGTGCGGCGCAGCACGTCCGCGGCTTGTTCCGCGGTCAACGTGTCGCCGGCCGGCAGGTCACCGAACTCGGCGAGCAGTTCGGCCAGGGTCGGTGGTTCGCGGCGGATGTCGTCGTCGCCCAGCAGATGCGAGTCGAGCATCGTGAGGGTCGCGACTTCGGAGCCGAGTCGCACCGCCATCTCGTGGGCGATCTGGCCGCCCACCGAATACCCCACCAGGTGGTACGGGCCGTCCGGCTGCACGGACCGGATCTGCTCGATGTAGCGGTCGGCGAGGTCGCCGAGGTCGGTGAAACGCGCCTCGAGGTCGGTGAGCGCCGGGGACTGCAGGCCGTACACCGGGCGATCGCCCAGGTAGGGCACCAGACCGGTGAAGCACCAGGCCAGGCCGATCGCCGGGTGGATGCAGAACACCGGCGTGCCGGTGCCGTCCGGGCGCAGCGGAAGCAGCGGCGCGAGCGCGTCGTCGGCTTCGTGGTCCGGCGCGGTGGCGATCCGGTGGGCCAGGGATTCCGGGGTGGGGTCGGTGAAGATCCACTGCACCGGCACCTGCCGGCCGATCCCGTCCGAGATCTTGGCCATCAGCACGGTCGCACTCAGGGACGTGCCGCCGAGAGCGAAGTAGTTGTCGTCCAGCCCGACCCGATCGATCCCGAGATCCTCGGCGAACGCGTCGGCGACGACGGTCTCGGCGGCGTCGCGCGGCGCCCGGTAGGCGACGCGGGTGTGCTCCGGCCGCGGCAGGGCGGCCCGGTCGAGCTTGCCGTTCGCGGTGACCGGGACCCGAGCCAGGACGGTGACGGTCGCGGGAACCATGTGCGGGGCGAGCCGGGCGCGGGCGTGGCCGAGCACGGCATCGACGTCGACCTCGGAGCCCGGGGCCGCGACGACGTAGCCGGCGAGCCGGTCCCCGTCGGTGTGGGCGACGGCGTGCGCGACACCGGGATAGCCGAGCAGCGCCGATTCGATCTCGCCGAGTTCGATGCGGAATCCGCGGACCTTCACCTGCTGATCGGAGCGGCCGACGTAGTCGAGTTCGAGCGTCCCGTCCTCGCGGCGGCGCCAGCGCACCAGATCACCCGTGCGGTACATCCGCAGCCCGTCCGCGGCGGCGACGAACCGAGCCGCCGACAATCCGGGACGGTTACGGTAGCCACGGGCCGAGCCGGGACCCGACAGGTACAGTTCCCCCACCACCCCGACCGGGACCGGCCGCAGCCGCTCGTCGAGCACCAGTTCGGCGAAGCCGCGGATCGGGCCGCCGATCGTAACCGGTTCTCCTGCAACGAGAGCGCGACCTGCATTGGACTGAATAGTCGTTTCCGCGGGACCGTAGGTGTTCACCATGGTCCGGCCAGGGGCCCACCGCGCGACGAGTTCCGGAGGGCAGGCCTCGCCACCGACGATGACCGTGCTCAGATGGTCGAGTCCGTCCGGATCCACCGTGCCCAGCGCAGCGGGGGTCAGTGCCACGTGCGTGACCTGCTCGCGCGCCAGCAGATCGGCGAGCTCGCGGCCGCCGAACACCCCGGGCGGGGAGATCACCAGACGGCCACCGGCCCCGAAGGCCCACAGCATCTCCAGCACCGCCGCGTCGAAACTCGGCGAGGCCGCGTGCAGCACCCGCGCGTGCGGGCCGAGTCCGAACCGGGTGCGCTGTTCGGCCACCAGGTTCGCCAGGCCCGCGTGGGTGACCTCGACGCCCTTGGGCACGCCCGTCGATCCGGACGTGTAGATGAAGTATGCGGGATGCTCGACCAGCAGCGGCGTGACCCGATCCGCATCCGTCACCCGATCGATCGACGCCTGCTCGCACGGCTCGTCCAGGTTCAGCCACGTCACCGATGCCGGCAATGCATCACGCGCATCCGAAATCGTGACCCCCACCGTCACAGCCGAATCCGCGATCATGTGCGCAATTCGCGCCGCGGGATAGTTCGGGTCGACGGGAAGGAACGCGGCTCCGGTCTTCACGACCGCCCACACCGCGAGCGCGGATTCGAGCGACCGCGGAATCGCGATCGCCACCGCCGACTCCGGACCGACACCGGCGCGGATCAGTACCCGCGCCAGCCAATTCGACTGCTCGTCGAGCTCGCGATAGGTCAGCCGGCGCTCCCCCGCGACCACCGCCACCGCGTCGGGGTCGGCAGCCGCCGCGGCGCCGAACAACTCGGGCAGGGTGACGGCAGGGACCGACGCACCGCCCGACACCGGGACCAGTTCGGCGCGTTCGTCGTCGTCGAGCAGGTCGAAGGCACCGAGCGGACGCGTCGGCTCGGCCACGACGGCCTCGAGCAACCGCACGAACCGACGCGCGAAACCGTCGACGGTGCCGCGGTCGAAGATGTCTGTGGTGTAACCGAATTCGGCTCTCATACCGGAGGGAGCGCCGGAGCGGTCCCGGGTCTCGTCGATGCTCAGGTACAGATCGCACTTGGCGACCTCGAGGTCGATGTCGACGGTCTCGACGGTCAGCCCCGGCAGGTCGAGGCGGGTCGCGTCGAGGTTGCGGAACTCGAGGAGCACCTGGAACAGCGGTGAGTGCGCGGAGGATCGCACCGGGTCGAGCGCCCGGACGACGTGGTCGAACGGGACGTCGGCGTTCCCGAAGGCGGCGAGGTCACCGTCGCGCACCTGGGCCACCAACTCGCCGAAGGTGGACTGCGGTGCGATGCGGGTGCGGAGGGTCACCGTGTTGACGAACATGCCGACCATGTCGTCGAGCGCCGCGTCGCCCCGGCCCGCCACCGGCGTTCCGATCGCGAGATCCGCTGTGCCCGCGAGCTTCCCGAGGAGGAATGCCAGCGCGGCGTGCACGACCATGAACACGGTGGCGTCGTGCTCGCGAGCCAGCTCGGTGACCGCGCGGTGCAGGTCCGGGCCGAACCCGAACGGCACGGCGGCCCCGTGCGCGGAGCGATGCATCGTCCGCTCCCGGTCGGTCGGCAGTTCGAGCAGTTCCGGCAGTCCGTCGAGGGTGTGGCGCCAGAAGTCGATCTGCGCGGTCGCGAGCGAGTCCGGGTCGGTGTCGTCGCCGACAACCTCCCGCTGCCACAGGGTGTAGTCGGCGTAGTGCGCGGGCAGCGGCACCCACTGCGGCGCCTGCCCCTGCGCGCGGGTCGTGTACGCGAGCATCACATCCCGTGCGAGCGGCGCCATCGAGAAGCCGTCGGACGCGATGTGGTGCAGCACGATCGCGACGACGTGCTCCTGCGCGCCGAGCCGGAACAGGGCGGTGCGGATCGGGACGTCGACGCTCACGTCGAAGCCGACGGACGCGACGGCGCGCAGCCGTTCCCGCAGCTCGGTGTCGCCCGTCACCGGCACCGGCGTGAGGTCGGCGGTGACGCTGCCGGCGGGCAGCACGACCTGATGCGGACCCTGCTCGGACGACGGATGGACGGTGCGCAGAGACTCGTGCCGCTCCAGCACATCGGCCAGCGCCGCGCGCAGTGCGTCGAGGTCCAGGTCGCCGGTCAGGCGCAGCGCGATCGGGACGTTGTAGGCGGGGGAGGTCGGATCGACCTGGTTGACCACCCACATCCGCTGCTGCGCGAGCGACAGCGGCACCCGCTCCGGCCGGGGACCTGCCACCAGCGCGGGCCGGTCCCCCGCGCGACGGCCGGCCGCATCGGCGCGCGCGGCGAACGCCGCGACGGTGGGTGCCTCGAACAGTTCCCGCACACCCAGTTCCGTGCCGACGGCGGTGTTCACACGGGCGACCACGCGGGTCGCGCTGAGCGAGTTGCCGCCGAGGTCGAAGAAGTGGTCGTCCAGGCCGACGCGGTCCAGGCCGAGGACCTCCGCGAAGGCCGCGGCGGCGGCACGTTCGGTGCCGGTGACGGGCGCGCGGTATTCGGCCCGGGCGAAGTCCGGGGCGGGCAGCGCGGCGCGGTCGAGCTTGCCGACCGGGGTGAGCGGCAGTTCGCCGAGCACGACGATCGCCGCCGGAATCATGTGCGAGGGCACGAAGTCCCGGAGATGCGCGATCAGCGCGGCGGCCTCGGGGACCGCGGTGTCGGATCCGTCCGCGGGCAGCACGTAGGACACCAGCACGGTGTCGCCGCCCGGCCCGGGGCGTCCGACCGTGATGGCGAAGTCCACGTCCGGATGGGCGGTGAGGGCCGCGTCGATCTCCCCGAGTTCGACGCGGATGCCGCGGATCTTGACCTGGAAATCGGACCGGCCGAGGTAGTCGAGGGTGGAGCTTCCGTCGGCGGTGGTCCGCCAGCGCACGACGTCACCGGTGCGGTACAGGCGCGCACCCGGCTCACCGAAGGGGTCGGCGACGAACCGCGACGCGGTCAGCGCCGGCCGCCCCCGGTAGCCGCGCGCCAGCGCAGGTCCGCCGAGGTAGAGCTCGCCGGCGACACCGGCCGGGACCGGGCGCAGCGCGGCGTCGAGGACGACCTCGGTGAATCCGCGTCCCGGTCCCCCGATGGTCACGGGTTCTCCCGGGACGAGCGCGTCGCTGAGATTGGACATCACGGTCGCTTCGGTGGGCCCGTATCCGTCGAGCATGGTGCGGCCGGGAGCCCAGCGATCCACCAGTTCCGATGCGCACGCCTCCCCCGCGACGAGCAGGACGCGCAGCGCGTCGAGACCGGACGGGTCGAGCGAGGCCAGCACGCTCGGGGTGAGCACCATATGGGTGACGGCCTCGCGGCGCAGGAGCTCGGTGAATTCGTCGCCGCCGTAGACGGTCGGGGGCACGATGACCAGGGTCGCGGCCGATCCCACCGCCCACAGCATCTCGAACACCGACGCATCGAAACTCGGTGAGGCGCAGTGGAGCACCTTCGCATTGCGGTCGCCGGCGAGGCGGGTGCGTTGTTCGGTCACGAGGTTCGCCAGCCCGTGGTGGGTGACGACGACGCCCTTCGGCAGGCCGGTCGAACCCGACGTGTAGATCACGTACGCGGCCTGGCCGGGGTTGACCGGGTCGCCGTCGGTGATCGGCGCGTCGGACACGTCGCCGGCGGGTTCGTCGAGCAGGAGCCAGCACACCGAGCCGGGCAGCCGGTGCACCGTCGACGAAAGGGTCACGCCGACAGTTACTTCGGAGTCGGTGATCATGTGCTCGATGCGTCCGGCCGGGTGGTTCGGGTCCACCGGCACGAACGCGGCGCCGGCCTTCGCGACGGCCCACACCGCGGTCACCGACTCGACGGATCGGGTGAGTGCAACCGCGACGATCGACTCACGGCGCACACCGGCGGCCCGCAGGGCGCGAGCGAGCCGGTTCGACGCGGCGTCGAGTTCGGCGTAGGTGACGCGCCGGCCGGGCGCCGCGAGCGCGATGCCGTCGGGGTTCGCGGCGACCGCCTCGGCCAGCAGCTGCGGCAGAGTGATGCCGGGCATCGGGGCGGTACCGCCGACGACGGTGCGGTGCGGGGCCTCGAGGTCGGCCAGGCGGGATTCCGGGCCGGCCGCGAGCATCCGCTCGACGAGCGCGACGACGGCGTCGTGGTGCACGCGCAGCTCGTCGTCGCCGTAGCGATTCGGATTGGCGGCGAACTCGACGAATACCGTTGCGCCGCTGCGGTATACGTTCACGACGAGATCGGGCACGGGACCGGTCGTGAGGATGTGGAAGTCGGTGGAGAGCGAACCGAACTGCAGGTGCCGGTCGAACAGCATCACGTTGACCATCGGACCGGTCACGGCGCGGGCGGCGGCGTCCGCGCCGAGG
This sequence comes from Rhodococcus sp. NPDC003382, assembly GCF_053589135.1. Classification (NCBI taxonomy): domain Bacteria; kingdom Bacillati; phylum Actinomycetota; class Actinomycetes; order Mycobacteriales; family Nocardiaceae; genus Rhodococcus; species Rhodococcus sp. NPDC003382. The sequence goes on from NZ_JBSFRH010000067.1 coordinate 13,066, forward strand.
TCGCGCAGGATGTCCTCGACATTGCCGCGCTGGTGCCGCAGTGCGCCGAGCAGTTCCCCCTGGACGCGGTCCACGAGGCCGCCGACAGTGTCGCCCGGCCGCGTCTGCACCCGGATCGGGGCGACGTTGGCGAGCATGCCGCCCGAGCGGCGCAGGATCGCGGTGGGTCGCGCCGAGACCGGGATGTCGACGGTGACCTCGCGGCGGCCGGTGCGTCGGGACAGGTAGTGGGCGAATGCCGCGACCAATGTGGCGGCGGCGGTGCCGTCGTTGCCCGAGAGCAGCGCGGCGGCCCGATCGGACAGGGCGGTGCGGAGGGTGCGGCTCGTCGCGACCGGCGGGGCGTCCCGGTCGGCGAGAGTGGCAGCGCCGCTGCGGGTGTCCAGGCGCTGCGCCCAGTAGTCACGGTCGGCGGCGAACCGGTGGGACTCGCGGTACTCGCGCTCGAGCCGTTCGAGGGTGCGCAGGCCCGCGGCCCGGTTCGGTTCCGGCACAGTGTGTTCCACCGCGGCGGTGTAGAGGGAGGCAACTCGGCCGACCATCGTCGCGGCACCGTGCCCGTCGAGGGCGATGTGGTGGATGCGGCTGTACCACAGGTAGTGCTCGTCACCGACCCGCAGCAACGTCGACTCGCACAGGTGGTCGCGCTCGAAGTTCACCGGGGCCGTGTAGTTCGCGTGCATCCAGGACTGCGCGGCGGTCAGCGGGTCGGGTTCGGCGCGGAAGTCGTGGAAGCCCATCTCCGCGTCGGCCGGCGGGTCGACCACCTGGTGTGGCACGCCGTCGATCTCCACGATGCGCAGGAACACCGACTGGAACTCGTGTGCGGCGCGCATCGCGACCTCGCGGAACAGCTCGACGTCGAGCGGACCCCGGATGTCGAGATACTGGGCGATGCAGATCGGCACATCGGGTGCGAGGTGCTGCGCGAACCACAGTCCGTGCTGGGCGGCCGAGAGTGGGAACGGCTCGTGGACGGTGGTCGACGCGGCGCGGTCCATCGATTCACAACCCCTGGAGTGCTGGCGCCGCGGGGTGCGCGGCGGGCGGTGGATTCTTCGGTTCGCCGGTGCGAATCCGGCTTCTCCACCCTGCCGCGGCAGGGCCGCGTCGTTAACACACCCAAGGGGTGAGGGTGTACCACCTCGTGTGTCTTGGTGGCGGCCGGGGCCGCCACATCTGCACACCGGCGCGTCAGCGCCGAATGGACGCTGCCGCGTCAGCGCCTGGCGATGCCTCGGCCGATCCGTTCGATCCGTTCGACACCGGACGCACCCACGCCGGCAGCCCGGTCGCCGATCGCCTTGGCGCTGCCACCGATCGCCTCGCCGAGCGCACCGCCTACGATGCGGACGGGGCGGGAGATCTCGTCGAGCGCCTCGGCGACGGCGGGATCCTCGTCGTCGAGCCACCCGGCGGCATCGGCTCGGCACGCCGCGCGGAAGTCGTCGAGGTCCTCGCGCAGATCCACCAGGTTCTTCACGGTGCGGGTCGACGACAGCCGCTTCACCAGCTCGAGCGTGGTGCCCTGGGCGAACCGCGCCAACGCGCGGCGGGCTCGGCGCAACAGTTCGCCGTCGCGGTCGAGGTGCTCGGCGAGCAGACCGCGGGCCTGCCCGATCGCCTCGGGCAGAGCGGCGGGCTCGGTGGTGCGCAGGTGCTCGAGGCGCAGTCGGTGCCAGAGGTTCAGCGAGTCCTCGACGAGAACGAGCAGCTGCAGGGTCTCCCCGAGCCGCTGCGCCGGGTCGAGCGCGCCGGCTTCGGCGGCGTCGGCCGCGTCGAGAACCGCGGTCGCGTGGTCACGCAAACGCGAGACGGCCGTGGCGAGCGGCGCACCGAAGCCGGCCACCGCGTCCCATTCCCGTGCCGGGAGCGCACCGGTCTGGTCGACGATCGCCACGGCACGGGTCAGCTCATTGTGGTGGGCGACGACGTCACCGAGGGCGGGGGCGTCGGCCAGTTCGAGGAGCTGCTCGACGGTGCTCGACCCGGTCCCGGCCGGCCCGGCGGTCACCCGGGCCACCGCGGCCTCCACCGACGAGACGGCGGCGCGCAGCGCACGGACGATCGCGTCGAGGGACCCTGCACCGGCGGGCGGGACGTCGGGAGCCGCGGGGTTCGGTTCGTCGGTCATGGTGTCCATGGTGCTACGTCCGGTTTCCGGACGCACGCGGGACCCGGCGGTCACCGGCACCACCGAGCCGTCAGTTCCGGACCCGCACCCACGCGTCCTCGAGGAGCGCCACGAGGTCGATCTCGCGGCGGGCCCGGTACGCGCTCAGGACGCGGCGCGGGCGGGTTTCGTCCTCGAGTCCGATCGCGGCGGCGAGCGCGGCGGCCATGCCCTCCTCCGGCACGATCTCCGGCGTCGAATGCCCGACCAGCGCCAGCGCCTTGCGCAGCGGTTCGGCGTTGTCGGCGACCGTGCGCAACGGCACCACGTCGAAATGCCCGTCGGGGTGGAACTCGAGGAACACCTCGTTGTCCTCCTCGACTCCGAGATCCTCGAGGAATCGCCGGATCGTGCCGAGCTGCGGGGTCGCGCCGGACCACCGCATCACCTGCGTCCCCAGCCGGGAACCGAGCACCAGGCCCCCTCCGGGCGGGCATCCGACGATCCCGGCCACGGCGGACGGAACCGGGAAGTCGGCGCCGCGCAGGTGGTCGCGGGTGGCGGTGATACGCAGCCGGGAGACGTCGCCGAGCCGGTAGAGCCGGCGGGTGCGCTGCGGCGACCGCACCGCGACGTGGGTGCGGACCCGTCGCCGGACCCGGCCCCCGACGACCTCGAAGTCGCCGCTGTCCGCGAAGATCCGAGCGGCGGCCTCCGAGATCGGGAACCGCTCGGTCAGGGCGGCGGCCAGCGCGGCGGCGTCGGCGGACCCGCCGGCCCCGTCGACGATCCGGGCGATGCGCGCACGGACCGCACCCGGGATGTCGGTCTCCCACCGCGCGAGCGACCACAGTCCGGATTCGGAGACGGCGAACCGTTCGTCGTCCGCGAGCTCACCGATGACGGTCGCGGTGTCGTGGGTGGTGTCCATGCGGGTGACGAGGGCGGCGGCGGGCATCGGATCGCCGAGGATCTCGAGCACCTGCGCCGCGCGATCGGCGAGGCTGTCCTGGCGAGTGAGGATCCGGCCGTCGATCACCGGCAGCCCGCAGTGCCGCAGCCACGCGGTCAGTTCGCCGGCGGGCAGATTCCACAGTGCCCCGACGGCGGCGAGTTCGACGACCCCGTTCTCGGATTCGAACTCGGCGAGCAGGGCGCGTGTCTGCCGCTCCGCCTCGGGCAGGTTCGGCACCGCGACCCAGCCGTCCGCGACTTCGAAGCGGTCGTCGAGACGGTTCAGCACCCGGCCGAGCGGAACGTCGAGACCGGGAACCTGCCGGGACAGGTCCGGGGACAGCGCCAGGATCCGGTCGAGCGAGGCGACGGGTCGCACGTGCACGCGCAGCGCGGCGAGCAGGTCCCCGACCGCCGTGCCGAACGGGAACGTCGACGGGGCGGACGGATCGGCGGGAACATCGTCGAGGACCCGTTGCCGCAGGTTCTCCCGCTCCGGCGCGGGCAAGGCCGCGACGTAGCCGCCGAGTTCGGCGATCGGATCGTGCGGTCCGGGCAGCGGCAGGTCGCGCGCGGTCAGGGCGGTGATGCGCGCGGCGACCTCCTGGATCTCCTCGGGGGCACCGTCCTCGAGTTCGACGCGCAGCAGCGGCCGGTCGCCCTGGCCACGCAGCGTCCGCCAGCGGGCCAGTTCCGCGAGATCGGAGACGAGCAGGTCGAGTGCGGGCACGTTCGATCCGGTGGCCGCACCCTCCGGTGCGCGCAACACGCCGGGATCGCGCAGGATCGCGAGGACCATCGCCGCACACACGATCTCGTGCACGGTGGCGGGGCCGGCGCCGCGCACCGCGAACAGGTCGGACGGGCTGCGGTCGAGCAGCGCGGCCGTGGTCGCGACCCCCGGCAGGCGGTCGACGATCGTGGCCGCGGCGGTGCTCAGGTCCAGCGCGGCGACCGGCACGTCGATCCGGTCGGCGAGCCCGGCGGACAGCGGCATGTCCGGATGTTCGGTGACGTAGATGTGGGCGAGGGCCGCGCAGACGGCGGGAACGTCGGCCGAGGCGGCCGTCTCGGCCGGCGACTGCTTCTCCCACCAGCGGTCGCCGGGAGCGAGTTCGGACAGGGCCGCGGCGCGTCCGGAACCGTACCGGTCGAGCCACGGCATCAGATCGAGCCAGCGGCGCTCCCCGAGTTCCTTGTCGGACAACGCAATGGACCACAGCGACACGACCGGCTGCTCCTCTTCGACGCTCGGCGGGATATCACGAACCACGGACCCCCCACCGCCGCGGTCACCCACGAGAGGAAACCGCCCGGTCGACTCTACCGGTGCGCCACCGCCCGGGCTCGTGACGGGGCCGAGAGACCCGGGACGGCCCGGCGATTCGCCCGGATCGGCGCCCACCCGGCGGTAACGTTGACGGTGTCGGGGCATTCCACCGAGGTTCACCTCGAGCGAGGAGTTCCGGATGCGACGGCCACATCGCGCGACCCCCGTACTGTCGGCCGGATCGCTCTTGACCACAGTCCTCGTCACGGTGTGGCTCCTGTCGACCGCCGGCCCGGCGACCGCGTCACCGGTGTCCGGGTTCCCCCTTCCGCCACCGCCGCGTGTGACGCTCGACGACCTGCTGCCGACACCGATCACCGACGACGAGTTCTTCGCGCGACCCGCGGATCTCGAGGCCTACCCGCCGGGCACGGTGCTGCGGGAACGTGCGGTGCGGATGCGGGCACTGCCGGCGGCGCTCGTCCCTCACACCGCACGGCAGTTCCTGGTGCGCTCGACCGACGCGTCGGGACGGCCGATCCCGGTGACGGCGACGCTCGTGCTGCCCGACGCCCCGTGGCCCGGCGGGACGCGGCCGGTCGTCGTCTACAACATGGCGATCGATTCGCTCGGCACCCGCTGTACCCCGTCGTATCGGATGGTGCACGATGCCGTCGACATCGACGTCCCGCCGATGCTGCCGGTCCTGCTCGCCCACGGCTGGGCGGTGCTCGTCCCCGATCACGAGGGACCGAACATGGCGTATGCCGCCGGCCCGCTCGCCGGGCACGCCGTGCTGGATTCGATCCGGGGGTTGCGCACCGTCGCACCCGACCTCGCGGATTCTCCGCTCGCGATGACCGGCTACAGCGGCGGCGCCATCGCGACGGGCTGGGCCGCGCAACTGCAACCGACGTACGCGCCCGACGTGCAGTTCACCGGCGCCGCGGCCGGTGGGCTGCCCGCCGACCTGTCGCTGCTGCGGGCCACGATGAACGGGCAGCTCGGAGCCGGGCTGTTCCTCGCGGCGACGGTGGGTCTGGCCCGCGAGTATCCGCAACTGCTGGACCTGGCCGACCCGTTGACCGGGGTCCTGGCCCGGACCCCGCTGAAGGACCAGTGCACGATCGTACTGGCCGCCACCGGCGTCGCCATGGTTCCCGTCGAGGTGTTCACCACCGTCCCGGACCCGTTCGACGATCCGCGGGTGCGGCAGGTGCTCGACGACAACCGGCTCGGCGGGCAGATCCCGCAGGCCCCGATGTACCTGTACCACGGGTCGTCGCAGGTGTTCCTCGGTGACGAGTTCATCCCGGAATCGGGAGTTCTTGCCCTGCAACAGCAATGGTGCGCCGGCGGCGCGAACGTGACCTATGTGCCGGTGTGGGGTGAACACCTGACGGCCGCGGTCGCGGGTGCACCCGGGATGCTGGACTGGATCTCCGAGCGGCTCGCCGGTGTGCCGGCACCGCAGGGGTGCCCGTGAACGATCACGACGCCCGAACGATCACGACGCAGCCGTGTCCGAATCCTGGGCGTCCTGCGCGGCGGGCCTCAGCCGCAGTAGCACCAGGCCCGCGACGAACGCGACGATCAACGACGCGACCGCACCGTTGACGTGCAGGGCATTGACCGCGACCGCCGCCCCGCCGACACCGGCGAGCAGCGCACACCACAGCAACGCCTTTGCGATCACCACACCCATGACCACGCACCCTCCAAGGCCCCGATCCGACAAACGACAATAGTGTCACCCGTCACAACCGCTGCGACACCGGGTCCGGCGTGTCCGAGAATCCGCGTTCCGGCGACTCCCCACGGGCCGTCCCGGTCCGTAGGCTCGGAGCCGGATGCCCCGGCGGAATCCGGGCGTGAGACGAGGCGGAGGTACGGCGTGAACTTCGGGGACGTGCGACTGCAGGATGTGACCCTGCGGGATGTGACACTGCGCGACGGACTGCAGCTGACCGGCAAGCTCCTGCCCACCGAACGCAAGGTGCGCCTCGCCCGGTCCCTGCTGGCCACCGGCATCCCCGAGCTCGAGATCGGTTCGCTCGCCCGCCCGGACCTGGTCCCCCCGATGGCCAACACCCTGGAGTTGATCGCGGCGCTCACCGAGGAGGAACTCGATCGCTGCTGGGTGTGGGTCGCCACGCCGCGGCACGTGGAGAAGGCGATCGCGGCCGGCGCGCGCCACTTCCAGTACTGCTTCTCGGTGTCCGACGCCCACAACAACGCGAACATCGGCCGCGACACCGAGACGAGCGTCGCCGCGATGCCCGCCGCCGTCGAACTGGCCCACGCCGCCGGCGGCAGCATCCAGCTGTGCCTCGCCACGTCGTTCACCTGCCCGTTCGACGGCCCCGTCGACCCGGACCGGGTCCTGGAGATCGCGTGCGATCCGCGGACCGACGGCGCCGCCGACATCGTCCTCGCCGACACCCTCGGGCAGGCCGTGCCCGGCCAGGTCGCCGAGCTGATCGCGCGGGTCCGCACCGAATCCCCCGCGCGCCGGATCGTCTACCACGGCCACGACACGTGGGGACTCGGTGTCGCGAACAGCCTGGCCGCGGTGTCGGCCGGTGCGAGCGTCGTCGACGGGGCCCTCGCCGGGCTCGGCGGCTGCCCGTTCGCGCCCGGTGCGAGCGGTAACACCGCCACCGAGGACCTGCTGTTCGCAACCCGCCCGCAGTGGCTGTCGCCGGACGTGTTCGCCGATCTGGTGCGGCTCGGCGAGGACCTCGTGGCCGAACTGGACGAACCGAACCGGGCACGGGCGACGCAGGGCGCCCGTTCGGAAGCCGCAGCGTTCGAATGGGTGCTGCGTTCGTGACAGGATCACCAGCGTGCGGATCCTGATCGCCCCGGACAGTTTCAAGGGCACCTACCGTGCGGCCGAGGTCGCGGACTCCGTCGCGGCCGGCGCCGAAACGTCGGGGCACGAGACGATCCGGCTCCCGGTCGCCGACGGCGGCGAGGGCACCCTCGAAGTCCTGACCGGGCCGATGCTGCTCGACCGCATCGAGGTCGAGACGGTCAACCCGTGGCGGGTGTCGTGCGCGGGGACGTTCGGACTGGCACCGGACGGAACCGCCGTCGTCGAACTCGCGACCGCGAGCGGAATCACGACCCCGCACAACGGTTTCCGCGATCCGGTCACCGCGGACACCTACGGTACGGGCTTGCTGATGGCGGAGGCGGCGCGATGCGGCGCGGAGCGCATCGTCGTCGCGGCCGGTGGTTCGGCGACCACCGACGGCGGCCTCGGCGCCATCGCCGCGATCGACTCGTCCGGCGGCCTGCACGGCGCGGCGGTCACGGTCCTGACCGACGTCACCACCCGATACGTCGACGCGGCACGGGTGTTCGGTCCGCAGAAGGGCGCCGACCCCGCCACGGTGGATCTGCTCACCCAGCGGCTCGACGCGACCGCGATGGCCCTGCCGCGCGACCCGCGGTGCGTCGACGGCACCGGCGCGGCCGGCGGCTTCTCCGGCGGCATGTGGGCCCGGTACTGCGCCGAACTGCGCTCCGGTGCCGAATTCGTGCTCGACGCCCTCGCATTCGACCGGCATCTCGCGACCGCCGACCTCGTGGTCGTCGGCGAGGGGCGTCTCGACGGGCAGAGCCGCGCCGGGAAGATCGTCTCTGCGATCCTCGCCCGGACCGGGTCGGTACCGGTGGTCGCGGTCGTCGGGTCGGTCGGTGACGACCTCGGCGACTACCGCGACCGGTTCGCCGATGTGATCGTCGCGTCGGATGCGGACGCGATGCGCGCGGCAGGAGCCCGGCTGAGCCGCTGACCTTCCGAATCCCCTACGGGCAGGGCGCTGTCGGTGCGGGGGTGGGAGTCGGCGCGGGGCCCGTGTCCGGATCCGAGGCGCGGGCGGGCCAGGACGCGGGACGGATCTGCGGTGCGTCGGGTTCCTCCGATGCACACGGCGCCGCTTCCGGAGTTGCGGTGCCGGCCGACGCGGGCGGCGCGGACGTCGGGACCGGCCGTTCGTCGAACACGACGGCGGGTTCGTTCTCCCTCGATTCGCCGGCACCGCCGATCGCGACCGCGAGCCCGGCTCCGAGGATCGCGAGCAGCACGACCAGCACTCCCACCAGGGCGGCGATCCGGCCTCGGTTGTTGCCTCCCCCGGGCACCGGCGGCGGCGCGTCCTGCCGTGCCGCGACCAATGCCGCACCCGTCGCGCGGTGCCACGGCACCCCGTGCGGGGTCACGAACGGGACCCCGAGCACGGTGGCCAGTTCGCGGGCGGGACCGGCGTCGCCGGGACGCAGATCCAGGAACACCAGGGCCTGCGGCGATCGGCCGGCGCGGGCGACCGCCTCGTCCATCGCGTCCGGCAGCAGGTCGGCGTAGCCGACGAGTTCGTCGCCCTCCGGGGTCACGGCCGCCAGCACGCTGCCGGCGGGGACGTCCACGACCGACACGGTCTCCGCTCCCCCGCTGCGGGTGTGCACGGCCAGCACCGGGGTCTCGGCCAGTTCGGGGGCGTTGGCCAGGTACGCGAGCCGGGTCGCGTCCACGTCGGCCGGGGTCACTTCCACGGTCGCGGCCTCGCGGACGGCGTCGACGACGGCGGGATCGGCGACCAACCCGATGCGGCCGATGGCCAGCCCCGCGCGTTCGGCACGTTCGGTCATGGCGGCGACGGCACCGACCGCCGCGGCGGTCGTGTCGTCGGCGTCGGACGCGGCCCAGCGCTGCGAATCGAACGGGCCGAGCGCCGGTACATCGGCGTCGACGAGTACCGCGCTGATCTCCCCGTCGTCGACCGCGACACCGAGCACCGCACGCATGACATCCCCCTCGCCGGCACGGACTCACCTGGACGGACAACCGAGCGTAACCGACGGCTGCCCTCACCGCGGGTAGCAGCCGACCTCGAGTCCGAGCACCGTCGACACCCCGGCACCGAACGTGACCGCCGAGCCGTCGGAGGCGACCCGTCGTTCGTCGAATCGCCGGGCCAGCCGCGGCACCGCCACCCGCTGATGGAATCCGGCGCGGGCAGCGGCCCGGTCGAACACCGCCACGGCACGGTCCACGTCGTGGGGCACGCTGTGGTCGGACACGAGCAGCGGCAGGTGCGCGACCCAGCCGGTGCTGCCGTCCGTCATCTCGCACCCCGCGTTCAGCCGCGAGTGGTCGGTGCCGAAGACCAGTTCCGGGAATTCCGCCGACAGCGCGTCGGCGATCTCGTGGTGCACCCGCAGGTAGTGGTCGACGGCCCCGTCGATGGTGGTCGCGACCGGTTCCGGGACGGCGTGGAATTCCGGATCGGACGCGCATCCGGTGGTCGCCGCGAGCAGCAGCGCCACCGGGAGAAGTCGCCGGGCGCTCATCGCACCGCCTGCCCGGCCAGGCCCGCGACGACCAGTGCGACGTTGTAGGAACTCGTCGTCCCGGGGGTCAGGTAGGCGCTGTGCCCGATCGAGCCGCGGTACGCCTCACCGGTCGCGCCGATGCCCGGATCCGACGACAGCCGGGTCAGGCCGTCGAGGAAGCTGGGATCGCCGCCGAACGTGCCGACATCGGCGACCGGGTCACGGTCGGCCTCGACGAGGAACGCCGAGCCCGGCGCCAGCCCCAGGTCGTGGATGTCGTCGGTACCGATACCCGGCGCGCCGAGGAACACCGCGGCGTCGGCGGGGGCGCCCTGTGCCAATGCCATGCCGGTGACGAGCGCACCGTAGGAGTGCCCGATCGCCGTCACGTTCGGATTGTCCTCGCGCGCATCGAGACTCGTCAGGAACCGGGCCAGGCCCGGTGCCGCGCGGGTCGCCGCGAGATCGGACACCGGGCTCTGCTCCGTTATTGCGAGACCCCAGCCCCATTGCGGAGCTTGATAATTCAGCCAGGTCACCGCCGCGACCGAACGGTCCGGGCGACCGGACGATTCCAGCCCGCGCTCGGCCTGGGACCGGACCGCCGCGATCTGTTCGTCGTAGCCGGCGAGATTGCCCTGCACCGTCGAGCCGGCGCCCGGGGTGAACACCGCGACGTGGTCGGCGGTGTCGACGTCACCGACCGCGACCGCGGCCATCGCCTCGCGCCCGGACAGGTCGAGCGCCAGCAGCTGCCGGTCGCCTCGCGCGAGCACGTCGTCGACGGCGTCGAGCGCGGCGAGTTTCCTGCGGGTCTGTTCGAGGCCGGCGTCGGCGTTGCTGAACAGGCCCCCGAAGATGTTGCCGTCGAGTTCGGTGGCCAGCCGTTCGGCGACGCGTTCGAGCCGGACGCGCTCGGTCTCGAGCAGTGCGCGATTCGCGCGGTCGCGGTCGGCGGCGGGAATCCCGGCGAGCCCGCCGATCTCGCCCGGCCGGGTGGTGAGCAGATGCTCGCGGGCCTGCGCGCCGAGCATGTCCCACCAGCGCATCACTTCGCGCGGATCGGTGCCCGGCCCGGGAACCGGGACGATCGCCGGGCCCTGGGTGTGGATCCTGCCGAACGGTGTCCCGCCGACGTCGAGGTCGGCCGCGACCTCGGCGAGCGCGGCCGCGGCCTCGCGGTCGAGGGCCGCGGCGGACTCGAGGATCGCGGCGATCTGCGCGCGGATGTCGTCGGCGTCGGCGGTGCCGGCGGGCACGACGGTGCCGTCCGGTCCGATCGTCAGCCCGAGCTCCGCTGCCCGGCTCGCGGTTTCGTCGAGCCTGCCGCGCAGCAGCCGGAGCCTCGGCGCGCAGTCCGAGGCGCACCGTCCCACCTTCCGATACGAATCCGCGTGGTCGGCAATGCGTTTACCGGTCCGCGCGATGTTCCCGGCGGCGGTGTCGGAGGCTGCTCCGATCCACGTCTCGCCGAAGTCACCGGCCGCGCCGACGTCGACACCGACGTTCTCGATCCGCCCGGCGAACGCCCCGAGTGTGCCGCCGAACTTCTCGAGCGCGTCCGGATTCCATTGCTGCAGTTGCCGGATGTCCATCCGCTCTCACCCCCCGAACCGCACAGTAGAGGAGGGCAACGACAACCGGCCCGCGACGAGCGTCGCGGGCCGGGTGCCTGTGGATGAATCGTGCGGTTGTGGAAAACCGTCCTTCCTCGGACGGTTACACGTCGGCGATGGCCTCCAGCGGAGGCGTCTTCGCGGCGCGGGCACCCGGCCACAGGGCGGCCAGGACACCGACGACACCGGATCCGATCAGCATGGCCAGCACCTGGATCCACGGAACGGTGATCTCGCCGAGGCCCTGGTCGGCCAGGGTGCGGACGAAGCCCCACCCGAACACCAGGCCGAGCACCAGACCGATCACGGCGCCGAACACGGCGATGAGCAACGACTCGAGGTAGATGGTGCGGCGCACCTGGGCGCGCTGCATGCCGACCGCGCGCAGCATCCCGATCTCCCGTCGCCGTTCCACCACCGACAGCGCCAGGGTGTTGACGATGCCGAGGATCGCGATGACCACGGCGAGGGCCAGCAGCCCGTAGAGGACGGCGAGCAGCGTGTCGATCTGCGCCGCCTGCTGACCCTTGAACTGTTCACGGTCGAGGACCTGCACCACGACGAACTGCTTGGTCGCGTCCTCGAGCCCGGTACGGATCGTCTCCGGATCGCTGCCGTCCGCGGTGTTGAGCAGCACCACCATGGGGGCACGCGAGGCGGCCGGGACGAAGCGGTCGAGCATCTCCGGCGACAGGACCCACAGCCCGACGACCTGGTTGTCCTCGTAGATGCCGGCGACCGTCGTCTCGACGGTGTCACCGTCCCGGTTGGTCATCGGCACCGTCGACCCCACCTGCAGGCCGTGCTTGTCCGCGGTTTCCGCCGAGACCAGCATCTCGTCGCCCGCGATCTGTTCGGTGCCGGCGGTGATGTCCAGGGACAGCACGGTGTCGACCGGTCCGGACATGGCCGCGCCGAACTCGTCGTCGTCGCCGACCTTCGCCTGCACCCCGTACACACCGACGGCTTCCGTGATCCCGGGGACACCCGCGGCCGCGGTCTCCGCGCCCGCCGGCACGCCCATCATCTGGGGGCCCATGAGCATGAACTCGGACTTGACGCCGGTGTCGACGAGGGTGTTCACGCTGGACTTGGCGGACGCACCGAACACGGCGATGACCGACACCAGCATCAGGCCGAGGGTCAGCGCGAACGCCGTCGCCGCGGTGCGCCGCGGGTTCCGCGCGGCATTGGTGCGTGCCAGGCGGCCGATCGCACCGAACGGGCGGGCGAACACGGCGCCGAGCGCTCCGACGATCGGCTTCGACAACGCCGGGGCGGCGAGCAGAACCGCGAGGATCAGCCCGAGGGCGCCGACGCCGACGGTCGCGGCGGCGCCGCCGCCGGTCCCCTGCGCACCGATCACGACGCCGACGACACCGGCGACGGCCGCGACCGCGCCGACGATCGTGCGCACCCGCAGCGACTCGACGGTGGCCGTCGATTCCTCACGCATCGCGGCGACCGGCGGGACCTTCGTGGCCCGGCGGGCCGGGGCGTACGCGCTGACCACGGTGACGACGACACCGACCAGCAGCGCGATGATCACCGTGCGCGGCGCCAGCTGCAGCGGCCCGGACGGCAGCCCGATGTCCGCGGCGTTGAGGGCGGCGCGCAGCCCGTAGGCCAGGGCGACACCGCCGGCGATGCCCAGGGCACTGCCGACCACACCGACCACGAGGGCCTCGAGGGTCACCGAGCGTCCGACCTGCTGGCGGCTGGCGCCGATCGCGCGCAGAAGCGCCAGTTCGCGCAGCCGCTGCGCGACGATCATCGAGAAGGTGTTGTAGATGATGAACGTGCCGACCAGCAGGGCGATCGCCCCGAACGCGAGCAGGAAGTAGTTGAGGAAGCTCAGTGCCTGCTCGACGTCGGACTTGACGTCCTCGGTGACCTCGGCGCCGGTCTGCACCTTCAGATCGGGCAGGGCCGCGGCGACCTCGTCGCGCAGCTCGTCCGGCGACACGCTGCCGTCGGAGGCGACGTCCACGTACTGCACGTGCCGTCCGTCGGTGAACAGGTCGCGGGCCTGCTGCTCGGTGAACAGCGCCCCGACGTAGCCGCCGGTATCGGTCTCGATGTCGTAGATACCGCTCACGGTGACGGGCACGATGCCGCGGGAGGAGGTGAGCACCTTCGTCGCGTCCCCGACCGCGAGATCGCCGCGGGTGGCGGCGCTCGCGTTCAGGGCGATCTGCCCGGCGGCGACCGGCGGGCCGCCGGCGACGAACGTCTCGGGGTCACCGAGCACGCGGTCCGGCGGCAGGTAGGCGGAACCCTCCGCGGGGGCTCCACCGGTCTGGATCGCGGCGCCCTCCGAGTCGAGGACGATGACGCCGCCGCTGTACGCGGGCACCACGGCCTTGACGCCCGGCACGGCCGCGATCACGTCGATGTCCTGGACCGGGACACCGCTGGCGCCGGATTGTTCGGTGCCGACACGCACGTCGACGCCCTTGGCGACGTCGGCGAAGATGCTGTCGAACGTGCGCTGCAGGGTGTCTGTGAACACGAACGACCCGGTGACGAACGCGGTGCCGAGCACCACGGACAGCACCGTCAGCAGCAGCCGCACCTTGTGCGCGGCGATGTTGCGCAAGGCAACTTTGGTGATGGGATTCGACATGTGTGACGTGTCCTCTATTCCGCCGCGTATTCGGCCGCGGACACCGTGGTGGTGGTGTCGAAGCGCTTCATGCGGTCGAGCACGGCGTCGGCGGTCGGATCGCGCAGTTCGTCGACGATGCTGCCGTCGGCGAGGAACACCACGCGGTCCGCGTAGCTCGCCGCGGTGGGGTCGTGGGTGACGATGACGACGGTCTGGCCGAACTCGTCGACGGACGCGCGCAGGATCGACAGGACCTCGCTCGACGACCGCGAGTCCAAGTTGCCGGTCGGCTCGTCACCGAAGATGATGTCGGGCCGGCCGGCGAGGGCGCGGGCGCAGGCCACGCGCTGCTGCTGACCACCGGACAGCTCGCCCGGGCGGTGATCCAGGCGCTCGCCGAGTCCGAGCCGGGACACGACGGTGTCGAGCCAGTCGCGGTCGACCTTGCGGCCGGCGATGTCGAGCGGCAGCGTGATGTTCTCGAGTGCGGTCAGGGTCGGCACCAGGTTGAACGCCTGGAACACGAACCCGATGCGGTCGCGTCGCAGCTGGGTCATCTGCTTGTCGGACAGCGAGGTCAGGTCGGTGTCGCCGATGAGCACCGACCCCGAGGTGGCGCTGTCGAGACCGGCGAGGCAGTGCATGAGTGTCGACTTGCCCGAGCCGGACGGGCCCATGATGGCGGTGAACTCCCCCGCCGCGAAATCGGCGGTCACACCGGCGAGCGCGTGGACGGCGGTCTCTCCGGTTCCGTAGATCTTCTTCAGGTTGATGGCGCGAGCGGCTGCGGCGCTGTGAAGTGACATGCGCTCCATCTTCCCGGGTGCCCGGTTCGGGCACCATCGGGGACCACCCTGATCCTGGCCCCCGGGGGTGCCCGGGTGGTCAGCCCCAGCGGGCCTGACCACCGTCGAGCGGGATCGTCGCGCCGGTGAGGTAGCGGGCATCGTCGCTCACGATCCACGCGACCGCGCGCCCGATGTCGTCCTCGCAGTCGCCGATCCGGCGCAGCGGAATGCTCGCGACGAACTCGGCGGCTTCCTCCGGCCGGTTCTCGGTCCACCACTTCAATCCGGGCGACAGGGCGTGGGGGGCGATCGCGTTGACCCGGATGTTGTCCGGCCCCCACTCGGAGGCGGCGGTGCGGGTGAGCGACCGCAGGGCTTCCTTGACGGACGCGTATCCGCCGTAGCCGCTGGTGTCCCACCGCACCGCGGCGGAGGTGACCATGTTGACGATGTTGCCGCCGCCGCGTTCCTTCATGATCGGATACACGGTCTGCATCGCGTGCAACGCGGCGATCGGGCCGGACGCGTAGGCCTTCGCCATCAGCCCGGGCGTGAGGTCGAGCAGCGGGCCGAGCGGGTTGAGGCTCGCGTTGTTGACGAGGACGTCGACGCCGCCGAACAGCTCGACGGTCCGCTCGATCGCGGCGGTGATCCGGGCGGTGTCCGCGATGTCGCACACGATCGGCTCGGCGACGCCGCCGAACGCGCGGATCTGCTCGACGGTGTCGACGAGCTTGGACTCGGTGCGACCGGTCACGGCGATCGAGGCGCCCTCCCGGGCCAGCGCGAACGCCACCCCCTGTCCGACGCCCTGCCCGGCTCCGGTGATGAACGCGACCTTGCCCTCGAGTATGCCCATGGACGACCTTTCCGTGCTCTCGCGCAGTGGTGTTGTCGCGCTTTCGCGCAGCGGTGTTGTTGCGTGCCGTCGCGTATGCAAACAGATCCGGCAGGACGACGGGCCGCGCCGTCCCGGTGATCGGTAACCGGGCCGGACCTGCACCGCTCCCGTCCGCGGCCATCGCCTAGGCTCGTGCACCGAGGCCGTACCACCCGAGTCGGCGCCCCACCGGGAGGAAACGATGACCGAGCACGACACGCACGACGGCCCGATCCGCCTCGACGGCGACCTCGCCGTGGCCACCGAGGAACGGCAACAGCTGATCGACCTGAGCATCCGTGCCCTGGCGGAACTGCTCGGCAGCGCGCCCGAGACCGACGAGGACGGCGACATCGCGATCCCGGTCCACGGGTTCGGCGTGTACGTCACGGTGGCCGAGGACTCCCCGGAGCTGCACGTGTGGTCGTCGCTGCTGAGCGACATCGACAGCGGGGGCAACACGGCCGCGCTGGTCGCCGAGCTGTCCGAGGAGTGGCCGCGTCTGCGCTTCAGCTTCCAGCAGGGCCACCTGCTGGTGTCGACGATCCTCGACGCCGACCCGTTCGCGCCCCAGCACCTGGTGAACCTCATCGGCGAGATCCACGAACTCACCCACGAGGTCGACGACGACTTCGCGGCCCGGTTCGGCGGCGTCCTCGACTGCGACGCCGACGACGACTCGTACGCCGGTGGATGCGGTGGCGGCGGCTGCGGCGAAGGATGCGCGTGCGGCCACGACAACGAACTCGGTGCAACCATCCCGGTCGGAGAACCCGAAGCGTAGGCAGGCTCCGGCGTTACGCTGGAGCCCATGCGGATAGGCGCACACGTCCGTCGGGACGACGATCCGACCGGTCAGGGTGAACGTCTCGGCGCGGACCTGGTGCAGGTCTTCCTCACCGACCCGCAGAAATGGGACACGCCCGGACCGCATCCGCGTGCCGAGCAGATCCTCGCGTCCGACATCGACGTGGTCGTGCACTCGCCGTACGTCATCAATGTCGCGAGCCTGAACAACCGGCTGCGGATGCCGTCGCGCAAGGCGGTCGCCGAGCATGCCGCGGCCGCCGCCGCGATCGGCGCGTTCGGCCTCGTCGTGCACGGCGGGCACGTCCGCGAGGGCGAGAACGTCGCGGCCGGGGTGGAGAACTGGCGGAAACTGTTCGAACGCCAGGAGGACAAGGGCGGCTTCGGGGTGCCGATCCTCGTGGAGAACACCGCGGGCGGGGACTTCGCGATGGCCCGCTACGTCGACGCGATCGGCCGGTTGTGGGATGCCATCGGCGACTACGGCGCCGGGTTCTGCCTCGACACCTGCCACGCGTGGGCGGCCGGTGAGGATCTCGTCGACGTCGTCGAGCGGGTGCGCGCCGTCACCGGACGTATCGATCTTGTGCACCTGAACAATTCGCGCGACGAATTCGATTCGGCCCGCGACCGGCACGCGAACCTCGCGGACGGGCAGATCGACCCCGCGCTGCTCGTCGAGGTCGCCACCGCGGCCGGCGCCCCGATCATCCTGGAAACACCCGAGGACGGAATGGCCGAGGACATCGCCTTTCTGAGGGAAAAACTGGGCTAGCGCCCCGGTGTGCCTTTGTGGCGGTGGTTTGTCCCCCCCACTCCCAACGCGGGGTGTCCCCCCCACGCCGCTGCT
>NZ_JBSFRH010000068.1:0-30160 GCF_053589135.1 Rhodococcus sp. NPDC003382
AACGCGCCCCCCCCGGCCGGCGCGCCCGCCGCCGTACACGACCACACGCTGCGCTATGCCACCGAACGCATCCAGTTCGGGAGGCCCCCGGCGCTCCGCGCCGGGGAACGGGGGAGGGTCGCTCCGCTCCCCTCCAGGGAGCCGCTACGCGGCTCGCGAGGCGTCACCTCAGGCTGCCGTCGAACGCGTCGCTGCGCTCCCCTCGAAATCGAAATCGCAGTCTCACCAACATATTTCATCGTCACCCCCTCGACTCCCCCACACCCGAACGAGAGCCGGGGACGCGCTGCGCGCGCCGCAGTCCGACCCGCCCCGTCGCTCTCAACCCGTCCCGATGTCATGCCTCCATCATACCCCACCACCCAGACAGGCATCGAACACGACACGAAACGATAAGAACCGAAATACACACTCTCCCAACAGAAACACGTCAAACAGTCGAAGCTCTATGCGCAAAGTCTGTCGGTTTCACTACACACCAACCACTTTCACCACATACCTTGCGCCACAACACAATTAGAAAAACGCCCAAAACCGGCATCAACCCACCCCACCAACCCGCCGGCCCCAACCACCACCAAGCGCCGGCCCCACCCAGGACACGCCATCACCCCAGGCCACAACCCCACAACACCCACCACCACCGACACCACACCGCAACCAACCACCACCCGACAACCTCACCAACGTCGGTGAAGGTGCTCGAACACCGCTCGACACCGACAAGGGCCGCAGTGTGGGCCCCGCGCGAGCCCACCACGAACCGAACGGTTCTCCAACGTGGCACGGCACCCGAGACAACCCACACCGCGGCCCTCCCAACACCCCACCAAACCGGACCGCACCGGACAGGAACCGAACCTCACGGCACATGCCATCACCCCAGGTCACAACCCGAAAAACCCACCACCACCGAAACCAAACACCTACAGGGCAGCGAACAGATACGTCAGATGCCCTGCTGTGCCCTTCGCGCCCCGCAAAGGTCTTGCCATCGACGGAAGACGCCCCTCGATTCCCAGACTGCCCAGCGTTTCCCCGGCGCATCGCCAGCCAACCCGTTCAGCGATCGCGGAGAACGACCGCGCACCGGCGCACACCGCCACGCCACCGACAGAATCACTGCGAACCGGACTCAGGCCCAGTGTGCGTACGAGCAAAGACGCGGCTACAGGGACGACGAGCCGGATCAGGAGCCGCCAACGACTCCCGATCTACTCGCCTTCCAGCACCGGCTCAGGAAGCTGACCATGTCTGCGACGCCAAAGGTCTCCTACCTCATCCGCGAACAGGATGTCGGCGCGCACCTCGACGTCCCCGTCCACGGTGTACAGCACGCGCGCAGACTCACCACGGCGCACCACCTGCGGAAACCGATCGAGCATCTGCTGTTGGGCCCACTGGAGCACCCCGGACAACTGGGGAGAGTTGGCGGCGTGGCCGGCCATCATGCCGCCGTAGGATCCGAGTTGCTGCGGGACTCCCTGCATTCCCCACGGCATAGGCGAGTACACCGACTGGGCGCGAGTTCCGATCGCATCGAGAGTGCCGCTCAGACCATCCGTGAGCAGTTCCCGGAAGAGATCGCGCAACGAGACGTTTCCCTTCGCAGGCCGGCACCGGTCTAGCGAGCGCGCACCGTTGCTGTCCACCGTGTACACGTCAACTTCCAGGTCGGTGATGGGACCGGACGTCCCGTTGTCCACCGTGACGGACCATAGGCCATGTCCGATCGGAAACGCTTCGACCGCGGCCGTGACCGCGCGAATGCGACCACCACTGTTGCCGGCATCAGTGGCGCCGAACGTGACGTGGGTAATGTTGTCGCGCCCAACGTTGACATTCCGTTGCGCGGAAGTGAAGGACTGCGCGGAAGCAGGCTCGTCGGCTACTGCTCCCGCGCCCGGGGAGGGTGGGGCGGCTCCTGGGAGCCGCGTGCGGAGACGCCCTGGATCCGCAACGAACCTCCGGCTACGACGTCTTCCGCAACCACGCCGCTGCCACCGCCGACCGAGATGTCCGCAACTTCGATATCGCCGCCGACCGATGCGCGCCGCAGGAACACACCTACCGTGGCGGGGACATCGGGTGCCTGGTCATCGACCGCGGACAGGAGGGCCTGCGCGAGTGCATGCAACTGCAGGTCGTTGCCTGCGCCGGCTTGGGCGAGCTTCTTCTCCAGAAGCGCACGCCGCAGCCCTTCATCGGGCTCCTGCTCCAGCCCTTCGATCTCAGAGGTCACCGAGCCATACCTGCTCGCGATCCAGTTCTTCAGCGCGGCGTAGGCGTCACCGATCGCCTGCTTCGTCGTCTCGCGCGCACCCTCGGACGCTCCGATTGCGACCGCCGCTGCGATCAACGTGACGGGTTCCATCTACTACCTCCGGACCGTTGGTCCCGCACCGCGCTGGACCCTGTACGAATCTAGCGACCGGCACCGACAACCACCTCAGATGCCCGTGGAGGACACGCTGGGGTTCACCCATTCGGACTACACCGCCGTGATCGAAACCGACCACGGCCCCAACGCGGCCAGCTCCTGTCGCGGTCCCCAAATGTCCCACTCCATTGTCGAACCCGGTATCGCTGGCCGATATTCTGGGAGGTCAACTCCGGAGGTCGAGCTTCGCGCCAGTGCGACGCATCATCTCGAACGTGCCGATCGAGGTCACCCCCATGGCAGCGCATGCGTCGGGGATCATCACCCTGTTCCGGCGCGCAGGGTTCGACTGCTCATGAGTCACCATCGTGTGGTTGTGCGCGCTGGCGTACGCCACGAGTTGGTAATCGGCTGCGTTGCCCGCGAATGCCGCCAGCGCGGCCGGCAGGAAGTTCTGCGAGTGAGCCCAGCTGGTCAGCGGTTGGAACTGTCCGGTGGCAACAGCGTCGAGTGGCCGGAAGAAGGCACTGTTCGCCTGGGCCCACTCGGACAACTCGTCATCTCCGGCGAGCAGTTCGTCGCTCACGGCCTCGATGCTGCACACCAACTCGTTGGCGTGCGCGTTCTCCAACCACACCCAGAACCCCGGGGCGATGTCGAAGCCGTAGTAGCGGTTCTTTGCTTCGATCAGGATGTTCGCGTCAACGAGAAACATCACGCGACTCCGATCTCGTCTGCAAGACGGGTGAACGTCTCGTGTTTGCGCGTGCCGAGCAACTGGTACGCCTCGCGGTAGCTCGTATCGCCCTCATACGTGCTTGCGATCACCGCGCGGGCGAAGTGACGGCTCAGGCGAAGCGGCTGGGTGTTGTAGTAATTCCCGCCGCTTCCGCGATTGCGCTGGGCGTGCATCATGACGTTCTCGCGTTCAGCGTCGTAGAGCTCTCGGTATCGATCCCACGAGAGGAACTTCGCATCGAAGAACCTCTTCAAGATGACGAGGGTGCTGACCTTGTAGCGCCGCGCGAGCCGAGTGACCTCCTGGGCTGTGGGCATGCCCTGATAGTCGCTCCGGAGAGACGAAAGGGGGACGAGCACCTCGGCGGCCACACGATTGCACCAGAGTTCCTCAGCGTTGCCGTCGCGCGAGAACATCGCGGCATCCGACAGCGCACTCCCACCCAGCCAGATGTGTGCGAGCTCGTGGATCAAGGTGAAGATCTGTGCGGCCTTGGTGTCAGCGCCGTTGACGAAGATCAGAGGGGCGAGGGGATCAGAGAGCGCGAACCCGCGGAACTCGTCTGGATCGAGTGCCCGGTGAGTGTCGCCTCCGACGATCCCACTGACCATCACGAGTACGCCGATGCCTTCGATCAGGTCGATCAATTGCCGCAGTGCGTCGTCGGAGTTGGCGTACCGCGAACGGTTCGTCAGGTCGAAGCCCAACGCCTGCCGGATCTCCCGGGCGCTCTGGACCGAAGGTGTGTCCACCGTGGCGGACCCCACGAACTGTAAGGGTTCGCTGCCCTGCTGGCGCTCGTACTCCCGGTACCACTCCTGACGGGCCTGGCACATATAGATCGTGTCCAACAGGTCCGCCGACGGTCGCGGGACCGCGACGTTGCCGATCGTGCGCATATCGGGGATAGGAACCGGCTCGGCGGGGGGCTCGGGCAGGAACAGGAGACCGAACGGCGTGTGGGTGGCGTGGGCGAACTGCTCCAGTTGCTTGAGGGTTGGGCGCTGGTCTCCGCTGAGCCACCCGTCGAGCTTCGGGGCACGCTTCTGGGTGGTCTCCTCGTCCCACCCAGCGCGCTCGACGGCCCACTCCAGGAGGCTGGGGGCAACGTCAACCCGAACTACCACAGGACTCCTCACTTCTCAGCGTGCCGATACTCCAGGTGACAGTGTGCCCGACCCCGGCCACATTTCGTAAGCGTGCGCTTCGCAACCCCAGATTGATGTCAAGCTTGTGCCGTCCGTAACCAATCAAGACCACTCACTGAGCGAGGCAGCAGCGAAGGCATCACCTTCAATCAACCTTTCCGTCTTCGACAGCGAGTACCGGGGTCGGCGCACGGGTCGGCCAGTCAAGTTTCGACGCCGGTCGCGCAAGGCGGTCCGACGGTGTCGCAGGGGTGTGAATCACGGTCGCGTAGATTCCGCGCGTGACTGTCGAGACACAGCAGACCCCCGGCGACGATCAGCAGGCCGATCCCGGCAGCGAGCCAACGCCTCCGCAGTCGACACCGGAACCGCCACCGTCATGGATCAGTCGGGTGCACACGGCGATGACAACGCCGATCACGCTGCCGTGGTGGACCGTGTACGTGCTGGCCGCTGTGGTGCCGTTCGTCCTCGCGTTCGGGTTCTGGTCTCGCTGGGGTGCGGCGCAGTGGGGCGCCGCCGCGACGTGGTTGTCGGGCATGTCGACGCTCGCGGCGGTGGTGGTCGCTCTACGTCAAACCGCCGTCGCGCGGAGATCCGCCGAGGCTGCGAAGGTCGACGCGGCTGCCGCCAAGGTCGACGCCGACGCTCGGGTAGAACGGGAAATCAGCGCGTATCGCGAGCGGGTCGAGGCACAACTCAGCAAGTCCGACGAGCTGCACGAGCGGCGAGCTCATGCAGAGCACCTGGCTGCGCAGCGGTCTGAGTTGGTGATTCTGTGGCCTCACCTCGATGCGATGCAGTTGGCAGCGTCCCATCTACCTCTCGGTGCGGGCTACACACGGGACGTTCACCGCGAGTGGTCGGATCAGCGGGTGGCCGCCAAATTGGCGGTACACCGCGCGCTGCTGTTCGTGAGTGACGACGAGGTCCGGGTGGCGATTCATGATCTCTTCCAAGCGATCGAGATGGTGGCCGATCATGCGAAGTCGACAGCCGGAGTGCTGACAGAGGAGGCTGCGGAAACAGCGAAGCACGTTCGCGGCATGCGTATTACAGGCATGAGGGCGGCCCGAAGTGCTTTGCGCGCAAAGGTATCCGCGCGCCTGAACGAGTTCGCGCCGGAGGACGTGAAACGAGAGGCCGACGCGTGGTCGACCCCGACCACAGTGGACGACATCTAGGCTGGGTTCCGCCCCGCGCGTGCCTTCCGGGTGGGTGAACGCTGGCCGATCTGGCGATGCCCGGTACGGGCGAGGTCGTGCGGCCGTCTTGTGAGCTATCCCCGACCACGTGGGTCGAAACCCAGGTGTCACCGTCCGGAGCGAGCGGCTTGCCAAATCGCGTGATCGACCTCCCACGCAGTGACCTCCCGCCCTGAGCCGGCTCTCAACTCTCGGGCGATGTCTCGAAGAATCCCACGCGCCGAATCCGGTGTCGTATCGGCGCCGTGGCGGGCGAGCCACCGCAGCACCATCCGATCGGGTTTGACGGTGTCCTGATCACCGATCAGCATCCACAAATAGCCGCGACGTACACCCGACCCGCCCTCACCCGGAACCTGCCGCAACGCCGCCTCGACCGCATCCAAGCGGTCGCCGTCGGTCAGCAACGTCCGGGCATCGTCGACAGTGGTCACCTCGTGCTCGCACAGCACCTCCGCGTACCGCAGCGCCGCGTCGGCCTTACGGATCCCGCCCCGGGTCGAGGTGTTCTGCCGGTTCTTCACCACCTCCAGGAGTGCATCCACCGACCGGTAGCGGTCGAGAAACGAATCGAGCGGAACAGGATCGGCGGACTCGCGCACCGATATCGGCACCGACGGCGATGCAACACCGAAGTCGGCGGCAACCCGCTGCACCACCGGCACGACATGGCGGTCATAGTGCGCGCCGATACTGAAAACCGCGTCGAGGACACAGAAGCTCGCGCTCACCCACCGCCGCTGCCGCGGCTGCGGATCCAACTCTCGCACCGCAGTCACCAACCGCACCAAGACCTCGTCGCTGTACACGCGCCGCACCGTATCCGGCCCAGCAGCAGACACCACTCCAACTCCGATCACACCACTGCCGATCAGTGGCCAGCCCGCTATATCCCCCGCGCGCCATCCGGGACGTCATCACCGGTGACCACACAGGATTCGACCCCTCCCACGAACCAGGAGCGATGCGAGGAACTGCACCTTTGACGGTTTGAACTGGGCGTCCCGGCTTTCGGGTCCTCACGATGCTTCCCCACACGCGCGGAGCATCATCGGGCCGACCTCGCTGCCCGCACCGGCCTCCATGCAGCCCTCGACCGGGGTACCGAGTACACCGGTCCCCGACCGGCTGGCGGCGAAGCGCCCGACGTGTTCGGGCGATCAGAGCTTGACGTTGATCTTCTCGCCCCGGCTGATCGCTTCAGCGATGTTCGACAGCGACGGCTCCGCAAGCGCGGTGCCGAGCTTGCGTTTCAGTGCAGTCTTGACTGTCGCCACGGGCTGGCCCTTGTACTGGCGGTACACGGCATCGATCTCGCGTTGCATGCTGCCCTGCACCTGCTTGGCGAGTTCCTTCTCGACGTTCGGGTTCATCTTGAAGCCGGCCACCGGACCACCTCTACCGCTCGACGTTGCGATCATGCTCGTCCGCGAGCGTATTCGACCCCACCGACACAGTCCGGCAATGCCGATTCCGAGATTCCCGGACAGCGGCAGGGCCAGGGAAGTCAGCGACAGTAATTCAGATCCAGCACAATGCGCGGTGCGTCGAGGTCGTCGCGGCGAGCGCGGTGAAAGACGTTCATCTCCCGACGTTCGTATCGATTCTCCCTGCCTGAGCTGGAGATGTTACGTCTCACGCCCCCACCCCAGGTGCAAGTGAGGTTGGACAGGAGTGACGCCCGCCGGCCACGTGGCCACCGCCGGGAGCGGGCGCCGAGCACGACCGGCTGTGCGCCGGGAACGAGATTCTCTGTAGTCGCCCACCGGATCGAGCGGGCCGCTGGAGTTCCGGCTGGGACGGGCCGGACCCTGTGTGCCGGGGCTCCGCTCTGATCGACGTCACCGCAGGAGACGGTCCTCATCAATCAGGCGCCCGAGACACCATCAGCAGCGGAACCCCGTCCCCCACCGCTCGGGCGGGCTGACCGCGCGGAGCACGTCGATGCTGACAGCGCATCTACCTGCATCGATGGAACGTCCCTCGACGCGCGCGGCATGGGGCGGGATCGAGGTTCAGCCGAAGGTCTCGGTGGTTGCACCGGTTCTGAGGTCCGGGCGAGGTCCATGACACACCCTGGTGAACGCACGCTCCACCCGCCGCGCGGGCAGCGACTCCCGCGGGAAAGGACTCTGCTTGCACCGCGCGCGCTCGTCTGTGTGCTGCGCTGGAAGGCTCGATCAGCGGGGGGTTCTGGTCGAGCCTTCCAGCAGTTCGGGCCACCGGCGGGGGGATGGTGGCCCGTCCGTTCCCGGACCGCAGGGCGAATGATCCGGGAACGGGTGTTCGGTGTGCCGGCGTGAAGCCGACCTCCACTGCCCTATCGCCGGTCATGAGACGAACGTTTCACTGTCTAACTGTTCTTCTCGGCGCCGTCTCGATCCGCGGGCGCATGTTCTGCAAACCGTGATCGACCGGCACCTCGGCTTGGTTATCCGGGGAGGTCGGGTTCGACGCTGATCACCTCCGGGCTGCTTCTGCCGCCCTGCGTCCGACGAACGCTCTACCCCTCGCGAGTCGTCCGGAACATCCCAAATAGGCTGATGAACCGCATCACCGCGGCCTTCTGGTCGCTACCTTTCGACGAGCAAGGACACCCGGACTGATGACAGTGACCCAGCAGGAGATCGAGAACCGGCTCTGGGACGCCGCGGACGAGCTACGCGTGGCGATGCCCGAAGCGCAGTACTCCTCGGTTGTCTTCCCGCTGATGTTCTGGAAGTACCTGTCGGACACCTGGGAGCACCAGCACGAGGTGTTCCTGGACGAGAACGACGGGTTGCTCGACGATCTGTCCGTCGAGGAGGCCCACGAGATCGAATACCGGGACTACCAGTCGTTCGAGATCCCGCTGATCCACCCCGGCACCGTCCAGGAACGCCGCGCCTCCTGGGCCTCGATCCTGGCCACCATCACCCAGGCGGGCCTCGGCCAGCGGGTGCGTGCTTCCCTTCAAGCAATCGAGACAGCCAATCCGGACAAGTTCTCCCGCCTGTTCGGGTCGATGACGTGGACGTCAGAGGAAGTGCTCTCGGCCGAGGTGTTGGCGGCGGTCATGCAGGCGATGGATCGCACCCCGAAGATGCACGAGGGCAACATGTCCCACGACGTGCTCGGCGGGGCGTACGAGTACCTGCTCAAGCGGTTCTCCGACGGATCCGGTACCCGTGCCGGCCAGTTCTTCACCCCGCGCGAGGTCGTCGAGCTGATCGTCGAGATCCTCGATCCCCACGACTACGAGTCGGTGTACGACCCGACGTGCGGATCCGGTGGCATGCTCATCGCCTCTGCTGGTTTCCTCAAGGCCCGCGGCAAGAAGGGCTACTCGTTGCAGCTGTACGGGCAGGAGGCAGTCGCTGACACCGCGGGTGTGGCCCGCATGAACCTGTTCATGCACAACCTCACCGAGTTTCAGGTCGAGGTCGGCGACACCCTGAAGGAACCACGCTTCAAGAAGCCCGACGGATCGATCGCGCAGTTCGACGTGATCCTCGCCAACCCCCCGTACAGCCTGAAGTGGAAGCCCTGGACCAACGACCCGCGCGCCCTCGGCGGAGTCGCACCGCAATCGTCGGCGGACTGGGCGTTCGTGCAGCACATGATCGCGTCGATGGACCCGAAGAAGGGCCGCGCCGGTATCGTCCTACCCCACGGTGTCCTCTTCCGCGGTGGTTCGGAAGCCGCCATCCGGCAACGTGCCTTGGACGACGACCTGCTTGAAGCTGTCATCGGTCTGCCTGCGAACCTCTTCTACAGCACCAACATCCCCACAGCGATTTTGGTCTTCCGGGCCTCGGGCACCAAGGTCCCGGAACGACAAAACGGCGTGCTGTTCATCGACGCTTCTGAACGGTTCATCAAGGCCAAGAACCGCAATCTCCTCACAGAAACGGATATCGCCGATGTAGTGACGTCCTATCACTCGGACTTCGATGCAGATGGCAATCCTGCGGACTCCGACGGAGAAGGCGGGCTTGCGGCACGATTCGTCCCCCTCGATGAGATCAAGTCCAAGCCGAACGACTATGACTTGAGCATCAGCAGATACATCCAGCGCGCCGCGGATGAGCAGCAGGACATGCCCACGCTTATCGAGGCGTACAACCTCGCCCGCGCCGAACGACAAGAGACCGAGCAGCGCATGCTTGCCGTCCTTGCCGCTGCCGGAATCGAGGGCTTCGATGAATGAGTGGAAGCGAACCACTCTCGGTGCAATTGCTGACCTCTCGATCGGCCGTACACCCGACCGCAAGAACCCAGACTATTGGACGACAGACACCACGCACCCGTTCTGCACCATTGCGGATATGCCTGGTCGGTCATGGACGGTGAACCCAACGCGTGAAGGGGTCACGGATGTTGCAATCAAGGACAGGAAGGTCAAACTGGCCCCAGCTGGCTCGTTGTTGATGAGCTTCAAGCTCACCATCGGCCGAGTCGGATTCGCGGAGCGGGACGTCTACCCGAACGAGGCAATCGTTCGTATTGATCCGCATGACCGTTCCGCAGTCGATGACCGGTACCTCGCCGCATGGCTGGAGTCCCATGACCTTACAGAGAACGCACCTCGCGCCGTTAAGGGCAAGACCCTGAATTCGAAGAGCCTCGCGCTCATCCCGGTCGCCCTGCCACCGTTGCCGGTGCAAGAGCAGATTGTGGGAGTAATCGCCGCACTCGACGACCAGATCGCCGCACTCGATAGCGAAGCCAGGACATTGCATGCAGTGCTGCGACGAATTCGCGCCGAGTTGGTCAACGATCAAAACGCTCAGGCAGTCCGTGCCGACGAGGCGTTCGAGATCACGATGGGTCGACAGCGGGCACCGAAGTACGCCACCGGGCCATATATGACTCCGTACCTACGGTCCGCCAATGTGGGGTACGGGACGCTCGATCTGACCGATGTGTTCGAGATGAACTTCGACCCGAACGAACGCAAGGTGTTTTCCCTGGTGCCGGGCGATGTACTCGTATCTGAGGGCAGCGCAAGCCAGTCGGCAGTCGGTATGCCCGCAATGTGGCGTGGCGAGCTGCCAGACCCCATCTGCTTCCAGAAGACGCTCCTGCGGTACCGCGCCATTGCCGGCGTCAGCATCCCCGCATTCGTGAACCACTGGTGCCTGTGGGCCTACGAGTCGGGTACGTTCCTCGACATCGCGGGCGGCACCAATATCAAGCACATCACTGCCATGCGCGCAGTTCGGATGCGGGTGTGCCTCCCGAATACCGCGGATCAGGAGCGGATCGCTGCGGAACTCGACTCGATAAGTGGCACTGTCGCCGCGCTCAGGTGCGAAGCAAACCACTTACGTTCTGTTCGGTCGAGAGTGCTCGCAGGGTTGCTCGATCGCACCATCGACATCGAGCCTGCCAAGTTGGGAGTCTGAACGTGGCCAAGGGCATCCGCGAACGCGAGTTCCAGAACCTGATGATCCAATGGTCCCTCCCCCTCGGCTGGGGCTACACCGCCGGCAGGTCACTACCGCGCGAAACCACCCAGACCGTGCTGACCGGGCACCTGCGCGACGCCGTCGTCCGGCTCAACCCCACGGTGATCGACGGGTTCGATGTCGACGCGGTCGTCGACGAAATCGTCGCCACCGTCAACGCCGTCGACGGCGGACTCGTGCGCGCCAACGAACAGGTCCTGCACCTGCTGCGCGGCCACAAGGAATTCCGGGACACCGACGGCATCTGGCACGCCCTGCGGCTCGTCGACTTCGAGCATCCGACCGGCAACACCCTGGTCGTGTCCGACGAGGTGCCCATCACCGTCCCCGGCAAGACCTCCCGCCGGTTCGACCTCGTCTACTGGATCAACGGGCTGCCTGTGGTGGTGGTCGAGGTGAAATCCCCGACCGCGAAATCCGGATGGGCCGACGCCGCCCGCGAGATCAACGACGTCTACGCCGCCGAATACCCGTGGTTCTTCACCGCCAATGTCTTCTCGGTCGCCTCCGACGGGCTCAAGCTGCGGTTCGGGGCCGCCGGCGCACCGACGAACCTGTGGCAGCCGTTCCGATCCACCGCCGACGACGAGAACCTGGCCGGGCAGGCCGACGTGCAACGCTCCGTCGAACTGCTGCTCAATCCGACCACGGTCGTGGAAATGCTCGCCGACTTCGTTCTCTTCGACACCTCCGGCGGCGGAACCGACAAGAAGTACCTTCCCCGCTACCCGCAGATGGAAGCCGCACACCTGATCCACCAGCGGGTCCTCGACGGCGGATCCAAGGGCTTGATCTGGCATCACCAGGGCTCCGGGAAGACGCTGCTGATGGTGTTCGCGGCGTCGCTGCTGCTGGCCGATACCCGGACCGACTCGCCCACGATCATCCTGTGCTCGGACCGCACCCAGCTGGTGCGGCAGACCTCGGGGGTGTTCACCTCCGCAATGGGCGATGCCTACTTCCATCAGCCGGCCACCAGCGCCGAGCTGCGCAGACTGTTGGCCGATGACGTGCGGGGGGTGATCTCCACGACCGTGCACAAGTTCGCCGACGCCGGTAAGAACCTGTCCACGCGCGAGAACATCATCGTGCTGGTCGACGAGGCCCACCGCACCCAATCGGCTCGCTCACAGTCGCTAGCCGGGCAGATGCGCGCCGCGGTACCGAAGGCGCGGTTCTTCGGGATGACCGGCACCCCGGTGCGCAACCTCGCCACCGACACCTTCGCGCTCTTCGGTGACGAGCAGGATCCCGGGAAGGTGCTGCACCGGTATTCGGTGTCGCGGTCGCTACGGGACGAGGCGACAGTGCCGGTCATGCTCGATCCGCACCCTGTCGCGTTCGAGCTCGACGATCAGGCGTTGCAGGCCGAGTTCGACCAGTTCGCCGACGACTTCGATCTCGACGACCCCGATCGGGAAACCCTCTCACGCAAGTTCGGGCGGCTCACGTCGGTGTTCGCCAACCCCGACCGCATCGAGGCGGTATGTCAGGACATCGTGGACCACTATCTCGCCGGCGCCTACCGCAACGGCCTCAAAGCCCAGGTCGTCACCTACAACCGTGAACTCGCCGTCGCATACACCGACAAGCTCAACGAGCTGTTGGCCGGGTTCGAGGTCACGCAGGTGCTCGCCGAGGTCGGCAACCACGATCGGATCTGCGCCGAGGTCAACATCTCCGTCTCGGATGCGAAGGACGAGAACCCCGCCATGCGGGCCTACCAGCTCTCCGAGGCCGAGGAGGAAGAGCAGAAGCGGCGGTTCCTGACCCCGAGCGATCCGCTGTGTTTTCTGGTGGTGACCGCGAAGCTGCTGACCGGGTTCGACGCCCCCAACGAAGGGGTGCTGTATCTGGACAAGCCGCTCAAGGCCCACAACCTGTTCCAGACGATCACCCGCCCGAACCGCACCTGGGTTTCCCCCACCGGGTTCGTGAAAACGTCCGGGGTGGTCGTGGACTACATCGGCCTGGCCGAGGAAGTCCAGCGCGCGGTGCAGGATCCGACCGCGGAGGACACCACCGGCCGCGGGGGCGGGTTCGTCACCGACCTGACCGAGCTGGTCGCCGAGTTCCGCACTACCTTCGCCCGCATCGAAGATCTCCTCGCCGACGTCGACGGGCTGGACTTGAGTGTGCACGGGTACGAGTCGGTGCGCGCGATCAACAACTTCCTCGACGCGAATCCCGGCGCGACCGAGGTGTTCTCCAAGGACTACCGGCTGTTGGCGCGGTTGTATCCGCTGATCACCACCGACAAGCGGATAGCCAAGTACCGCAGCGGGTTCGCGTTGTTCGGGTCGGTGTACACGACGTTGTTCAAGAAGTCCTCCGACGAGGACCGCAAAGAACGCCTGGGCGAGCTCGGACCGATGGTCCTCGAGATCATCAACGCGCACGTGCATTCCTTCAGCGTGGTCGCCGGCCAGGAAGAACCCCTCGTCCTCGACAGCCAGGGCATCACGATCCTCAAGGAACTCCTCGCCCTGGTCCGACCCAAGACCAACAGCGACAGCGACGATCAGGCGCCGCCCTCGGCGGCGGAGATCCTCGACCACATCAAAGCCGCGCTCGACAAGGGTGTGGAGCCGGGCTCGGCGAAGTACACCGCCCTGGCCGAACGCATCAAACAGCTGCGCGACCGGATCATCCAGAACTCACAGGACGCCCTGGAGTTCCTGGCCGAGGCCCTGCGGATCGCCCGCACCATCGTCAACGCCGAAAAACATCCCGACGAGACGGTCGTGGTGGTCGACGACGACCACGTCGGTGTCCTGTCACGGATCATCGAAGACCACGCACCGCCCGGGGTCACCGTCACCGAACGCAACCTCGCCGAGGAGATCGACCGGGTCGTCACCCACACCCTCAAGCAATCCTGGGACAACGCCGACGCGCGTAACCGTGGGGCGCGCCGTGCCACGGCCACCGTCTTCCGCAAGTTCGGGCTCAAACCGGTGGGGGAACCGTACGACTCCACCGTCGCGTACATCGAAGCCCACTACCTCGTCGACTAACCGAGGTTCGCGGCACTACAGAGGCAGGTTGCCCATATAACCCATAGGGGATATATGGGGATTCAGCCCATGCGTTCGCGTTGCGACAGGAGTGAGGAGCACCGCTGTAGCGGCATAACCAGTTGCTTCGATGCTGGTCGTGCCCCATCGGGGATGCTGCCTGCGGTGCAAGATGTGAGCTATTCTGAATAGGTGATTCATTATGAATCAGAGGAGGTGAGGCAGATGAGCACCATGGACATCACCCGCGACCAGGCAGCCGCCGAGCTCGACGAAGTCGCCGCCCGACTACGCCTGGACAACCGCGAACTGCTGCGCGTGGTGGCCCGAGCCCGCAAAGCGGGAATGCGGCAACGCGCCATCGAAAAGCACCTCGACATCTCCCAGACGACCGTGCACCGACTGCTGCGCCAGAGCGCCGAGACCCCCGAGGCGCTCGAGCCGACACCGGCCGAGATCATCGACCGACGCACCGCCGGGCAGATCAGCACCGAGCAGATGATGCAGCAGCTGCTGGGCTGGAACTTCACCTTCGGCACCGTCCCGAAAGTCGATGGTGTGGCCACCGACGCATACGAACCCGGAAGCTGGGACGAGATCGAACGCGCCTTCTACCGCGGCCAGCTCACCGAAAACGAACTCGGCCGGCTGATGGACAAGAACAAGGCCGCACTCGAACAGGCGGCGCGTTCTGCGTGAACGATCCTGCCTCCTCGGTGCGGAACTCGGTCGCCGCGCAACTGACGACCCTGTCCGCACCGAACGCGCCACTGCACACCGACTCCGCCCGCAACACGACGACTCTGTACGCCACCTCGATCCGCCGGCGCATATTGCGCAAAACCGTCATAGACCGATACCTCGACTCGGCGCCCAGCCCGCCCCGCGAGGGCCGCTCGGCGCTGATCACCGCCGGGCCACCCGGTGCCGGTAAATCCACCCTGCTCAGCCAGCAGATCGCGGACCTGCAGGACTATCGGCGGCTCGACGCCGACATCGTCAAGGACCACCTGATCCGCCAGGCCGTCGACGACGGAATCTACGGCGACCTCCTCGAACGCATCCTCGCCGACGGCCACCCGATCGCGCCACGCGAGCTCGCCGCGCTGGTGCATCACGAGTCGACCGCGCTGATCGATCAGATCCGCCGGATCTGCACCGATCGGCAGGAGAACGTGCTGATCGAAGGCACTTTGCGCTGGCCCGATCACGGGCGGCGTCTGCTGGCTGAGCTCGCCGCCGCCGATTACACGAGTGTGCGGGTCATCGGGGTTGAGGTGCCGCGGGTGCTCGCCCATGAGCAAGCGGTGCAGCGGTGGTGGACGGTGCGGGAGCAGTGGATTGCCGGCGTCGACGACCTCGGTGGCCGCTACACCCCGCCCGCGGCGATCGATTCCTGCTACACCGGCGAAGGCCCACGGTCGATCTGCGCCGACAACGCCGCAGCTCTCGCGCACGACCCCGCGGCGGGCAGTCTCGACGTCACGGTCACCCTCTATCAACGCACCGAGGACGGTGTTCCCGCCCTCAAGATCACCTGACCCTGCCGGATGCACCTGCGTCCACGCAGATCACCACCGAACCCAGGTGTCCACCTCGATGTCCTCGCCGGCGGTGAGGGAGGCGTGATGCCGCGGATGCGGGAGCATGATCTTATCCCATCACATGAAAAGTGTTGCCTGACTGGTCTTCTCTGAAGTGCTCCAGGGCACCGTCCGATCCTCGCCGAGCACACAGCGATCACGCGATACGGGCCCAGCGGAATCGAACCCGGCGATAGCGAGGAACCGGCCTCAACGCTCCCAGCGTGCCGATCGCCCGGAAGCCGGAGCATCGAACGCCGTCGATGCTCCCTCGAATTCCCTCACGTACAGGAAGTGCACCAGCACAAGGACCGCCACCGCCACCGCGAAGACCACCGACACGCTCCACCACCACCCGCCGAACACCACCTGAAGACCCAGGAAACCGCACGCAGCAGCAACGCACGCCCACTGAAGCCGAACCACCTCCCGGGCCTTCTCGAGCACCCGCACCCGCACCGATGCCACCATCCGCATCACACCTCCTCGCCGCGGTCGTTCAGCACAACATCCGAGATCGCCCCCGAGCGCATCATGCTCCCACCTCCACATCCTCGTCGACAGCACCGAGGGACGCATCGAGCACCGCGACCCCGCCCACGCGCGCGGTCGCCAACAACGCCGCAATCTGCGCCCCGACCAGGGACTCGGTCTCACCCTCATCGTCGACCGACGCGAACACCACCGGGCCTGCGTACGGCTGCCAGACGAAACCGTGGAACCGGGCGATACGGGTCGCCACCGGATTCACCACCGGCTCAGCCACACACAAGCCCTCGTCGTCCAGCCACATGTCCAGGCCATCCCCCAGCCGCACGACGTCGAAGCCCCGGCAGCCCAACGCCGCGCGCAGCGCCTCGCCGACACCCGCCTCCGTCTGCTCCAGCTCGATCACCGTCGCGGTCCCGTCCACGTCGAGCCGCACTGCCGTCACCGTCTTCGCCATCGTCAACCCCTCTTCTCCACTGTCGTCAGTGGACGTCATCCGTGCCGGTCAGCTCTCTTTCCGACGGCGTTCACTTTACAATACTGTTTTGCATTGTTCAATCTCTGGGGTGTTGCCCCGGGTGGCGATCCGAGGACGAACCACCGAGCGGCGGACACCGTGGGACGTGACGTTTCCGCAGATCACGGCATCGATCGACGCACAGCCCGCGGGCGCCGGCACTTCGCCGGCCCCACCTGGGACGTGTCATCCGCGCAGGTCACGGCATGTTTTCGGCCCCACACTCTCGGGGAGCGCGGGGCCGGGGCGGGTGTCGAATCTGCATCAGGGTGACGGGCACGCGGCGCGGCACACCTCGCCGGGCCGGTCGAGTTCGACGGGCGCGGCCGCCGCGCGCAGCGGCGGGACGTGTCATCGGTGCTGGTCAGGACGTTTGGTCGAGGCGTGATCCGGGGGTCGTGAGCAGCAGCCGGTAGGCGATCATCAGCAACTCGACGGGTGTGCGCAGATCGTGCCGGGGATCGCGGCCGAGCGCGGCCGCCAGGTCGGTGACGAGAGGGTCGGCGGCGGGCAGACGCAGGTACTCGCCGAGGACCGTCGCGGCCGCGAACAGCTCGACGCCGACCCGGTGCCCGACAGGCTCGTCGCCCGCGCATCGGCACACCTCCAGCACGGCGGCCTGCGCGGCGGATCCGCGGGCGTCGCGGGCGGCCAGCCGGACCCCGCGCGCGGCGACGGTGGTGATGTCGACCCGGTCGAACAGGCGCAGGTAGTCGGGCACGTCGGCGAGGGCGTCGTCTCGCCGCAGCAGGTCGCGGTAGCGCTGCACAGCCGGGGTGAAGGCCCGGCGCACCGCTGATCCGGTGCGCCGGGTCGTCGTGGCGGTGGTGGTCACCGCTCGGCCGCTGCCGGGCCGAGGGAGGGGGCGGGTTCGATCCACGGGGCGTCGTCGCGGTCTTCGATGTACTCGCCGCCGGGCGGTTCGTCGTAGTGGCGGAGCAGGGCCGCGCGCACGGTGGGCGAGGCGGTGGCCAGGTTCTCGTCGCGGGCTTCGGTCCAGTCTTCCCACTGCCAGCCTGCACCGGCGTCGAGGACGTACTCGGTGAAGTGCACGGGCTCTCCGTCGACGAAGGTCTCGACTTCGCACGGGCCGTCGGGGTCGCGCACGACGATGACCTCGACCTGAGGTGCGGCAGCGGACGCGGTGGCATCGCGTCCGGTTTCGTCGCCGTGGTAGCCGTGGGCGCGGCGGACGATGTCGTGCCAGTCGATGCCGAGCTGGTCGGTCAGGTGCCGCAGGTCTGCGACCAGGTCGGCCAGCAGGGACTCGAGGTCACCATCGTCGGCGGTGGTGCGCTGGCCGTACGGAACGACGGCGAACAGGGCCGCGCGGGCCCGTACGGCGCGTGCGGCGGCCGGGTCCAGGGTTGCGGAGGGATCGGGCTGGTTCGCTGCGTGTGCGTCGCGTACAGCGGCCAGAGCGGCGAGGGTGCGGGTAGCGGTGAACGTGTCATCGATGGAACTCATGTTCTCGGTCCTTCTCGTGTCGGTGGATAGGAAACCGGGGCGGCCGGGCCGGGTCGAATCGGCCCGGCCGCGCGGGTCAGGGCTTGGTGACCGTGTAGCCGAGCGCGGCGGCGAGCATGAACATCAGTTCCTTGCCGTCGGGCAGGTTGACGCTTCTCATGCGTTCGAGGACGTCGGTGCACTCCTCGGGGCGTCCGCACAGGCAGTCGGAGTTCTGGGGCTCGTCGTAGTCCGAGTAGAGCGATTCGCCGAAGCAGGTGGGGTCGATGATCCAGGTGTCGGTGCCGTCGACGGCGCGCATGAGGTACACGCGCACGGCCTCTTCGATGTAGTGCTCGTTGTGGGCCAGTGCGTGCTTGACGCCGCCGAACAGCGGCTCGTGCTCGAGGTTCTCCTCGGTGGTGGTCACGGTCGGGTTCTCGATGTTGGTCATGTGGTGTTCTTCCCTTCGGTGATCTCGGTGGTCAGTGGGCCGCGCGCAGCGGTGGGGCGCCCACGACGGCGGGGTTGGTGAGCAGGTCGCGGTAGGCGAGCATCTCGAGGTGGCGGCGGTGGGTGTGCTGCGGGTCGGTGCGCAGTGCGGTGATCGCGGCGGTGACGGGGGCCGCGGTGGGTGCGGCGAGAGCGTCGGCGAGGACCTTCGCGACGGCGGCCAGTTCGGCGGCGGGGGCGTCGTCGGTGAGGGCGCGGCGGGCGAGGTACGCGCCGCGGGTGGCGAGGGTGTGCAGGTCGATGTGGTTGAAGATCGGAGCCAATGCGCTGGTGAGGGCGGCTGCGGGGAGGCTGCGGCGCAGTCGCAGCAGGTTGCGGTAGTCGGTGGGCGGGCGCAGTGCGGGGCCGTCGGTGGCGGTGAGGTCGTCGAGGTCGATTCGGGCTGTTGTGACCGTGTTCGTCATGGCCGTGCTCCTCTTCCCGCCGTCGCGGCGGACTACCTAACAAATGTGGTTTGTATTGTTTGATCTGCGGGAACACTGCCGTTCCCGAGCCGAGTCGGCGCGAGTCGCAGAAATCGAGCGAACCCGACTGTCACACCGGACTTTTCCGTTCACCCCCCCGAACCCAACTATACAATAGTTCTTTGTAACGTTGCAATCGGGGACGGAAATTTACATCGTTCGGTACGCGCCGACCGATCCGACCCGAGGACCGGGCCACCCTCGCCGGGACGTGCCATCATCACAGCTCAGGGGGCAGAAACAGCCCGCATCGAATGCGTGGGAGCCGCGCGCAACGCGCCGTCACCGAGCCTCGATCCGGCCGCGATGGGGACGGCGCTCGATCAGGAATGCTCGTGTGGCCTCGAAATCGAGATCGACACAGGTGTTGAGTGCGCGGTTGCGGGTGTCGCGCACGACGCGGCTGTGCGCGGTGACGCTCGCGCCGCACGGACACCGCACGGTGCGGGTCAGAATCTCGCCGAGCCGATCGGCGAGCAATCCGGTTACTGCGGCCATGATTCTCCTTCCGCGAGGGGCCGTCCCGACGCGGTTACAGGGTGGGACGTGACGTTTTCGCAGTTCACAGGCATATTCGTTGCGTATCGGGTGGCCGGGCGGCGGTGGTGAAAGTTGCCGCCGCCGCGCCAGCGCACCCGCGCGCGGCGGCATGGTGTCGACCGCACACGGCGTCCGGGAATGGGAAGGGCCCCACCGGTTTCCCGGTGGGGCCCTTCCCTACTGGCCTAGAGGTAGGCGATCTCGTCGGCGGTGAGGGTGCGGCCGGTGGTGGCCTCGATCAGCGCCGTCTTGGCGGCGAGGAACTCCTCGCTGGAGCCGCTGGCGATCGCGGCGGCGTAGTCCGCGCGCAGAACCTCGATGCTCTTGCCTGCCATGTCATTCCCCTTTCGTTGGTGTGCCCCAACTATACAAACATGTTTTGCAAGGTGTCAACCCCGGATGGTCGCTGAAATCGAAGCCTGGGACGCATCCGAGCCACGCCCCAGCCGGGACATGCCATCACCGCAGGTCACCGCAGATTTCGCCCATTCAGCGGCCGCCAATCCGGTTGGTCGTCCCAATGCCGAATACCCAACGCGAGAGCCTCGACGGCCGACTCCGCGATGCCGACCTGCCGCAACCGTCGACACAACGCGCGGTGCGTTCGCGGCCACCGGACACCGAGAAGCCGCGCGATCCCGGCCAGGTCCCGCGCATCGAAGAAGACCCCCGGCCTCCCGCTGCGCGCCCGCTCGAGCTTGCACCGCATTCGCCGCCACTGACTTACCTCCAGGTAGACCAGCGTGCCGATCAGCCCGACCAGGCCGACGGCGAGCGCGGCCAGCAGCACGAGGCACGCCGCCATTCCCACGGTCATGTTCACCCCCCTCAGGACGTGTCGTTTTCCCAGATCAGAGCGTCAATACGCCCGCCCCGCAGCCCGGACAACCAGGCGCGGGGACGGATTCGAGCCACAGCGCGGCGCAGTTCGTCAGTGCGGCCGGTACTGCTGGGTGCGGGCGATGCCCTCGTCGTAGTCGTCGACGTACTCCCCCGCCCCGGGCGTGTACTTGCCGCCGACACGGTCGGGGTCATACGCCATGAACACCACATCGGGGCGGCCGTCGTTGAAGGTGCGGAAGTTGTCGTAGTCCCAGCCGTCCGGGGCGTAGTCGTCGTTCCACTTCAACCGCGCGACCGGCACGAACCCCGCGTCGGCGTACAGGTCCGGCAGCACGGTGTCGAAACAGTCCAGGCGGCGGCCGCCGAGCGCGGTGGCGTGCCGGAGCATCGCGCGCGCCGCGCGGGGGTGCGCGCAGTCCCTGTGCGCGAACACCGAGACGACCTCGTCGCCTTTGAGCGCCACACCGGCCTTGCCGTCGTCGGTGACCAGCAGCTGCATGTTCCGGTATTCGTCCTCGTCGTAGACGTACACCGACGCAGCGTGCGGGTTCTTCTCGGTCAGCGCGAGCATCTGCTCGCGGTAGATCCCGGAATCGGCCGGCGCCAGCTCGTGCAGCGGCGGCGCGGACAACCCGCGGGACTCGAGTCCCGCGCGCACGGAGTCAGACAGGGTGTGCGTGGCGGCCGGGGTGATCTGCTGGCCGTTGATCAGAAGCCGAGGGCTTCGGCCTCCTCGATCTTCGGGTCGGTCCACCGATTCTCGATCTCGATCCGCTCGGCTTCCGGCAGGTCCGGGCTCCACCCGAACGTCCTCCAGAACGCTTCGCGCCGTTGCTGCGTCATCGGTTCCTCGTTGTGCATCGTCGGTTCCTTCCTCGTCGGTCTGTCCTGCGCGGGCGCGGCGCAGCGCGTCGACCTGTTCGGCTCGTAGCCTCTCAGCGTCTGCCAGACGCGCGGTCAGCGCGTCCCGGTCGTTCGGGTCGGCCGCGGCCTCGATCGCCGCGCGCAGCTCGTCCTGCCCGCCCGGAGTGGAGTCGAACAGCGCCAGGTTCTGCGCGTAGTCGGCCTCAGCGGCAGCGAGGCGGCGCCCAAGCCGCGCGTGCGCCGGGTGATCGGCCAGCCGCGCGCGGGCGGTGGCGACGCGCGCGGCGGCCTGGTCGAGGCGCTGGCGCATGTGTGGGGTGCAGCGCGGGCCGGGCTTGGGTTTACACATCGGCGGCCACCTGCGCGGCGACCGTGTCGATGAGGGTGGCCAGGGCATAGCCGAGCCGGTCGACGCGCGCAGGGTCGGGGGTGCGCGGGTCGGTGAGGTAGACATCGCGGCGCAGTTCGATCATCACCGATGCCACGCGCTCGTCGTGGCCGTAGTGGCGCAGCGGCACATAGGTGCCTGCGTAGGGGGCGTTCTCGCCGATCTCGGGCAGGGACGCGAATGCGCCACGGGTGGCCTCGATCAACCAGGCCGGGGTGTGAAACACATCGGTGCCGATGCACAGCGCGGGGCGCGCGGCGTCCGGATCCTCGAACCCGGACGGCGTTGTCGGGTACGAGTGCAGGTCGATGATCACCGCGCGCCCGCACGCACGGAGACGGTCCTCGACGGCTGCGGTGACCGCGTCGGCGTAGGGACGGAAATAGCCGTCGAGCAGTTCGGTGGTGCGCGGGTACGGCTCGGCGCGCAGCGGCGTCCCGGTGCAGGTGCGGGTGTAGACCGCGCCGCGGCCGAATGCGGTGGCCGGCTCGCTCGCGTCGGGGAACCGTTCGGGGTCGATCACCAGCCGTGATGCGGTGTTGACCACGGTCGTCGGGCTGAGCCGGGTGTGGCGCACCGCTGCGGCGGCGATCTCGTCGGTGGCGGTGTCGGTCGCTTCGTCGAGTTCGGCGGCCAGCTCGACATCGGTCACGAGCAGTTCCGCGCGCACCTCGGGCGGAATGACGCGCGAGGCGTGCGGGACGTGGATCAGTACCGGAGACCGGCCGTCTCCTGATGTGACGAGCGCAGAACTGGGCACGTGTTTCCCCCTTCTCGTTGGCGAGGTGGCGACCTCGCGGCAGACCGGGCGCGACAGGGCGGCCCGGGGACGCGAATTGTCCTCGAGATGGGGCGATTCACCAACGGGGTACCGGTCAGGCGCTGCGCTGCGCGCGGGCCCGCACAGCGGATTCGCGCACGATCCAGGTACTGCCGACGCGGATCGCAGGGAGCGAGCCGGTGGTGATCGCCTTGAGGACGGCCTGACGGCTGATGCCGAGTGCGTCGGCGGCCTCCTGGACCGACACCAGCGGCGGGACGTCGATCGCCTCGACCAGGCGGTCGAAATCCTCGGTGGTCAGTACGCGCAGCGAGCGCAGCGGCCACGGGTAGGTCTCGAGGACTGCCAGGGCGGTGCTGGTGGCCTGACGGATGCCCTCGGCCGGGATGGTGAACACCACTTCGGCGTGGCCGAGTTCGGAGCGGTAGGCGGCGCCGCTGTAGTCGGCGATGGGGGCGAGCAGCGCCTCGGCGGTGTCCTCGTCGAAACTCGCGTCGAGTTCGGCGACGACGTTGAACGGCTGGGTGGTCACAGTGGGTGTCCTTTCGTGTGGTCGGGTGTGGTGATGGACAATTGAGGTCGGGCCGGGGGTGCTACCTACACCCCCGGCCCTTCCCTGTTCAGCGGCGCGGTGGCCACTCGAATCCGAGCCGCTTGAGCGGCGCGAGCGAGTTGCGGAACGAGTGACGGTCGCTCGCGGTGCCCGCGAAGATCGTCACCAGAACGCCGTCCAGATAGACCATCGGGTGGCCGTTCTTCGCACGTCGAATCACGAATCCCGCCTCCTTCAGGGCTTTGAGAACGACTCGGGTGTCCTTGTCGATCCCCTTGAACTTGTCCAATACTTCCACCTCCGTTGTTGTTCGACAACTTGATATTACATTCTAGGTTGTCGATTGACAACTTAGAATGTGTCCGAGGTGGTTGACCAGCACTTTCCTCGCGCTACAGCGCGAAGTTGTGCACCGCCGCGCGAGCCGGGACACCGCCGGCTCCCCCGAAACCCCACGACCGCACGACCTCGCGGACCTGCGCGGGCACCTGCGCGTCGCGGCCGCTCGCGGCGTACCGCGCATCGGTGTCGAGCGCGTAGACGCCCAGATCCGCGCGGTGAGCGACCGGGTGCAGGTACCAGGTGGCGGCCTGCGGGGTGCCCAGCCAGCCCTTGGCGAACACGGTGCGGGTGCGGCCGCCGAGTTCGACGGTGGTCACCTCGATCGCCCATTCGACCGAGACCAGCGCGTACAGCGGTACCCCGATCACCCCGGTGGCCGAGACCGAGGTCTGCGCGCCGCCGAACGGCTGTACCAGCGCGCCCCGCTGCGGATGGCGCGGGAAGCTGTGGACGTAGCCGACGACGAGCGCGGCGGCCCCGTCGATCTCGGTAGCGAAACCGGCGGGCAGTGCGGTGGCGGGTACAGTCATGAGCGACCTCCTGTGTCGGGGTTAGGGTTTCGAGTTCGACGCGGCGGTCAGGCGGCCGCGATCGCGCCGCGCGCGGCGGCGGTCAGTTCGATGTCGAGGGTGTCCGCGCGGCCGACGACCGTGCCGTCGGCCAGGCGCACATCGGCGAACCGGCCGTCCTCGCTGGTGTGGAACTTGATGATCTCGGTGATCTCCGCACGGACCGGCGTTCCGGCGACGGTGACGGTAACAAGTTCTGCGACAGCGGCATTCGACATTTTCTGACTCCTTCGTTCGGCGTTTCCGACAGGCATAACTATACAAACAACATTTGCATAGTTGCAAGCGGGAAATCCGGGCCACGCGGCGACACCCCCACCCGGGACGTGTCATCCGCGCAGGTCACAGCACCTT
Source organism: Rhodococcus sp. NPDC003382 (assembly GCF_053589135.1). Lineage (NCBI taxonomy): Bacteria > Bacillati > Actinomycetota > Actinomycetes > Mycobacteriales > Nocardiaceae > Rhodococcus > Rhodococcus sp. NPDC003382. The sequence goes on from NZ_JBSFRH010000068.1 coordinate 24,186, forward strand.
TCCGGGGCCCTACAGTCCACGAAAAAATGCCGGGTACCGAGTTCGCGACTCGGTACCCGGCACCAGCGACTCACATCGCGCCGGCCACCCGCCGGGACGTGTCATCCATGCAGCTCAGAAGGATTTTTCGGCAGCTCGTCGTAGGCGTCGAGCACGCCGGTCGCGCGGTCGACGACACCACCGAGCGCCGGTTCGATGGCCTCGACTTCGGTGACAACCACAGACAGTCGCGCCGCTCGCTCGGCGTCGCGCTGTGCGCGCAGCTCCCGCGACTTCTCCAGTTCGGCCCGGCGCGCGGGTTCGCTCAGTTCCCGATCGAACGCCTCGACCCGCTGCGCCAGGCTCGCGAGCCGGTCCGCGCCGCCGCGCACGTGCATCAGGCACTCGCCGTGCGCCGCACGGGCCCGGTCGATCTGGTCGCGGTACTCGGGCCCGTCGGGGGCGGCCTTCAGCTCGGCGTGCAGCCGGGTTCCGGCCTGCACGTGCTGGGCCAGGTCCCACAGTGCGGCGTCGAGATCGACGTCGGTCATCCAGTGTTCGCGGTAGGCGACCGAGCTGCGGATCGTCTCCGCCGCGGTGACCGCACGCCGGAACGGATCCGCCAGATTCTTCGGCGCAGCGGCCAGATCCGCGGTGGTCAGAGCCCCGTGGGTGTCTACTCGGCGCCGCGCGGCGCCGAGGACCGTGAACCCGAGCGCAGTGGCGCCCGCGCCCACAGTGAAGGCACACGCCCCGTAAGTCAGAGTCTGCTCGCCTGCACCCGGCGCAGCGTCGTTGCCTTCGGTGAGCACTGCGGAGAGCAGATCCGGGGCGAGGATCAGACACAACGTGGTGATGACGAATCCGACCGCCATCACCGCCGCCCCCAGAATCAACGCCGCCGCCCCCGCCAGACGTACGGCACCCAGGGACCGGCACCGCGCTGACGGAGCGAGCGCGACGATTCCGTCCATCTCCACGATGTGCTCGTCGAGACTCTTGCGGCGGGTCGGCCGCCGTGCGGCGTTCGATCGCTCGTCGCCGGTCGTCCCCGTGTTCTGTTCGTCGGTCATATTCCCCCTGTCGGTCACTGCACGGCCCGATCGTCGAGACGCACAGCGTGTTCTCGGTCTTCACCCGGGCGGGCCTCATCAGCAGAGCGGGCCGCGAGTGCGGCCAGCCCGGCCGTGTCGGGTTTCCCCTCGGCAAGCAGCATCACCAGCGCGCGGGTCGCGCGCACATCGGCCAGGGCCCGGTGGCCACCACCCAGCCGCAGACGGCCACCGGGGCCCAGGCCGAGCGCTTCGCAGCGCCGGGCCATCACGCACTGCCAGCGGCCGGGCTCGGCAAGGTGGGCGGGATCGAGGCCCGCGCGGTGGCAGTCGTGCAGGACCCGCCCGTGATCGAACGGCGCGTTGTAGGCCAGGACCACCCGGCCCTCGGTCACAGTGGCCAGCTGCGCGAACACCTCCGGCCAGCGCGGCGCACCGATCAGGTCGGCGGCGGTGATCCCGTGCACCGCGTGCGCGCCGGGTTCGATCGCCGCGGGGCCGCAGTCCACGAGCGTGTCGAGCAACACCGCGCCGGTCGCGGCATCGATGGCCGCGATCTCGACGATCGAGCCCTCGAATCCGGTGGTCTCCACATCGACGATGCAGGCCACGCCGTCGGCGAGCACGGCCGCCGCCCACGCGCGCGGGGACTGGATCTGCTGCACGGGTCCTCCCTTCGCTTCGCCCATCGTGGTCGAGGGCCCCGACATCACAGCAAGGGACGCCAATCGGCCACGTCGGCGAGGCGGTAGCCCCTGCCTGCTGCGGTGGTGTGCAGGCTGTCCGCCTTGATCGCCACGACGCGGCCGGGTGCGGTGACCTGCCCGGTCTCGGTGTCGAGGGAACCGATGACGGTGCACACCACGCGCGCACCGAGCTGGCCTGCGTTCTCGAATCCGTCGACGCGCAGCGTGCGGCGCGAGGTGCGGCTGGGATCGTCGGTCCACAGCTGCCCGATGCGGATCTCGTCGCCGTGGCGGTTGGTGATGGCTTCGCTCATGTCGTGTCCTTACGTTCGTCGTTACGTTCGTCGTTGCAGTTCAGAACTTCGTGTAGATCCCCGGTGCCGGAGCGGACGACGCGGGAGCATCGCCACGCCCTGCACGACATCGGTTCTCCCCGAGCCGGTCGGCGGCGGGGCCAGGAGCGCCCGGGGTGAGCGCTCCTGACCGCGCCGGCGGGCGTCAGGCCGAGGTGGGCCGCTTGTGCTTGCGGAGGTTGCCGACCGACGTCACGGACGCGAGACCGCCGCATTCCTTGCACCAGGCGTAGCGGCCACGGGTCTTCCACTCCCGCATGCGCTTGTGGCTGCACATGCTCGGGTCCTCGACCTTGGCGGGCCCGACGGTCCATGCGACCGGCGCGCTGGGGAAGCAGTGCGTGCACAGCAGCGGGCCGTGCGCGGTGACGGCGTCGGCTTCGGTGTCGCCGGACAGGTCGGGCAGCCATCCGAGCCGCGTGGACGGGCGCAGGGTGTGGCAGTGGGGGTTGGCGTGGATGTGGCCACGGTCGACGACGTAGAACCTCGGCCACGGCGTCGCCCGGTAGGGGGCTTCGGCGGCGTCGATCTCGGCGGTGATCGCGGCCCGGGCGTCGCGGTACTGGGCGAGCCGGTCGATCAGGTACGCGTAGTCCCGCAGGCGCGGAGCCGGATTCGGGGTGCCCAGCAGCTCGACGAGGCGGTCGTAGGCGGCCTGGTCGGTCATCGCCCACCTGGTACGGCTGACCTGACGGTCGTCGACCGCGTTGTGGATCGAGCGGTAGGTGGCGTCGATCCGGTCGATGATCTCCCAGCGACGCGCGTGCAGGTCGGCGAGCCCGCGGTCGACGCGCTTCGGGTCGATCACGGCCGGGTCGGCTGCGGTGACGGTCATGGTCTCTGTCCTCTCGAGCAGTGCGGATGTCGGTCTCGCGGTGGGGCACCTCCCCGGGCGCCCTCGGGGCGCCCGGGGAGGTGCGGTGGTCAGGCCGCGTCGGTCTCGGCGCTGGCCTCGGTGCCGGTCTCGGTGCCGGTCTCGGTGCCGGTCTCGGTGCCGGTCTCGGTGCCGGTCTCGGTGCCGGTCTCGGTGCCGGTCTCGGTGCCGGTCTCGGTGCTGGTCTCGGTCTCGATCACCCGCGCGCCGTCGACGATGCGCACCACGTTCCCGTCGGCGTCGCGCAGCCCGCGGATCTCGCTGTAGGGGACGCGATCGGTCCACGAGCCGCCGACGATCGAACCGATGGTCACCGACTTCGCATTGACCTTGAGCACCCGATGGAAATGCCCGACATAGCGGACCAGATCACCCACGGCGAGCACCTCGCGGCTGTAGGCGGTGGCGGTGCCCGCGGCGAGCTGGTGCGCGCGCACGCCCTCCCAGTAGGCGATCTCATCGGCCGTGTGGTCGATCTCGGCGAGCACCCGATCGCGGTAGTCGCCGGTCGCGGCCTCACGGGTCTCGACGTACTTGTGCCCGGTCTGCGCGTTCGTGTGCAGGGTGCGGGTGTAGCCGTCGCGGTCACGTTCGAGGCGGCGCAGCTCGGCGGTCAGCTTGGCGATCCGGCGGGCGACGGTGACCGGGGCATAGCGGGCCTCGGTGGTCTTGGCGGCGGCGTCGGCGCGGCCGCGCGCGGTGGCCGCGGCCCGCTCGGCTTCCACGGCCTTGCCCAGGGCGTTCCAGGACTTCTCGATCGCCTTGCGGTGCCGGCGCTCGCTGTGGTGGCCGACCTTGATCGGTTCGCCGCCCTCGGGCAGCGCGGCGTGGGCGGCCTCGTCCGCAGCCCACGCAGCCTGCGCGGTTCCGGCCTTGCGGTCGGCCTTGGCATCGAGCGCGTCGACACGGGCCCCCTGGCGGGCGATCTTGTCGGCCTCGACGCGGGCGGTGGGCCGGTAGTCGTCGTCGATGTCGACCTCGACCGTGAACCCTGCGGCGCGCAGTGCGGCGGCGGTGGTGTTGATCTGGGCCAGCTTCGCGCGGCGGTCCCGGGACTGCGGGATGTACCAGGAACCGAGGCCCCGGGACCAGCGCCAGCGATTGGTCTTCAGGACCTCGCCGGAGCCGTCACCGCGGCTCGTGCCGTCGATGAGAGTTCCCTCGGCATGCGTGTGAGTGATGGTCAATGCGGACACAGGCGGTCCGTCCTTTCTGATCGAATGTGCTGGTCGGGGCCGCGCGCGGCCGGTCAGCGGAGAAACCGCCATGCCGAGCGCGCGGCGCGGGCCCCTGGAACCTTGCGAACGGCGAGGTTGGTGGCGACCTTGGCGGCGCGCTTGCTGTAGACGACGCCGCGCGGCGTCCGGACCGGACGCGCAGGGACGTGATTGGCCACGGCGGCAGCCGGGGCGGTGTCAGCGGTCAGTTCCCGTTCCCACGCAGCGAAGTGGTCGACCGGCCCGGAGACCACGTCGGCGGACCGGCGGCGGGTCGCGGCGGGGGCCGTGCGCCGCGCGCGGCGGTGCTCGCGGCCGCGCACCGGGTCGAGGAACCGCAGCGGGGTGCGGGTGACGATGGCCTCGGCCAGGCGCGAATGCCAGAACCGGCTCTTGTAGGCGGCCAGGAAGTGACCGGCCAGCCAGAGGGCCGCGCCGACGGCGAGCAGCGGCAGCCGCGGCGCGATCGGAGCGCCGAAGACGACGAGTACCAGCGAGACGATCACCAGGGCGGCGCCGACGAAGCGGGCAACCGGTGCGCCGATCTTCCAGACGAGCGCAGCAGTAAGCGCGAGAACCGCAACAACAGTGATGATCGACATTCGGTTTCCTTTCCCCGGTGCATCTTCCGGAGACAACATTACAATAGATATTTGCATAGTTGCAACCCCGAATATCGACGGGATGCCACACCAGGGGTTTCTACAAAGCAATGAAGGTATGTAAAGTTTGCGGCACCGAACAGTCGGCACGGCTGCCACGGCAGTGCCCCCGAGAGAAGAAAGGCGACAGAGACGATGGCGAACCCGAACCGCCTCACCGCCCAGCAGTGCGTTGACCTGCTCAAAGAAGAAACCGGCGACGAGATCAAGCCGGTCACGTTCCACTCCTACGTCAACCGCGGCCACGCCCCGAAGCCGGTGGAGAAGATCGGCAACACCCCGTTGTGGAAGCGCAGCGAGATCGTCGAGTGGGCCCACAACCGGCCAGGCCGCGGCGCACGCACCGACCTACGCAAGCCGCGCCGGCGCACCACCGCCGACAAGCCGGACACGACCGAATAGACGACCTGACCTGCACCATCCTGGGACGTGTCATTTTCCCAGCTCATGACACCTGTTTCGGACAGCACAGTGCCCCCGCGCCGGTATTCGCGGAGCGGGAGCACTGCCGTATACAGAGCTACTGCGGGACGTGACGTCTGCGCAGTTCAGCACACATAAAGGTCACCCCGGGAGAGCGCAGCCACGCCGATTCTCAATGGCATGTGGCGACGCGCGCCGCCGCCGTCAGCACCACCATTTGCGCCGACAGAACCAACTCTCCCCTCCTCCGCCACCACCGCCCGATCCGTCAGAGCTGTAGGTGGGTGCGGGTGTCGGCACCGAATACAGATTGCCGTCGGCATCGAATCCGTAGGTCGTGTGGTCGTCGTCCGCCGTGTAGAGCCGGCCGTCCGGACCGGCTCGGAGCGCATCGAGTTGGGCCTGCTGCTGCCGGCGCACTTCGGCGGCGGCCGCGGCCGCCTCGTGGATGCGGCGCTGTTCCTCGGCCCGACGGGCTTCCTCCTCCAGTTCCGCGACGCGCACCTGTTCGTCGGCCCGGCATTGTGCTTGCAGGCCGACGAAGTTGTTCCATGCCCCTGCGTAGACAGGGAGGAGGTGGGCGACCCATGCCGCATCGTTACCCAGACCCTGATATGACGCCTGGGCGTCAGCGATGAACCGTCCTGGATCCGGTGGAGACTTCGTTCAGGCCACCTCGGGGATTGAGGGGGCGGTGGTGCGCTGCTCACGGTAGCGCGTCTCGTAGTC
>NZ_JBSFRH010000069.1:0-29909 GCF_053589135.1 Rhodococcus sp. NPDC003382
GCCGCGGCCCGCACACCCCGGGGTGCCGGGGCCGCGCCTGTGTCCGGGGTCCGGTCACAGGCGCAGCGGCTTGACGGGGGAGTAGAGGAGGGACGGGTCGGAGCGCCAGTCGACGTCGGGAACGTCGATGTACAGCTCGATCTCGTTGCCGTCGGGATCTGCGATGTAGAGGCTGTGGGTGATGCCGTGATCGCTGGCCCCGAGGATCGGAACCCCGGCTTCCCGCAACTGGGCCAGGGCCGCGCGCAGTTCGTCGTCGCTGTCGCCGATCTTCAGGCCGAAGTGGTACATCCCCACCCGGCGTCCGGCGGGCAGGGCGGCGGCGTCGGGCCCGACCTCGATGAGCAGCAGTTCGTGATGGGTTCGGTTCGACGGTGCGGAGAACGCGGCGACCGGCATCGCGGGTGCACCGTCCGCCGTCAGCCGGCGCCAGCCGAGGACCTCGCCGTAGAAGTGCGCCGAGCGGGTGATGTCGCGGACGTAGAGGACGACATGGCCCAGTTCCTTGATCTCCATGAACTTCCTTGCGGTGTGGTTGTCCGGGCTGTGCGCTGTCGACCTGGGTGCGGCTGGCACGGTAGGTGGGCCGGACCGGATCGGGCGGTTCGCGGTACCGGTCGAGATACCTGGTGACCGCCGGAGCGTATCCGATCGTGCCGCGCTGTGAGTCGATCCGCCGGCCGGGAGGAAACCGATGCGACCGGGAACGTGGCCGGGATTCGTGCACCGAGCAAACTCCGCAATCACAGCGGGCCGACTACGTTGGTCCGCATGACCACACCTCTTCAGGACATCGCGATCAACACCCTCGCCGGTGAGCCCACGTCCCTCGCCGCATTCGACGGCCACGCGCTGCTCGTCGTCAACGTCGCCTCCAAGTGCGGCCTGACGCCGCAGTACACGGCGCTGGAACAGCTGGCGAAGAACTACGCGGACCGCGGCCTGATCGTGGTGGGTGTGCCCTGCAACCAGTTCATGGGCCAGGAACCGGGCACCGCCGAGGAGATCCAGGAGTTCTGCTCCACCACCTACGGAGTCACCTTCCCGCTGCTCGAGAAGATCGAGGTCAACGGCGAGAACCGGCACCCCCTGTACGCGGAGCTGACCAAGCACGCCGACGCAGACGGCGAGGCCGGGGACATCCAGTGGAACTTCGAGAAGTTCGTGATCGCACCCGACGGCACCGTCGTCGACCGGTTCCGTCCGCGCACCGAACCGGACGCCCCCGAGGTCGTCGCCGCGATCGAGGCCGTGCTGCCGGTCTGACCTGAAGCCATGTTCTCGAACGAAGCGCGCGACGCGCTGTACGACATCATCCGCATGCGCCGTGACGTGCGCGCCGAGTTCGCCGGTGAAACCGTCGACGAGGATGTGCTGTGGCGCATCCTCGCCGCGGCCCACCACGCGCCCAGCGTCGGCAACACCCAGCCCTGGGACTTCGTCGTCGTGCAGGACCGGCAGCGGCTCGAAGCGTTCGCCGAGCACGTCGCCGGATGCCGCCAGGCGTTCGCCGATTCGCTCCCGGAGGACCGCCGCCGCACCTTCGACCCCATCAAGATCGAGGGGATCGTCGAGTCCCGTACCGGCATCGTCGTCACCTACGACCCGGAACGCGGCGGTAAGCACATCCTGGGCCGGCACACCATCGACGACTCCGGGTTGTTCTCCGCGGTCCTCGCGATCCAGAACCTGTGGCTCGCCGCGACCGCGGAGGGGCTCGGCGTCGGATGGGTGTCGTTCTACGACGAACCGTTCCTCACCGAGTTCATCGGTGCGGAAGGCGCGGTGCGGCCGATCGCGTGGCTGTGCGTCGGGCCGGTCACCCGTCTCCAGGAGGTACCGGACCTGGAACGCTTCGGCTGGCGCCGCGGCCGTCCGCTGACCGACGCCGTGCACCGCGACCGCTTCGGCGGCGCCTACGACACGCCGGACACCGCCGAAGCCTGAGTCACGGCAGCCCGAGTCGCAGCCGCCCGGGTCACAGCGCGGTCGCGACCTTCCAGGCCGAACGGATCGCGCCCTCGATGTATCCGACGTCGCCCGCATCGCCGACGACCCGCACGTCCGTCCCGGACCCGGCGAGGTCGTCGGCGAGCGGCGCCGCCGCCGACACCCCCGACGCCATCACGACCAGATCGGCAGGGGCGGTGAGGGTTTCGGTACCGACCTGGAACTCGACCGCGTCCGGGGTGATGCGCTGGACGGTCGCGTGCCGGTGGACGGTCACCCCGACCTCCCCGGCATGACGAACCGCGGTCCAGCGCCGCGGCATCGCCATCGGCACACCCAGCTGCTGACCTTCTTCCAGCAGCGTCACCTGCCGGCCCCGCTCGGCCAGGAACTCGGCGAGTTCGAGGCCCACCAGCGAGCCACCGATCACCACGACGTTCCGGCCCACGGGCAGGAACTTGCGGGTCACCGAGCGAACTGCACCGGGCCGCTTCGTGATTCCCGACAGCGCACCGAGCTTGCCCGCCGTCCGCAGGAACCACGGCTGACCGGAAACATCACCGCTGCCGGTCATCAACGCCCGCAGCGTGTCGCCGGTGTGCACGTGCGGCAGATCGCCCCCGGGCACACCCGGGCGCTCGCGCACCGCGCCGGTCGCGATCACCACGACATCGGGGTTCAGTGCCTGGATCGACGCCGCGGTGGCCTCGGTCTTCAACCGGACGTCGATGCCGAGCCGCCGGACCTCGGCGGTCAGCCAGTTCAGCAGGCGCTCGTTGTCGGGGGTGGTCAGCGTCGAGAACCACAGGGTGCCGCCGAGCCGATCAGTCTTGTCGAGCACCGTGACGTGATGGCCGCGTTCGGTTGCGATGCGCGCAACCTCGAGACCCGCGGGCCCGGCACCCACGACGACGACCCGCCTCGCGGCGGCGGTCCGCACGAACGGCACCAGCGTCTCGTTGCCCAGCGCCGGATTCACCGCGCACACGGGGGTACCGTCCCAGAAGTTCTCCTGAACGCACACATAGCAATTGATGCAGGGACGCACCTGCTCCGGGGTTCCGGCCTTCAGTTTGCCGACGAGATCGGGATCGGCCAGCAGCTGGCGGCCCATCGCGACGAAATCCGCCTTGCCGTCGGCGATGGTCTGCTCACCCACCTCGGGAAGCATCCGGCCCACCGCGATCACCGGGATCGACACCGCCCGCTTCACCTCCGCGGCCAGGTCGGTGTACGCGCCCACCGTGTTCGGAAGCGGACCGTCGGTGAAGTTGGAGAACGGATTCCGGGCCCATCCGGTGACATGGATGGCGTCCGCGCCGGCCTTCTCGAACAGCACCGACGCCTGCACGGCCTCGGCGGTGGTCAATGCGCCGGCCTCCCCGTACTCGCGTCCGGCGACACGCACGATCACCGCCAGCGAGTCGCCCACCTCGTCCTTGACGGCCCGGATCACCTCGCACGCCAGTCGTGCCCGGTTCTCGAGCGAGCCGCCGTACTCGTCGGTGCGCCGGTTGTCGGCGCGGGACAGGAACGCACCGAGCACATAGCCGTGCGCGCAATGGATTTCGACCGCGTCGCCGCCGGCAGCCTTCACGCGGGCCGCGGCCTCGGCGAAACACTTGATCAGCCAAGGGATGTCGTCGGCGTCGGCCTCGTGGAAAGTGGCCTGCTTGCCCTGCACGACGCTCGCCATCTTCTGCAGTTCCTCGCCGGTGTTGTCGGCGAGCGCGCTCATGTCGGGGCCGGCCTGCGGCGTCGACGGCACCAGCAGCGGACGGTCCTGGACGGTGTCGATCCGGGCGACCTTGCCGTGGTGGGTCATCTGCACGCACAGTTTGCTGCCGGACACGTGCACGGCGTCCGCCAGCGCCTTCAGCCCGGGGATGAACCGGTCCTCGGACAGGCCCGGTTCCTTGGTGCTCGCGCACCCGATCGGATACGCGACCGCGCAGCATCCGGTGATGATCAATCCGGTGCCGCCCGCGGCGCGCGCCGCGAAATGATCGATGTCGCCCTGCTCGATCTCGCCGTCCACGCACAGATTCATGTCCATCGCGGGCAGCACCACCCGGTTGGCCAGGGTGAGCGGGCCGATGGTGCCGGGGGAGAGCAGATGCGGGTACGTCTTCTGGCGGGTCGTCACGGGCCGACGCTAAACCGCGTCGGCGCCGGGGCAGGACGGCCGTCTTGGTGAACGGGACCTCGTCGTTCGGTGGGAGTTGTTCAGTGGCGGGTCAGCACGACCGGCACCCGCGTGAACCCGCCCGCCGGATACGCCGCGTGCTCCGGAACCGCGCCGGTCGCGGTGATGTTCGTGGTCGCGGCGAGCAGTTCGTCGACCAGTGCGGTGAGCTCGAGTCGCGCGAGCGGCGCACCCGGACAGTTGTGGATGCCGCGTCCGTAAAGCAGGTTCGCGGCCGGGTCGCGGTCGAGGCGGAACTCGTCGGGGTCACCGAAGACGGCCTCGTCGCGGTTCGCCGACGCCCACAGCACTATGATCCGTTCCCCGGCCGGGATGCGGCGGTCCGCGACGGTCACCTCCCGGGTGGTGCGACGGCGGTTCGCGATCAGCGGTGCCTGCATCCGCAGGATCTCGTCGCACGCGGCACCGATCCGGTCGGGTTCGGCCCGCAGATGCTTCTGGACCTCCGGATTCGACGCGAGGAACGCGACCAGGATGCCGACGCACGCAGCGATCGTGCTCAGCTCGCCGACCGTCCAGTTGCGGATCATCGACACCAGCTCGGCATCGGTGAGCGGCCTGCCGTCGACCCGCTCGCCGAGCAGCTCCGCGGTCACGTCGGGAGTCCCGGTCGCCGGCCGACCACGGCGCTCGTCGAGCTGTTCGCGGATGTAGCCGTCGAACTCCAGCGCGATCGCCGACATCGCCGCCCGGTCGAGGGCGCGCGTCGCCTCCCGGTTCTTGCGCGTCCATTCGCGCAGCGGCTCGTGCAGACGGTCCGGCCACCCCATGAACCGGCACTGGATCCGGTTCGCGAACGGTTCGGCCAGGCCGGACATGATCTCGGCCTCGCCGGGCCCGAGTGCGTCGATCAGGTCGCGGGCCACCTCGCGGCACGCCGGTTCGAACGCGCGCATGCGGTCGGGCGTGAAGTACCGGTCGTTGATCGCCCGGAACGACGTGTGCTCCGGCGGGTCCATGCCGTTGGGCACCGACGGATGCGACGACACCGCATTGCTGAAGGTCGCGGGGTCGTCGAGGATTGCCACGACATCGGTGTGACGGAACACCGTCCAATTGCGGTAGGCGCTGTAGGCGACGGGGCAGCGGGCGCGCATCTCGTCGTACGCGGTGATCTGATCCGCCTGCACCTGTGGGGAACGCGGGTCCCAATCCACGTGCGGTTCGCTCTGATCGGACATGACACCTCGCTCCGGTCGGCAACGGATCCGATCCCAGTGTGCCCACCGCGCTGCTCTCGTCGCGCAGGTTTCAACCGGAGGACGATCTCCGTTCATCCGCGCCGGGCATCGTGATGGTCGTGAGCACGGAACTGATCGTGTCGGTGTCGGGAATCCGGGATGTCACCCGCGAAGCGGTCGACAGGTTCGCCCGCGAGATGGATGCGCGCGGAGTGCCGCTGTCGCTGCTCGTGGCGCCGCGGCTGAAGGACCACTACCGGCTGGTGCGCGACCCGGCGACCCAGGAATGGCTCCTCGAACGCCGGGAAGACGGCGACGCGATCGTGCTGCACGGCTACGACCAGGCCGCGACGAAACGCCGCCGCGCCGAATTCTCGGCGCTGCGCGAGCACGAGGCGCGGCTGCGGCTGCTCGCCGCCGATCGCGTGCTCGAGGCAACGGGACTGCGCACCCGGCTGTTCGCCCCGCCCCGCTGGGTCGCCTCGGCCGGGGCGGTCGCCGTACTGCCGCAGACCGGGTTCCGCCTCCTGGCCGACGCCACCGGCGTGCACGACCTCGACCGGGGCACCGTGGAGCAGGCGCGCGTGTTCGGGATCGGCGACGGGGCGCGCGCCGAACCGTGGTGGTGCCGCGCCATGGTCATCGGCGCCGCGCGGGTCGCGCGGCGCGGCGGACTGCTGCGCCTGGCGATCTCCGGGCCGCAACTGAGCAAACCCGGACCGCGGCAGGCCATCGTCGACGCCGTCGACATCGCGCTGCACCACGACGCGCAGCCGACCGTGTACCGCTGGCAGCCGCGGGCTCTCGGCCACGTCGCGTGATGCCGTTCGACCTCTCCCGTCGTACCGGGACCGGCCGGTAGTGTCTGCGGACATGGACGCAGACGTGATCGTGGTGGGGGCGGGTCTCGCCGGGCTGGTGGCGACCGGGGAGCTGATCGACGCCGGGCGCAAGGTGATCCTGGTGGATCAGGAGAACGCGAACAACCTTGGTGGACAAGCCTTCTGGTCGTTCGGTGGGCTCTTCTTCGTCGACAGTCCCGAACAACGTCGCATGGGTATCAAGGACTCCTACGACCTCGCGCTGCAGGACTGGATGGGCACAGCCGGCTTCGACCGCGAGGTCGAGGACCGCTGGCCGCGCCGCTGGGCGCAGGCGTACGTCGAGTTCGCCGCGGGGGAGAAGCACGCGTGGCTCGCGCAGCGCGGGTTGAAGATCTTCCCGATGGTCAACTGGGCCGAACGCGGCGGCTACGACGCCGGCGGCCACGGCAACTCGGTGCCCCGATTCCACATCACGTGGGGGACCGGCCCCGGGCTCGTCGAGATCTTCGCCCGCAAGGCGCTCGCCGCCGCCGACCGCGGCCTCGTCACTTTGAAGTACCGCCATCAGGTCGACGAACTGGTCGTCACCGACGGTGCGGTCACCGGCGTGCGCGGCACCGTCCTCGAACCGACCGACGCGGCGCGCGGCGTGAAGTCGTCCCGCACCGCCGTCGGCGACTTCGAGTTCGGCGCGGGCGCCGTGATCGTCACGTCCGGCGGCATCGGCGGCAACTACGACCTGGTCAAGAAGAACTGGCCGACGCGGCTCGGTATCCCGCCGAAGCACATGCTCAGCGGCGTGCCCGCCCACGTCGACGGCCGCATGCTCGAGATCACCGAGAAGGCCGGCGGGAACATCGTCAACCGAGATCGCATGTGGCACTACACCGAAGGCATCACCAACTACGACCCGGTGTGGCCGAACCACGGCATCCGCATCCTGCCCGGCCCGTCGTCGCTGTGGCTCGACGCCACCGGCAAGCGCCTGCCGGTGCCGCTGTTCCCCGGATTCGACACGCTCGGCACCCTCGAGCACATCGTCACCACCGGCCACGACCACACCTGGTTCGTGCTCGACCAGAAGATCATCGAGAAGGAATTCGGCCTGTCCGGATCCGAACAGAACCCGGACCTGACCGGTCGCAACATCAAACTGCTGCTGCAGCGCGTCCGATCCGGCGCGCCCGGACCGGTCGAAGCGTTCAAGCAGCGCGGCGTCGACTTCGTGGTGCGAGACAACCTCGCAGACCTCGTCGCCGGCATGAACGAACTGGCACCCGAAGCCCCGCTCGACTACGCGACGGTGCGGTCGGTGGTCGAGGCTCGCGACCGCGAGATCGCCAACAAGTACACCAAGGACCTGCAGGTCGCGGCGATGCGCGCGGCACGCGCCTACCTGCCCGACAAGATCGCGCGGATCGCGGCGCCGCACCGCATTCTCGACCCGAAGGCCGGACCGCTCATCGCGGTGAAGCTGCATCTGCTCACCCGCAAGACCCTCGGCGGTCTCGAAACCGACCTGTCGTCGCGGGTCCTGCGATCCGACGGCAGCGTGTTCGACGGCCTGTTCGCCGCCGGGGAGGTCGCCGGGTTCGGCGGCGGTGGCGTGCACGGCTACCGCTCGCTGGAAGGTACGTTCCTCGGCGGCTGCATCTTCTCCGGGCGCGCCGCGGGTCGAGCCGCGGCCCGCTAGGTTTCCGCAGCAGCCGGGCGTCGCATCGATCCGGGTGAGACGCCCGTGACTCGCTTGAACGCCCGCGCGAATCCGTCCGACGCGGTGATGCGACGCGACCCGAGGACGTCGACGCTGCCGTGCAGGGCCACGACGCGGTCGTCGTCACGCTCGGTATCAGCGAGAACCCGCTGCGAGTCCGGGCACGCGGACCGGCCCACACCCCTCTCGACGTGCGCTCGCGGGGAACGCGCAACGTGATCGACGCGATGCGCCGCCACGGTGTGCCCCGGCTCGTGGTGCAGACGTCGTACGGCGTGGGGGAGACGCAGGGCAGGCTGCCCCTGCGGTACAGCCTGATGTTCAAGCTCCTGCTCGGACCCCGGATCGCCGACACCGAGGTCCAGGACGGTCTCGTGCGGGACAGCGGTCTCGACTGGACCGTCGTACAGCCGGTGAACCTCACCGACGAACCCGCCGACGGCACCGCCACGGCCGCGGTCGACGGCGCGATCTCGAGGTGGCATGTTTCCCGCCGCGACGTGGGGAACGTCCTCGCGGACGCGGCGGGAAACGGCACCTACCGGCGCGCCACGGTCGCGGTGTCCTAGACCTCGATGTCGGATTCGTGCGGCAGGACGCGGAATTCCGTTCCCTCCGGCGCCATTTCGCTGTAGCGACCGTAGAAGATGCCGTTGGCCTGCTCGGCGATGATGGCCTGGTGGATCGGGACGGCGACCCGCGGATTCACCGCGCGCAGGTAATCGATTGCCTCCCAGATCTTCAGCCACGGCGCCGCGGACGGGAGTGCGAGGACGTCGACGCGCTCGTGCGGGATGTACAGCGAGTCACCGGGATGCAGCAGCCGGGACGGGTTCTCGTCGTCGCCGAGCAGGAACGCGGTGTTGTCGATGACCGGCAGATCCGGATGGATGACGGCGTGCCGGCCGCCCGTGCCGCGGACGGTCACCTCGCCGATCTCGAACGTGTCGCCCGGACGCACTGCGGTCCAGTCACCCTCGAGCAGGTCCGCGGACTGCGGATCCGAGAACAGCTTCGCGTCGGGGTTCGCGTCGAGCAGGGCGGGCAGGCGCGCGGCGTCGGCGTGGTCGGGATGCTGGTGCGTGACCAGGATCGCGTCGAGCCCGGTGATGCCCTCGAAGCCGTGCGAGAAGGTGCCCGGGTCGAACAGGATCTTCGCGCCGCGGTGTTCGACGAGCAGGCAGGAGTGTCCGAAGTGGGTCAGTCGCATGGGCGCAAGTATCTCCCACCTGCTCGCCGCCCGGCACCTTCCGCGACTGACTATATTTTGCTTAACTACTGACGTACTATCGTGGTGAAAATACATTCTTCAGAGGAGATGTGATTGTGAAGTACGTGAGTTTCGAGGTCGAGGGTCGTCAGAGCTGGGGTGCCGTGGTCGACGGGCAGGTCTACGACCTGGGCGTGAACGGCGCCGACGTGGCCGCTTCCCTGCGCGACGCCATCGCCGCGGGTCTGCTGCGCGATTCGCTGGTCGACGGCCTCGAGCCCGTTGCCGAGGAGTCCGAGGTTTCCTTCCTGCCGGCTGTGCCGAACCCCGCCAAGATCATCTGTGTGGGCGTCAACTATCGGTCGCATCTGGAGGAGACCGGTAAGGCCGAGGTCGGTGCCCCGACCCTGTTCACGCGGTTTGCCGACTCCCAGACCGGTCACCTGGTCCCGGTCGAGATCCCGGCGGTGGGCACCCAGTTCGACTACGAGGGTGAGCTCGCCGTGGTCATCGGCGCTCCGGCCTTCAAGGTTCCCGCTGCGGAGGCGCAGTCGGTGATCGCGGGCTACAGCATCTACAACGATTTCACCGTGCGTGACTGGCAGCGCGCCACGACGCAGTGGATCCCGGGGAAGAACTTCCCGCGCACCGGCGCGATGGGCCCGTACTTCGTGCCGGCCGCCGACATCGAGGACATTCAGGAATGCACCCTCGAGACGCGGGTCAACGGTGAGCAGCGCCAGAAGGCCACGATTGCGGACATGCGCTGCCCGATCGACCGGTTGATCGAGCACATCTCGACCTTCACCCCGCTCGCGCCCGGCGACATCATCGTCACCGGAACCCCGGGTGGTGTGGGCCTGTTCATGGACCCGCCGGCGCTGCTGAATCCCGGCGATGTGGTCGAGGTCGAGATCACCGGCCTGGGGGTCCTGCGCAACGAGATCGTCGCGGAGCAGTAGCCGATGGCCATCGCGGTCTGCACGATGTCGCACTCGCCGCTCATCGGCGAGATCGAGCCCGCCGGTGGCGTGCTGGGTGAGATCGATGCGGCGACGGACGAGATTCGGAAGGCGATCGAGGACTTCGATCCCGAGATCACGATCGTCTTCGGACCCGATCATTTCAACGGTGTCTTCTACGACATGATGCCGCCGTTCTGCATCGGCTCCGAAGCCATCGGCGTCGGGGACTGGAGCACGCAGCAACGCGCGCTGCCGGTCGACCGGGAGCATGCCGCCCGGCTCGTGCAGGCGGTGTTCGACGAGGAGATCGACGTCGCCCAGTCCGAGCGGCTGTATGTCGACCACGGCATGACGCAGACGCTCGAGATGCTCTACGGCGTGGACTACGAGCGTCCCATCGTGCCGGTGTTCGTCAACGCGGTCGGTCTGCCGCTGGTGCCGATGCGCCGCGTGCGCAGGTTCGGTGAGGCGATCGGCCGCGAGGCCGCCCGCTGGAACAAGCGGGTGCTGATCGTCGGATCCGGAGGCCTGTCGCACGATCCGCCGGTCCCGAAGCTCGAGGGGGCGCCGGAGCAGGTGCGTGAGCGTCTGATCGACGGTCGTCACTACACCCCCGAGCAGCGGGAGGAACGGCAGCGCCGGGTCATCGAGGCCGCGCGCGAGCACGTGCGCACCGGCACCGGTCAGCAGCCCCTCAACGAGGAGTTCGACCGGCTCGTCATGGACACCTTCGCCGAGGGTCGTCTCGACGCGGTCGACGGATGGGCCACCGACTGGATGGCGCGGGAGGGTGGGGGATCGGCGCACGAGATCCGTGCGTGGGTCGCCGCCTTCGCGGCGGTCAACGCCGTCGCCACCCCGACGGTCGCAGGCCGCTGGTACTGGCCGGTCCACGAATGGGGTGCCGGTTTCGGCATCATGCTGACCGATCCGGTCGGTTCCTGAGCTCCGATCTTCTGGGCGGCACAATGTGTTGCCTCTCCAGCCACCCCGGTACGGGCAGATCTGTCCATACCGGGGTGGCTCTCTTCATGCCCATCGCGCCCGGCGAATAGCCGGAGTCACTAATTGGGGCGAAGTGTGGTTGCGGTCATGTGACTCTAGTCTCTAGAGTGACGACTCTAGAGACTAGAGTCTTTTTTCCCGTCCTCGATCCTGCCCACGTGCGGGTGCCCTATGAAAGGAACTCCTGTCATGCCTTTGGCAGTCGCCGCCCTGTCCCATGCGCCGTCATTCGGCAATGTCGACCCGGGAGGCACGACGATGGCGGAAATCGAGGCCGCAATCGGTGAAGTGCGCTCCTTCGTCGAGAGCTTCGACCCCGAGGTGGTCGTCGCATTGGGCCCCGATCACTTCAACGGTCAGCTGTACTCGCTGATTACCCCCTGGGCGATCGGAGCCGAGGCCGTCGGTGTCGGTGACTACGGCACCACAGCAGGCCCGGTGCCCGTCGACGGGGACATCGCCCGAACCCTGCACGCACTGGTCCTCGAACAGGGAATCGACATCGGCCGGTCCGAGCGGATGACGGTGGACCACGGCATCCTGCAACCGCTCGAATTCATCTACGGCCACCCCTTGAGCCGGCCCATCGTTCCGATCTTCGTCAACGCTCTCGGATTCCCGCTCACGCCGATGCAGCGTGTCCGGTTGTTCGGGGAGGCCGTGGGCCGGGCGGCGCAGCAGCTCGACAAGCGAGTTCTGCTGGTGGCCTCCGGCGGCATCTCGCACAACCCGCCCGTCCCGCGCTGGGACGACGCCCCGGAACCGGTGCGCCGGCGCCTCGTCGAGTACGCCCCCAGTCGGGAGGAGCGCGCCGCCCGCGAACAGGCGATCGTGAAGGGTATCCAGGCCATCGCCGACGGCAAGGCCTCGAGCGCACCGCTCAACGAAGCCTGGGACGCGCTGGTGCTGAACACCTTCCGCTCCGGTGAGCTGTCCGCCGTCGACGGTTGGGACAACGACCGGTTCGTCGCCGAAGGGGGCAGCGCGGCCCACGAGATGCGCAGCTGGATCGCGGCGTACGCCGCCCTGTCCACCGCCGGCCCCTACCGGCTCACCGTCGACCACTACTGGGCCGTGGAGACCTGGGGCGCCGGCTTCGGTATCCAGGCCGCGATCGGAGCGTGAGGACATGTACGAGTTCAAGACCTTCTGGGAAGCCGTCGCCGACCTGCCGCACCGCCTCGAATATCTCGAGGTGAACGGCTGGCGCACCCGCGTACTCACCGTCGACGGCCCCGGCGGACCCGACGAGCAGACCGTGGTCCTGCTCAACGGAACCACCGGCCACATCGAGGCCTTCACCCAGAACATCCGTGCTCTGGCCTCGAAGTACCGGGTGGTGGGATACGACTATCCCGGTCACGGCTTCACCACCCTGACCGACCACGACCTCGAGATCCCCGAATACGAGGAACACCTGCTCGCCCTGCTCGACGTGCTCGGCCTGGACCGCGCGCACCTGTGCGGCGAGTCCCTCGGCGGCTGGATCGCGATCAAGTTCGCCGGCCACCACCCCGATCGGGTGCGGACGGTGATCCTCAGTGCCCCGGGCGGTCGCGTCACGACCGCCGAGCGGGTCGACCGTGCCCAGTCGGTCAGCCGCCAGGCCGTCACCGAACCGACCTACGACAACGTCAAGAAGCGGCTGCAGGTCGTCATCCACGACCCCGGCAAGATCACCGACGAACTGGTCCACATCCGGCAGGCGGTGTACTCCCGCGACGGCTTCGGCGACGCCATGCACCACATCGCGGTGCTGCGTCAGCCGGAGACCCGCTACCGCAACCGGGTCACCGACGAGGACTTCGCGGCGATCCCCGTACCTGCATTGCTGGTATGGACCGACCACGAGCCCAGCGGCGGACCCGAGGTGGGAAAGGAACTCGCCGAGTCGATTCCGGACGGCCAGTTCCTGCTCATCGAGAATGCGGCGCACTGGCCGCAGTGGGAGGACCCCGAAACCTTCAACGCCACCGTCCTCGACTTCCTCGCACGAAAAGGCTGAACCATGACAGAGACCAGCGTCATCGAACAGATCGCCGACGAGCTCTATCGCGCCCGCCGCGACGTCACCACCATGGACTTCGTCAGTCCGCGGCTGCCCGAGCGTGATCTCGATGCGGCGTACAGCATCTCCGAGCTCGTCGCGGCCCGGCGGGAGGCCGAACTCGGTGTGCGTCGTGTCGGCCGTAAGGTCGGTCTGACGAACCCGCTCGTGCAGAAGCGGGTCGGGGTCTTCGAACCCGACTACGGCATCATCCACGACGACATGGTCCACTCCTCGGGCGTCGTGATCCCCGCGTCCGCGCACAACTTCCTGCGCATCGAGGCCGAGGTCGCCTTCGTCCTGGCGAAGGACATCCTCGTTGCCGACCCCGATGCGATCGAGGACGCGATCGAATACATCACTCCCGCATTCGAACTCGTCGATTTCCGCTTTGCCGGCAATGTCGGGAAGATCGTCGACACCATTGCCGACAACGCAGGGTGCGACGGGGTCGTCCTCGGCGAGGAACGACACGCCTACGGCGAGGTCGATCTCACCGGTGTCGAGATGTCGATCACCACCGCGACCGGTGACGAGATCACCCGGGGCGTCGGAAGCAACGTGCTCGGCCACCCGATCAAGGCGGTGCAATGGCTCGCCGAGACGGCACTGCGGATCGGGCATCCGTTGCGGGCCGGCGAGATCCTGCTCTCGGGTTCGATCGGATACATCGAGCCCTGGCCGGCCGACGTCGAATGCACCGCCACCATCACCGGACTGGGTTGCGTGCGCGCAACCCTCGATTCGAAGGCATGAACCGATGACCGAGAACACCGAGAACACTTCCGGGTCGACACCCGCCGTCACCACCGAGATTCGCGTCGCCATCGAACAATTGGTGGCGGAGCATCATTGGCTGCTCGACCACGGTCACGCCGACCGGCTCTACACCCTGTATGCCGAGGATGCGGTCTCGGTCGGGCCGCTCGGCACCATGAACGGCCGCGACGCCATCAAGGCGTGGGGGGAACGCCGGGTCACCCAGGACGCGGGAACGGTCCGCCACTTCTCGGGCGGCACCCGACTCGCCTGGAAGGACGGAGTCCTCACGGGCACGACCTACTACACGACGTTCCGCAGCACGCAGGACGATCCGCTGCGCCCCGCCAGCGTCGGCGAGTTCCGCGAGGAGTACGTCCAGGTGGACGGGGAATGGCGCATTCGCCGCCGGGAGATCGTTCCGGTCTTCGGCGGCGAGAACGCAGCGGCGCACGCTCGTCGGCTGGCCGAGGCCGACAAGTGACGAACATCCCCGCCCTCCTCCACGTCGCCACGCCGTCGTTGAGCATCGTCGAAAGCGGCTTGTTCAACGGGTACGACGGGGTTGTCATCGACCTGCAGCACGGTGAAGTCGGGTTGGAGACCGCCTGCACGATGCTTCGGGCGATCCCGCGCGACGTCCGATACCGGTACGTGCGCGTGGCGAGCATCGACTCCGGTCCGATCGGCCGCCTGATGGACAGCGGCGCGCGCGGCATCATCGCTCCGACCGTCGAAAGTGCCGATGAGGCAAGAGCACTCGTGGCGGCGACCAAGTATCCGCCGCTGGGTCGCCGCAGCCTGGGGCCCAGCCGCCCCCAGCTGTATTCCGGCAGCAGCTACACCGAGGCCGGGAACGACGCGGTCGAGTGCATCGTGCAGATCGAGACGCGCCGTGGCCTCGACGCCGCCGAGGAGATCCTTTCGGTGGACGGTGTCGGGTCCGTCTACATCGGACCGGCGGATCTGGCCGTGTCCTTCGGTCTCGGAGGCGGGGCCGACTGGGCGGACGGTCCGGTGTACGACGCGATCGTCGAGATCGCAAAGGTCGCACGAGCATACGGACGAACCTGCGGAATCTACGCCGGTTCCCCCACTTACGCAGCCGCTCTGGCTCGTGCCGAGCTGATCGATTACGTGGGGCTCGGGATCGACCTTGTCATGGTCGGGGCCCAGGCACGCCAGAACATCGCATCCCTGAGGAGTGAATCGTGAACACGGACGTCCTGATCATCGGCGCGGGCCCCACCGGTCTCACGCTCGCGAACCTGCTCGGCCAGCACGGTGTGCGCACGGTGCTGATCGAGGCACTCGACGAGCTCATCGACTATCCGCGGGCGGTCGGTATCGACGACGAGGCCCTGCGGGTCATGCAGTCGATCGGCCTCGTGGACAAGGTGCTGCCGCACACGGTCCCCGACCAGCAGGTCCGGATCGTCAACGGCGAGATGAAGGTCATCGCCGAGATCAACCCCACGACACGTGAATTCGGATGGCCGCGGCGCAACGGCTTCGTTCAGCCGCTGGTGGACCAGGTCCTGTTGGCGGGCTTGGAGCGTTTCGAGACGGTCGACGTCCGGCTCGGGACCGAAGCGATCGACCTCACCTACACCGACGACGAAGCGACGGTCACCGTCAAGTCGGGGGAGGTGACCTCGCAGATCACGGCGCGCTACGTCATCGGGTGCGAGGGCGGCCGGTCCTTCACCCGGACCCGTCTCGGCATCGAGTTCGAAGGCGAGACCCGCAAGCAACGCGGTCTCGTGATCGACGTCGCCGACGACCCGATCGGCACGCCGCACGCGGTGTTCGGCGGTGACCCTACGCGTGGCTACGCCACTTTGAGCCTCCCGCACGGGATTCGGCGCTGGGAGTTCATGATGCTCGACGACGAGGGGGAGGAGCTCGTCGAATCGGACGAGTTCATCTACGGTCTCCTCGCCGATCACGTGCCCGACCCGAAGCGGCTGAACATCATCCGTCGACGTGTCTACACCCATCACGCGCGGTTGGCGTCCCGGTTCCGGGAAGGACCGATCCTCCTGGCCGGCGATGCCGCCCACGTCATGCCGGTGGTCGCCGGGCAGGGATGGAATTCGTGCATTCGTGACGCGATGAATCTCGGTTGGAAGCTGGCTGCGGTGGTGAAGGGGCAAGCCGACGATGCGTTGCTCGACACCTACGCGGAAGAGCGTCGCGACCATGTGAAGGCAATGGTCGACCTGTCGGTCGGCATGGCCAACCTGGTCACCAACCGCAGCAAACTGCGTTCTGCGGCACGTGATGCCGCAGCAGTGGTCGTCGACCGGTTGCCGCGACTGAAGGCGTATGTCTCCGGGCAGGGCTTCAAGCCCATGCCGCGCTACGAGCGCGGCGTCGTGGTGCCGGCGCGGGTGCCCCGGTTGAAGTCGGTACCCGTTGCGGAGGACTTCAAGTCGGCTGTCGGTACGTTGTTCCCGCAGCCGCGGGTGTGCACGACGGCCGCGACCGATCGGCTGCTCGACGATGTGACGGGGTCCGGCTGGCGAATCTTCGTGTGGAACAACGATCCACGGCAGCTCGTCGACAAGGAGAACCTGGAGCGACTGGAGTCGCTCGGCGCACGCCTGGTGCATCTGGTACCTGCCTCCCAGCTTCCGTGGGCAATGGAGAACGCGGGGGACGGTGTGCACGTAGTGGGCGATCCGTCGGGCGTGCTCAAGTCCTGGTTCCATCAGCGGCCGTTCTCGGCGGTGGTTGTGCGACCGGACCATGTCATCGCGGCCGAATGTCTCGCTCAGGATCTCGACTCGACCTTGGAGTCGGTGTTTTCCGCTGCCCGACTGCGGCCAGCAGAATGCATTCCTCAGTGAAAATGCAATAAGGCTTGACCAATATTAAATCTGTGACATAGTCGATGTTGCGGGCGTCACATCTGCACGACCCATCAAGATCGCCCGGAACAGTCGGATTCCGGAACAGCCGGATTCAGGGAAGAAGGAATTCATGAAGCGGACCTTGTCTGTGCTCGCCGGAAGCGCGGCGTTGGCACTTGCGTTGACCGCGTGCTCCAACGGATCGAACGACGGCGCCGCATCGAAATCGGACAGCGGTCTCGACATCGTGAAGGTGGGGCTTTTCCCCTCGTCGGCGGTGGGTGCCTTCCAGATCGGCATCGACCAGGGCTTTTTCGCCGAGCAGGGAATCGAGATCGAACTCGTCATGGGCCAGTCGAGTGCTGCGCAGTTGCCGGCCGTGAATTCCGGGAGCCTCGACTTCATCCTGGCCAGCCCGACCACGCCGCTGGTCGCGAGCAGCAAGGGCCTCGACGTGCCGATCGTGTCCGGCTACGCCAAGAACCGCCCCGGCACCCTGGGTGACTCCGTCGCCGTGCTCGTCGGCTCGGGCTCGGATATCAAGTCGGCGAAGGACCTCGAAGGTAAGCGGGTCGCGATCAATGCCCTCGGGAGCATCGGCGAGATCGGCATCAAGGAAGCGGTCGCGAAGGACGGCGGCGATCCCGAGTCGATCACCTTCGTCCAGCTCGGGTTCGACCAGGTCGCCGCGCAGCTCGAGAGCGGGCAGATCGATGCCGGAATGGCCGGACCGCCGTTCATCGGGCAGATCCTGAACAACGGTGGCGCCGTCGTCAGCGACTTCATCCCGGCGGCGGGCCTCGATGGCGCCGAGCTGGTCATGGTGGCCGGCAGGAAGCTCATCGACACCAAACCCGATCTGGTCGAACGGTTTACGGAAGCCCTCGACGAAACTCTCACCTACGCCGAAGCACATCAGGACGACGTCCGCGCCCTGTTGCCGAAGGTGATCGGCACCGCCCCCGAGGTCGCTGCGAAGACCGAGTTCATCCAGTGGGATGCGAAGTTGGACGCCGACGCGATCGACCAGTTCAGCACCCTGCTGGTGAAGTACAACGTCATGAACAAGGAGCCCGGCGAGAACGTCGTCTGGAACCACTGACCGCGTGGGTCGGGCCGCGAGGCCCGACCCACCCCATGCCTCCGCAACACTCGAAAGGTTGCCTGCCATGAGCGTGGCACAACGAGAACTGGAGAAGCCCGTGGCGGTTCCGCCGCAACGGGACAGTTCCCGAACACCCAGTGCAGTCGCCCCGTACAAGCCGCTTCTCCTCGGCGTGGCCGGCAGTCTGGGCTTTCTCCTGATCTGGCAGGTGTTCTCTGCCATCGGACCGGTCGGTTCGCACTATCTGCCACCCCCGACGGTGGTGTTCGCGGAATTCGTCGAGAACCTGTCCGATCCCGATTTCTGGACCTCGGTCGGCTACACACTGCGTGCCTGGCTGATCGGTCTGGTGGTCTCCAGCGTCGCCGCCATCGTGGTCGGCGTGATCATCGGCTCCAGTACGTTCCTCAGGCGGGCGACCCACTCGACCATCGAGTTCCTTCGGCCCATCCCCGCGGTCGCGCTCATCCCGCTGGCCGCGCTCCTGTACGGACCTGCCCTCAGCGCCGAGCTTCTGATCGTCGTCTACGCCTGCTTCTGGATCGTGCTGGTCCAGGTGCTCTACGGCGTGGCCGACGTCGACAAGGTCGCCACGGACACCGCCCTGACCCTGCAGATGAACTTCTGGCAGAGGGTCCGCTACCTGCTCTTCCCGACCCTGCTTCCCTTCCTCATGACCGGCATACGCCTGGCCGCCACGGTCGCGCTGATCCTGTCCGTCGGCGTCGAGCTGATCATCGGCACCCCGGGTCTCGGCCAGGACGTCGCACTCGCACAGATCAACGACGACGCGCCGGCGATGTTCGCCCTCATCGTCACCAGCGGCGTGCTCGGCATGCTCGTCAACTGGCTGATGGGAACGATCGAACGCAAGGTTCTCTTCTGGCACGCCTCGGTGCGTGGAGGTGTGAAGTCGTGAAAACACTGAAGAGTCTCGGATATTTCGTCGGCCTGCCGATCGTGCTGATCGCAGCGTGGTGGGCGGCCACGCAGGGTGGTGGCAGCTTCTACGTTCCCGACCCGGACCAACTCGTCACCGCGTTCCGCACCGTGTGGCTCGGCGACGGATTCACGCAGGACGCTCTCCCCAGTATCGCGCGTCTGCTGGTCGGCCTGGCGCTGTCCATCGTCCTCGGCGTCGGTCTCGGTATCGCCATCGGTTCGATCGACTGGGTGCGATGGCTGCTCAGCCCGCTGCTCGAGTTCCTCCGCGCGGTCCCGTCGACGATCATGATCCCGGTCCTGCTCCTGCTGATCGGCATCAACGACGCCATGAAGGTCACCGTCATCGTCCTCGGATGTCTGTGGCCCATCCTCCTCAACACCATCAAGGGCGTCGCCTCCATCGACGAGGTTCAGAGCGACACCGGCCGGGTCTACGGACTCACCGGCATCGACCGGATGCGGTATCTCGTACTCCCGGCCGCGTCACCGCAGATCTTCGCCGGCATCCGCCAGAGCCTCGCGGTCGGCCTCGTCCTGATGGTCGTCTCCGAGATGTTCGCGGCCACAGAAGGAATCGGCTACGCCATCATCAACTTCCAGAATCGGATCGACATCCCCGAGATGTGGAGCGGCATCGTGCTGCTCGGGCTGCTCGGCGTGGCGCTGTCCGTGTTGTTCCAGATCGTCCAGGGCCGAGTCCTCGGCTGGTACGAAGGATTGAAGGAAAGTGCGAATGACTGATCACCAAGACGTTCGACTCCGCGTCGACAAGGTCAAGAAGGTATACAGCCGGGACGGCAAAGAGTTCGAAGCGGTCAAGTCCCTCACCTTCGACCTGCACCAGGGTGAATTCGCCTGCCTCGTCGGCCCGTCGGGAAGCGGCAAGACCACACTGCTCAAGTGCATCGCCGGTCTCATGGCGCCGACCTCGGGTGCGGTCGTGCTCGACGGCAGGCCCGTCAACGGGCCGGCCAGGGGTATGGCCGTGGTGTTCCAGGAGTACGGTCGCAGCCTCTATCCCTGGATGACGGTGGCCGCCAACATCGAACTGCCGCTCAAGATCGCCAAGCTGTCCAAGGCGGAGCGTCGCGCGCGTGTCGACGAAGCTTTGCACTCGGTCGGCCTCGAGCAGGCTCGCAACAGCTACCCCTGGCAGTTGTCCGGGGGCATGCAACAGCGCGTCGC
Source organism: Rhodococcus sp. NPDC003382 (assembly GCF_053589135.1). Lineage (NCBI taxonomy): Bacteria > Bacillati > Actinomycetota > Actinomycetes > Mycobacteriales > Nocardiaceae > Rhodococcus > Rhodococcus sp. NPDC003382. Next base: position 19,952 of record NZ_JBSFRH010000069.1, read on the forward strand.
CATCGCCCGCGCGGTCGCCACGCACCCGAGCGTCCTGCTCATGGACGAACCGTTCGCCGCGGTCGATGCGCAGACCCGGGCCGACCTCGAGGACCTCGTCCGCTCGGTGTGGAAGCGGCACAACATGACCATCCTCTTCGTCACCCACGACATCGAGGAGTCCGTCTACCTCGGTGAGCGGGTCCTGGTGTTGTCGAGCTCGCCCACGGTGATCCAGGACGACGTGAAGATCGACCTGCCGGACGAGCGGGACCAGCTCGGCACACGCTCGCTCACCCGCTTCAGCGAACTGCGCGCCCATGTCTACGAGCAGGTGCAGATCGCCAAGACCAACAAGACCGGAATGGTCACCTCGCGACAGGCTGCGGTGTTGTGACCGCGATGAACATGCAGCAGAACAACATCGATGCAGACGTTGTCGTCGTCGGCGGAGGTCCCGTGGGGCTCACCCTCGCCCTGCTTCTCGCCGACGAAGGTGCCCGGGTCTCGGTGATCGAACCGATGACCGCCCCCGGGGACCTGCCCCGCGCCATCAGCATCGCCGACGAGTCATTCCGCATCCTCGAGCGTCTGGGCTTGGCGGACGACCTCAAGGCGGAGTCCTATCTGGACACCGGGGCACGCTATTTCGGTCTCGGCGACCGCTTGCTCGCCCAGTCCAAGCCCGTTCCCTCCCGTACCGGACACCCCGCGAAGTCGCAGTTCGATCAACCCGTCCTCGAACAGCTGCTGTGGGACAGGGCGGTCGAACATCCCGACATCGACTTCCGAACGGGCCAGCGCGCGGTCGCGATCACCCAGGACGGCACGACCGTCACGGTGACCACCCGCTCCGAGGACGGCGTCACCTCGACCGTCGTCGGATCGTGGCTGGCCGGCGCGGACGGTGGCCGAAGCTTCACCCGCGATGCCCTCGGTGTGCCCCTGGTCGGATCGACCCAGGAAGAACGCTGGGTGGTCGTCGACCTGCTGAACACGACCCGCGAGAAAGAGCCCTACGCTGAGTTCCACGGCAACGGCGCCCGGCCGTACGTCTACGTCCCCGGCATCAAGGGACGACTGCGTCTGGAATTCATGATGCTTCCCGGCGACGACGCCGAGGAGATCACCCGCCCGGACAAGATCCGCGAACTGGTCCTTCCGTTCCACCCACAGGTGACCCCGGAGGACATCCGCCGCGCAGTCGTCTACGTCGCCCACCGCCGGCTCGCCAAGACCTACCGGGCCGGACGCGCATTCCTCGTCGGTGACGCCGGCCATCTCATGCCCCCGTTCTCCGGCCAGGGACTCAATGCCGGTCTTCGCGACGCGTCGAACCTGGCCTGGAAGCTGCGGGCGGCACTCGACGGTGTGGGCACCGACCGTCTGCTCGACAGCTACGAGTCCGAACGTCGTACCCATGCCAAGAAGATGGTGCGCATCTCGCACATCACCGGCTCGATCGTCATGGCCCGCGGCGTCGCAGCCGCCGCCCGCGACGTCGTCTTCTCCGTGGCGCGACTGTTCCCGCCGGTCCACGCCTATCTGTCCTCCATGCGGTTCATCACCCCGCCGGACTACTCCAAGGGCGTCGCCGTCGAACCGGCACGTGAAGTGGACTCCCGCTTCGCAGAAGCCGTCGGCAAGGCCATGAGCCAGCCGACGGTCGAGACCGCCGAGGGCACCACCTCGCCCCTCGACGCGCATCTCGGAACCGGATGGGCGATCCTCGAACTCGGCACCACAGGTGCCGGGCAGGTTGCGCGCGATCCGTTCTGGAACGGCGTCCCACGGGTGCGTCTTCTCCCACGCGGCCACCAGCGTGGCCCGCAGGAGACAGGGCCCTCCGATCTGACCGACCTCACCGGCGCGTTCGTCGACCCGGCCCGCCCGCTCGGGGTGCCCCATGCCGTCGTCGTTCGCCCGGACCGCTACGTCGCGGCTGTGTTCACCGCTGCCGACGAGGCCCGGGTCGTCGCCGCACTACGGACCTATGTCGACCTCTCGCGCAGCGTCGACCGCTCCCGGAGGAAAGAGAACAGATGAGCACTTCAGGTATCGACCGCTACGACGACCTGTTCTGGCGCGACGAGTACGAGCCGATTACCGAATCCGACGACTTCCTGCAGGAGATCGCCGACAAGGCCGATCTTCCCTCGCTGCTGGTGGCCATCGCCGCGGCCACGGGTGACACCGCTGTCCTCACCGAGGACCTGCGCCCACCTCTGACGCCCGTCGACACGATCGGGCACCCGCACGGGGGGATGTCGGAAGCCCAGCAGCACAAGGCCCGCGAGCTCGCGCTCGCAGGGCTGCGCCGCCTTCGCGACGAACGGATCACCAGCGTCGGCATGCTTTCCGACACCGCGGTCACCGACGTCCTGGGCTACCTCACCGGCGGCAACGCCGACTGGTCCGACTCGCTCAAGCACGAACTCGATCTGGCCGAGGACAAGAGTGCCGCTCCCGACTGGCGCTTCGAGGACGTCGCCGAGGGGCGCCGCTTCGAGGTGCTCATCGTCGGTGCGGGTGTCTCGGGTATCGCCGCCGGGCACCGTTACCGTCAGGCCGGTGTGCCCTTCACGATGATCGACGCCGCCGATCGGCTGGGTGGTACCTGGCAGAAGAACCACTACCCCGGAGTGCGCCTGGACACACCGACTTTCGGGTATTCCTACTCGTTCGCGCAGCGGGTCGACTGGCCCCACCAGTTCGCCGAGGGTGGGGAGATCGACGACTATCTGAACACGGTCGCCGAGCGCGCCGGACTCATCGACCTGATCGAGTTCGGCACCCGACTGGTGAGTTCACGCTGGGACGACGAGGCCGGCGCGTGGATCGTGGTGACCCGGGATGCGCAGGGCGCCGAACGCACCCGCACGTTCCAGGCGATCGTCAGCGCGGTCGGGCAGCTCGACATCCCGAACATCCCCGACTTCCCCGGAGCCGAACGCTTCCGCGGAGTCACCATGCACTCGCAGGAGTGGGACGACTCCTACGACTGGCGTGGCAAGCGGGTCGCGGTCATCGGTACCGGTGCCAGTGCCTATCAGATCGTGCCTGCCATCTACGAAGAGGTGGCTTCGCTCACCGTCTTCCAGCGCAGTGCCCCGTGGATGCTGCCCGCCCCGACCTACCACGACAACCATTCCGAGGCGTTCGCCTGGCTGGTGCGCAAGGTCCCCTACTACGGTCAGTGGTACCGGTTGTGGGTCATCACGCAGGGAATCCCCGGACGATTCCACACCGTCCGCGCCGAAAAGGACTGGCCCGGTGCGCCGTTGAGTGTCTCCGCCACGAACCGGAAGGTGCGCGACGAACTGATCGCGCGGCTGACGGAGCAGTTCGAGGGACGACCGGACCTGTTGGAGATCGCCGTCCCGTCCTACCCGCCCGGTGCGAAGCGGATGCTGCGCGACAACGGCGTGTGGGCGAAAGCGCTGATGGCCGAAAGCACTACGGTGTCGACGCACGCCATCGTGGAGTTGACCGAGACCGGAATCCGTACCGCCGACGGGACGCACCACGAGGTCGACCTCATCGTCTACGCCACCGGATTCAAGCCGTCGGACTACCTCGACGGTGTCGAGGTGATCGGTCGAGGCGGGGTGGAGATCCACGAATTCTGGAAGGGCGACGCCCGCGCGTACAACGGCATCACTGTGCCGGGCTACCCGAACTTCTTCATGCTGTACGGGCCGAACATCGGTGGTGTCGTCGCCGGCAGCCTGCACTTCATGCTCGAGCGCGCCGGGGAGTACTCGCTCGAGGCGATCCGTGAGGTCCTCGACCGGGGCGTCAAGGCTCTCGACGTCACCCCCGAGGCCCTGGATCGCTTCGTGGAGTGGGTCGACCGGGAGAACCGTCTGATGGCGTGGGGTCAGCCCTACGTGCGCAGTTGGTACCAGAACAGCGTCGGCCGGGTCTCACAGGTGTGGCCCTACACCAACGCCGAATACTGGAAGATCACCGAGCACGTGAACCCGGACGACTACGACTTTCTGCCATGACCTCCGTGAGTGCGGATACGGGAGAGTTCGCGGTCGACACCGGTGTCGTCCGTGCCGAAGTCGTCGAAGGGGTCGTCGACGCCCGGGGTGTGCGGTACGGCGCGCGGCTCGATCGAGCCGACCGTGGTTCCGCGCTGGGACCGCCGACCACCGCGCAGTCGCCGCCTACCGCCTTTCCCCAGACCGGCGGGATGCTCGACGGGATCCTCGGGCAGGCACTCGGTGAACTGCCCCAGCACGAGGATTCCTTCTCTCTGAGGATCCAGGCACCTGCCGACTCGGCCGGGCTTCCGGTGCTGTTGTTCGTTCACGGTGGTGGATTCACAACGGGTTCCGGCGAGTCGCGCTGGTACGACGCGCACGACCTAGTCCGCAGCGGACGGATTGTGCTCGTCACGGTCGGCTACAGGATCGGCGCGCTCGGCCACCTCGGTGGCTCGGGCGACGCCGATGCCTCGGCGCAGCCGCTACGGGATCTCGAGGTGGCAGCGCGTTGGGTACGGGACAACATCGCCGCGTTCGGCGGCGATCCGGCCAACATCACCATTGCCGGGGACTCCGCCGGCGCGTGGTACGCGCATGCGCTGAGTGTCCTGCCGCAGACCGGAGGAATGTTCGCCCGCACGCTGTTACTCAGCATGCCGCGCCTGGCCCCGTTGTCCGAGTGCGACCACGAGGCGCGGCGCGCGGCATTCGAGGATGCACTGGCACCGGAACGGTTCGCCACCGCTCCGGTCGAGTCGATCCTGGCCGCGCAGCGCACCACTGCGCTGAACTACCGCGGTGCGGGATTCGCCTTCGCCCCGGCCGCCGGGCCGCGGATGCCCGGATGGTTGGGGGAGCCGAAGCTGAGTGCCGCTCGGCTGCACACCTCGGCGCTACTGGTGGTCACCACCGCCGAGGAGACCGCGGCCTTCCTCAGAACACAACCTGCCGAGTCCTTCTCTCGGGAGAAGCTGGAGGACTTCGTGGCGCGCTCGTTCAGCGCTCCGGAGGCGGTGCTCGACCACACGGCCGAGCGGGAGTCGGCATACGAGCAGATGGTGCTCGCCACGACACTGTGGCAGTTCCGATCGGTGGCGTACGACCTCGCCCGAAGTGCCGCAGTCCCAACGAGACTGATGCGCCTCGATGTTCGCAGCTCTCTGGAACGGGCGTTGTCGCCGCACTGCTTCACGCTCCCGTTCGTCTTCGGCGACCGCCATGCTTGGCGCGGTGCGCCGATGATGGAAGGTGTCGATCGGGACACGTTCGAGTGTGTGCGGGCGGCGTTCCGGGACGCGATCGTCCCGTTCGTGCGTGACGGTTCCGGGACTGCTCCGGTGTGGCGACCGGAGAGCCCACGACTCCTCGCTGTCGAGGAGGACGGCGCCCGTGTGGTCGCTCCCGGCGACCTCACTGTCACAGCGGTGACCGAAGGTTCGGTCGGCCGCACTGGTAGAAAGCGATAGGGATCACTTTGTGGTCCCGTCGCGGTGAAAGGAGTTGAGATGGCGAGGCGTCGAGTTCATCAGTCGACCCCGGAAAACGAGCGGGCGATCCTCGATGCGGCGTTGTCCCTGGCTGTGACGGCGGGTTACGAGGGCACCACGATGTCCGAGGTGGCCAGGCTTTCCGGGCTGCCGAACGGTTCCATTTACTACCATTTCGAGAACAAAGAGAAATTGTTTGCGGAACTCATCGAGTTCTGTTTCGAAATCTGGAAGAAGGACCATACAGGTCCGACGAACCGCGACCTGCTGCGTCGTAGCATCGCCGGGTCGGCGGGTGGATCGGCGGATCCGGAGAACAAGGCCGAGGCTTTCTGGGTCCTCGCCCTGATGTTCGCACTGGATCGCCGCCTCGAGGACAATCTGGCGCGCAAGAAGTACCTCGAAGTCCGCAAGGAGATGTTCGAGCACATGGTGCGGCGGGTCGAACCGCTGATCCCGGCGGAGGTACTTGCCGAGGATCCGGAGTTCGGCCGAAAGATGGTCGTGCTCGGCCGTGCTCTGACCGACGGCTTCTATATCGCCGCGTGCGCAGGAGACGACGTCGACTTCGCCGAATTCGCGGACCTGTCGGCAACCGCAGTCGAGGCGCTCATCGCGCGCCGTGCCGAACAACTGAGCAAGGAACGGAATTCATGACGCAGAAGACAGCCGTTGTGGTCGGAGGTGGTTCCGGCATCGGTGCTGCCGTCGCCACGGAGTTGCACGAACACGGATATCGGGTGGCGATCCTGTCGCCGTCCGGACGTGGGCGCAAACTCGCCGAGGAACTCGGCGGTGTGGGGCTGGACGGGACGAACCGCTCCGAGGAAGATCTTCGGGCCGTCGTCGACCTGGCCTTGTCGGAGTTCGGCCGGATCGACACGGTGGTCAACAATTCCGGGCACGGTGCCACCGGTGGTGTGCTCGATTTGACGGACAGCGACTGGCAGGACGGTATGGAGGGCTACCTGCTCAATGTCGTCCGGATGGCGCGTGTGGTGACCCCCCATTTCCTGGAGGTCGGGGGCGGCAGCATCGTGAACATCTCCACCAGTTCGCCGTTCGAACCGAACCCTCGGTACCCGGTTTCTGCGACATTCCGGGCCGGGCTCGCTTCGTTCACCAAGCTCTACTCCGACGAGTACGGCCCTTCGGGTATCCGCATGAACAACGTCCTACCGGGGTGGACCGTCGCCGACCCCTCTGCGGTCGCTCCCGAGTGGACCCAACGCATCCCGCTGCGCAGGGCCGCCAGCGCGCAGGAGATCGCTCGTGCCGTGCGCTTCCTTGCCGGCGAGGAAGCGAGCTACATCACCGGACAGAACATTCGCGTCGACGGCGGGGTCACCCGCAGCGTCTGAGGTCCGTCCGGGCGGCTGTGTCCGGCGGCTGCTCTCGCGGGCTCAGCCGAGCGACTGCGTGATGATCTTCGTGGTGAGCTCGTAGTGCTCGCGCAGCAGCTTCTCGGCGGTTACTGCGTCCCGAGCAAGTACGGACTCGAGGATCTCCCGGTGCTCTGCTTCGATATCGCGTGATTCTGCAGCCTGTGAGGGTGCCGTCCACTGGCGGTAGAGAACGGTGGCGTCGGCGAGGGTTGCCGCAAGGTCGATGAGTGCCGAGATACGGCAGGGTTCCAAGATCTTTGCATGGAAGTCCTGGTGGGCTTCGAGCCACTCGGGGCTGATGTGGTGAGGGTCGTCGGCCCTGCGGCGAGGTGTCCGCTCCAGCCTGTGGTGGGCGCCGATCAACTCCGATTCCCAGGCCAGGCTCCCGCGCTCGATGGCGAGAGCGACGCCGAACCCCTCGATCCGGCAGCGCAGTTCGGTGAGATCCTGGAGTTCGTCCAGCGTCAACTGGGCGACGAAGAAGCCGCGATTGGGAACGAAGGAGACGAGCTGCTCGCCGGCGAGCCTGGTCAGAGCCTCGCGCATGACGGTAGTACTGGCGCCGTACAGTTTGGAGAGCTCGCCGACCTGCAGCCTCTTTCCGGGTTCCCACCTCCCGCTCAGGAGGTCCGAGCGCAGAGCCTCCCGTGTTTGCGTGCTGAGAGAAGCCCATTTGTCTGTACGCGCCATGAGAACAATATACCGAACCGAGCAGAAAATATTATCACGTGTCTTACTTCTGTCGCCTCGTCAGTGATCGAACCTTCAACGCTGCCTAGCGTGGTGAGAAGCGGCGCAGCCGCAGGCTGTTGCTCACCACGAACACCGAGCTGAACGCCATCGCCGCTCCCGCGATCAGCGGATTGAGCAGCCCGAGCGCGGCCAGCGGCAACGCCGCCACGTTGTAGGCGAACGCCCAGAACAGGTTTCCCTTGATGGTGCCCAGTGTGGCGCGGGCGAGCCGGATCGCGTCGGGCGCCGACGTGAGGTCGCCGCGTACCAACGTCAGATCGGATGCCTCGATCGCAACGTCGGTACCGGTACCCATGGCCAGGCCCAGGTCCGCCTGCGCGAGCGCCGCCGCGTCGTTGACGCCGTCGCCGACCATCGCGACGACCCGGCCCTCCCGCTGCAGCCGCTCGACGACGGCGACCTTGTCGCCCGGCAGAACCTCCGCGATCACGTCGTCGATGCCGACTTGCGCGGCGACCGACTCGGCGGCGCGGTGGTTGTCGCCGGTGAGCAGCACCGGATGCAGACCCAGCGCCCGCAGCTCGGCGATCGCGTCCGCCGAGGTCTCCTTGATCGTGTCGGAGACGACCACGACGGCGCGGATCGTCCCGTCCCACGCGACCCACACCGGGGTGCGTCCCGCGGTCTCGGCCTCGTCGGCGGCCAGGCGCAGCGACTCCGGTGCCGTCAGCGACCATTCGTCGCGCAGCCAGGACAGCCGCCCGGCCAGCACCGCGTGGCCGTCGACGACCCCGGAAACGCCTCGGCCCCCGTGGTTCTCGAAGCTCTCGACGTCGGAGAGGGTCCCGGCGCGTTCCGCGACGGCCCGCGCGATCGGGTGCTCCGACGCGTGCTCGAGCGATCCGGCGAGATGCAGTGTCTCCGTTTCGGATTCGCCGTCGGCCACGTGCACCGAGTCGACGCTCATGCGACCGCTCGTCACGGTCCCGGTCTTGTCGAGCACGACCGTGTCGACGCGGCGCGTCGATTCGAGGATCTGCGGTCCCTTGATGAGGATGCCGAGCTGGGCGCCGCGTCCGGTGCCGACGAGCAGCGCCGTGGGCGTGGCCAGGCCGAGCGCGCACGGGCACGCGATGATCAGCACGGCGACGGCCGCGGTGAAGGCCGAGGAGACGGGATCGTCGGTGAGCAGGAGCCAGCCGACGAGGGTGAGCAGGGACAGTCCGATCACGATCGGGACGAACACCGCCGACACCCGGTCGGCGAGACGCTGCACCTCGGCCTTGCCGTTCTGTGCCTCGGTGACCAGCCGCGCCATCTGCGCGAGCTGGGTGTCCGCGCCGACCCGGGTCGCGCGGACCTCGAGCCGTCCACCGGCGTTGACGGTCGCGCCGACGACGCTGTCGCCGGGACCGACCTCCACCGGGACGGATTCACCCGTGAGCATCGAGGCGTCGACCGCCGAGGTGCCGGAGGTGACGACACCGTCGGTCGCGACCTTTTCGCCGGGCCGCACCACGAACACGTCGCCGACCGCGAGCTGCCCGATCGGGATGCGTGTCTCGGTGCCGTTCCGCAGCACGGCGACGTCCTTGGCGCCCATGTCCAGCAGGGCCCGCAGCGCCGCGCCGGACTGCCTCTTGGCGCGGGCCTCGAAGTACCGGCCGGCGAGGATGAACGTCGTGACCGCCGCCGCGACCTCCAGATAGATGTGCGTGTCGCCGTCGCCGGAGGGGAACAGATCGAACGCCATCCGCATGCCGGGCATGCCGGCGTGGGTGAACAGCAGGGCCCACAGCGACCACAGGTAGGCGGCGATCACACCGACCGAGATGAGGGTGTCCATCGTGGCCGCGCCGTGACGAAGGTTGGTCCATGCGGCGCGATGGAACGGCAGCGCACCCCACACCACGACCGGGGAGGCGAGCGTCAGGGCGATCCACTGCCAGTTGTCGAACTGCAGCGCCGGAATCATCGACAGCAGCACGACCGGGACGGTGAGGGTCGCGGACACGATCAGCCGCTGCCGCCATGCCGCCGCCTCGTCGGGCTCGGCGGTTTCCGGGGCCGGCTCGGTCCCGGCAGGCGTCGGGGGAGGGGACAACGTCGCGCTGTAACCGGTGGCTTCGACGGTCGCGACGAGGTCCTCCGGGGCGACCTCTCCGGTGTAGCTGACCTTCGCGGTTTCGGTCGCGTAGTTGACGGTCGCGGTGACGCCGTCCATCCGGTTGAGCTTCTTCTCGATGCGGGCGGCGCACGAGGCGCACGTCATGCCGCCGATCGAAAGCTCGACCTCGTGCAGGGTGTCGCCGGTGGTCATCGGCTCCTTACCTTTCTTTCAGGGGGTTCGAACTGGGCGACGGCCGTAGGCTTCGAACCACCCAGGGACGTCGGACATGGCTTTCATCGCTCTGCTGCC
>NZ_JBSFRH010000070.1:0-29772 GCF_053589135.1 Rhodococcus sp. NPDC003382
GTGGCCGTCGGACTGCAGTCCGACGGCCACCCGCGGCGGCATTTCCGTTACGACGCGATGTTATTCGGTCAGGAACTTCCGGCGACAGCCTCGTCCCCGGTCCGGGCGGGCAGAGCCTCCGAATCGGTCACTGCCTCGCCACGTACGTGGCGCCACAACACGAACGTCGCGACCGCGCCGATCAGCATGGGCACTGCGGACCAGAAATACAGGGCCCGCGGGCTGGCGACCAGCAGCGCGTAGCCGACCGCGATGGGGGCCGAGATGGAAAACAACCGGCCGATCCCGAGCATCCATCCGAGCGCGGTCGATCGATTCCGAACCGGATACAGCGGTGGCACCACCGCCATGAGCGCGGTGATCGCGATGAACGTGAACAGGCCGATGACGACAGTCAACGCGATGGCAACACCCGTGTAGGAGAAAACGGACGCGAAGACGACAATGGCGACACCGGTGACGGCCATCGCTATCCACAGCAGCTTCTGCGCGGAGATCCGCAGCGACCACGCTCCGAAGGCGAGCGCACCGAACACGCCACCGAGACTGAGGATGAGCCCGGCCGTCGTACCGAGCTGCGCACTACCGCTCGAGTCCTTGATCAGCTGCGGCGTCCAGAAACTCGCGAAGTAGAATGTCGCCATCACACACGAGTACGCGACCCACGACAGGATGGTGCGTACGTACATCCGCTGCTCGAACAGTCCCTGAATCGACCCGGAGGAGGCCGCCTTCGCGGGCAATACGGGCCGGGCGTCCGGATCGACGTCCGGGTTGCACAGTTTCGCCGCAAGCACGGCCAGCTTCGCTCGGTCATCGGGTGTGTTGCGGGTGACAAGGAACTCAATGGATTCGGGGATCAAGGTCCAGGTGAGAACGAATGCCGCACCGGTGATCAGGGCACCGAAGACGAACATCGCCTGCCACGCGCCGCCGAACGCGCCGATCAGGAGGGAACCGATGAATCCACCGACCAACGACCCGAGGGGAAACCCGATCGTGTAGACGCCCATGACCGCATTCCGGCGTTTTTCGGACGAGTACTCCTGCACCAGCACGGTCAGGCTCGCGGTCATCCCGCCGATGCCCAGGCCGGTAACGAGTCTTGACGCCGTGAGCATTTCGACGTTCGGAGCCGCGGCCGAGGCCACCAGGCCGACGAAGTTGACCAGCAGGCACCACAGCACCAGCGCTCGGCGACCGAATCGGTCACCGAGTGGGGAGAGCAGCAGCGACCCGATTGCCATGCCCGCCAGACCGGCGCTGAGCAGGTAGCCCTTCTGCGCACTGCTGTCGAAGAATCCGTCGGGTAGGTGCGGCAAGACGAAACCCATGACGAATACGTCGAATCCGTCGATGGTCAGGACCAGGAGGCAGGCCGTCAGGGCCAGGTACTGGAAGCGGCTCAGGGGCGACTTCCGGATCGCGGTTGCGATATCCATCGGGTGGTTCCATTCGGTGTGGTGGAAACTGACTCGGTTGGGTGATGGTCGAGTGACGCCTCCCTCCCCACTCGACGAGCATCTCCCGGGTGGAGCTCGTCACCCCGGGCAATCGGTTCAGGTCCGCTTGCCGGGTGACGAATCAGAGCGGGTAGACGAGGTACCGTGCGGGCATGCTGTCCAGCCGCACCGCGCGGCTCACGAACCGCGCGCCGTCGACAGAGATCTCGACCTCGTCCTCGTAGTATCCGGTGGCCAGCAGACCGGACAGAGAATCGTTCTCGGTGAAGCTGACGTGGAAGTTCGCCCGTACCTCCCACCGATTCTCCGCGACCTGCGCGACATGGGTGCGTTGGGTGACGTGGCGTGTGCGGTACGGTTCGATCGTCCCTGCCCAGACCTCGGTGATGAACTTGACCCGGTCCAGGATTCGTGCGCGATTGTCGTCGTACATGTAGGCCAGCGGCAGACCGCGTCGGATGTTGTCGAGCGTGTGCACCGTGTAGCTGCACTCATCCGCGAACAGATCGGGCCACCGATCCCAGTCCTGCTCGTCGAGCACCTGGGCGTAGCGCCCTAGCAACGCGTCGATCGCGCGCATCTCGTTGGAAGTCTCAGTGATCAAAACCCATCACCTCCCGGTAGTAGGCCCAGCCGACGGTGTTGCCGATCTCGTCGTTCTGGGTGGCATCCTCGGGACGACCGTCCACGCCCTTCACGAACCGGGCGAGTGTGCCGTCCGCGGCGGTCATCTGCTGCCGATTGAACACGGCGGCGTCCTCGATGGTGATGAAGCCACTCGGCCCCAACAGATTCGAAGCTTGCCGAACCCGGTGTTCGCGGTACTCCTCGGTGTCGCTGACGTGCCCGAAGAATGCGTAGCTCACCTCGGTGCGATCCACACCGCGGGGTCGGGCGAACCGCACATTGATCGTGTCGACGTGCTTGGTCATCACGGTCACCGGCCGCAGCGCCACGACCCGTGCCCGGTCATCGTTGCCGCGGAACTGAACCACACTGGGATCCGCCAGATAGCCGTTGTCCACATAGGGTGTGCTCTGGTAGCCGACCGAGAAATGACCAACGGGCTGGGTGATCCTCACGTCACCCTTGCCGCCCTGCCAACCCAGGATTCGGAAGCCGGTGTGTAAGAGCGGCGCGTGGTAGAAGTCGTTGTCGAAGTATGTCTTCCAGTTCGCCTTGTACACAACCTTCTGGTAGCCGAGCAGCGTCAGATCACCGTCGTCGATCAGGCAGTCGCGAATCGGCTCGGCAACCTCTCCCAGAAAAGTCTCCAGAAGCGGAGTCTCGGGGTGGCGGGTGACAAAGACCAGGCCGGCCATCTCGGACACCCGCAGCTCCGGCAGCCCGTAGTCCTTGCGGTCGAAATCCGACCGGAATTCCCGCTCCCCGGGTGCTCCACAGAACTCGCCTCCGTTGTTGAACAGCCATCGGTGGTACGGGCATTGGAATTCGGAGGCGACCCCTACCTCGCGCTGCTCCAGCAACGTCCCGCGGTGGGTACAGGTGTTGACGAACGCGCGAATCCGATCGTCGGAACCACGGCTGACGAGAATCGGAATCTCCCCCAGCCAGGTCGTCTTGAAACTGTTGATCTCGGTCAGTTCGGCGCGATGCGCAACCGGGTGCCAGTACGGACCGTAGAAGATGCGCTCGAGTTCCTCACGGTAGACGAGTGGATCGGAAAAGATCTCCTTCGGGATGTCGAGTGGGTTGGTGAATCGCGCTGCGATCGACGCACGTACCTGTTCGTAGTCGGTCGCGGATTCGGGTTCGGATATGGTGGTGTTCACCATGTGAGGGGCCTCCGCATCGAATGGTCCTCGGAAACAAGATGTTCGAGTGTGCCGGTGACAGTATCCGGGTGATTCCGGCGCTCGGAACGGGCGGTCGCCGATGTCGCCGATCCTATGGTTCCATTCAATTCCGGTCAACCCTGCAATAGCACGAAATCCGTTGTACCACAGGATAGAAAAGGAGAATTGACATGTCGTCACCGAGTATGCATCAGTCATTTCGGGGCCGAACGGCCGTCGTCACCGCCGCGGGCGCCGGCATCGGCCGCGCCATCGCGGTCGAGTGGTCCGCGCGGGGCGGTGCCGTTGTGGCCGCCGACGTGGACATCAGGGCGGCCCGCGCGACGGCCGCGCAGATCCGTGACCGCGGGGGCGAGTGCATCGCGGTCGCCGCCGACGTCACCGATTCCAGTGCCGTACCGGACGTGGTGGATGCCGCGTTGGCCGACTACGATCGCGTGGACGCGCTGTTCAACGTTGCCGGCGCGAGCCTGCCGAAACGAGTCGACGAGATGGACGACGCTGACTGGTATCGCGTGATCGACCTCAATCTGACGTCGGTGTACCGAGCCTCGAAGCACGTCATTCCGCAGCTGCGGCGCGTCGGAGGCGGCAGTATCGTCAACATCTCGTCGACGGCAGGGATTCTCGCCGAGAATCGTTGTTCCGCATACAGTGCCGCCAAAGCCGGTGTCCTGATGCTCACCCGGAACATGGCGATGGACTACGCCCCAGACAACATCCGGGTCAACGCCGTCTGCCCGGGTAGCACGATGACTCCCCGGATCAAGGACTACCTGGAGCGCGTGCCCGGGCACGGTTCGCTCCTGGACGGTCTGTGCCCGATGAATCGGTATGCAGAGCCCGAGGAAATCGCCCGTCCTGCAGTGTTTCTCGCGTCGGACGAGGCCAGCTACATCACGGGCGCCACCCTGGCCGTGGACGGTGGGCTCACTGCCGGAAAGCACTTCGCGATCTTCGAGGATGCCTGACCGGGTCCCGCACGCGCTACGCCCTGGTGTTCGGCGCCGAACACCAGGGCGTAGCGGTTACCAACGGGCGCGGTGTCCCGACGCCCGTCGGCCTATACCGCCCGGCCGAGCACCCGGCCGAGCACGCACACTTCGCTGCCGACTGTGCGTAGTTGGAAGTCGACTCGCGCATCGGGCGGCCCGTCGGAACCGAGCCGGGTGACCGACGAGTTGATTGCCGCGCCGAGCGGAGTGGGCCAACCCCGCAGTGCGTGGACGATGCTGCGCAGCGTCTGCAGGGTGGTCACCGCGGCCTGCCAGCCGTACGCAGTGGTGATACACCCCACTGCCCGTCCCGACAGGTACGGCCGTTCGTCCTCGCGCAGCTCCTCCACGTAGTCGAGGGCGTTCTTGACCAGACCCGACACCGAGCCGTGGTACCCCGGCGACGCGATGATCACCCCGTCCGCGAGGCGCAGTGCATCAACGAGGCGGTCGGATTCCGCGCACCGCGGGCGTCCGGGATCGTACATGGGCAGACGGGCGAGCACGTCGTTGCCGAACATCTCGGTTCGTGCCCCGGCGTCGGCGGCGGCGGCCAGCGCGATCTGCAGGGCCGTCTCGGTCGACGACCGCGTTTGCATCGTGCCGCCCAATCCCACGATGTACGGTTCCATCGGTCAGTTCACCGTCCTCATCAAACCATCTTCATGAGGCCGTCGTGACCCCATGCGAAGCCGGATCCGAGCGAATAGTTCTCCGCCGTCCAGTTCTCCGGATCCACCGTGCGCGGTCCCCACCCGTACTCGAAATGCCAACCGGAGGGATTGCGGAAATAGAACGAGAAGACATGGTCGTTCTGGTGGCGTCCCGTGGATGTACTGGTGATACCTCGTTCGAGGCACAGGTCGTAGCTGTGCCCCACATCGTCCATGCTGACGGTCTCGAACATCACGTGCTGGATGCGCCGCGGCGCTCCCGGGATGTGCATGAACGCGAGGGAATGGTGTCGGCGGTTGCAGTGCAGGAACACTGCGAACGGTCCGACCTGGGGAATGTGCGCGAAGTCGGTGACTCCGAAACCCAATACGCGCGAATAGAATCCGGCTGCGCCGACGACATCGTCGGCGTACAGGACGACATGCCCCATACCCATCTCGCCCGTGTTGAAGCCGGCGAGGTCGCGGGCAGGGCGGAACCGCGGCATGAAGACCGTCTCGTGGCCGAGGACAAGTTCCATCCGCACGCCGGAGTACGGGCACGTGAAGTACACGAAGTCCATGACGCGACGGTCGGCGGCCTCCTCGGGTGTACCCGCGGTCACCTCGACACCGGCCAGTTCCAGTGCGGCTGCGGCGGATTCGAGTGCGTCCCGGGAAGGGACGTCCCATCCCACGTACGCGACGTCGTCCTCATGTCCGGACCGCACCGCAATCCGGTGGTGTCGGTCGTCGGCGCGGACGTAGAGCAGGCTCTCCTCGCTGTCCCGCGACACCTCCAATCCGAGCACTTCCGTCGCGTAACGCTTCCATGCGGGAACATCGCTCGACGTCCCCACAACGTAACTGAGCTGGCTGACTGCGGCCATGATGTGTTTCTTCCTCTCGAAGCCCGGTTGTCGGGGTCCTGATTTGTCGGGATCTGGGGCCTGCCGGATGTGGGTACAGCTCAGAACACGGCGAGCTTGGGATCGCGTTCGAGACCGAGGACCATCCGGCCGTAGTGCTGGTCGTTGGCACGGGTGAACGAGACGTGGCTGGCCATCATGCGGATGTCTCGCCACTTCTGCTGCATCGGACTGGCCTCCTTGAACGCGGACGTGCCGCTGAGACGAAACAGCCGGTCGACCAGTCCAGTGAGCAGCTCCGCGACGCGGTTGTAGTCGCGCAGAATCTGCGCACGATCGGCGAGTTCGAGGCTGGTGGATGTGCGGGCAGCCGTCAGAACCCGGCGGATCGCAAGCCGCGCCAGATCGAGGTCGGCGGCGGCCTGCGCGATCGCCTCCTGGACGATCTCCGATCCCGCCGTCTGTGCCCGTCCGCGCGCCCACTCGACGAAGTGGTCGTAGGCGTCGAGTGCCGTCCCCATCATCGGGCCGAGGAACGTCAGACCGGCGTGCAGCGCAAGCGGCTGACGATAGAGCGGCCCATGATTGACTTCACGGCCCGGCCCGTCGCCCGCGACCAGTGCTGTCGCGGGCAACACGTATCCGTCCGGAACGAACACGTCGTCGACCACGATCGTCTTGCTGCCGGTACCGCGCATCCCGGCCGCATACCAGTCGTCGTCGATCGTGAAGTCACCCTTTCGCACCAGGAAGTGATGGTTCGCCGCCCGGCCATCGTTCTTGATGAGCCCACTCACGACCACCCAGTCCGCATGATCGACACCACTGGCGAAGCCGTGCCGGCCGGTCAGTCGGTAGCCGCCTTCGACCTTCTGTACCGTCGCGGCGGGAGCGAGCGACGCGGCGATACATGTATCCGGGCCGTCCTCCCACACCGCATCCTGCGCACACTGCGGGAAGAACCCGACCATGTGGGCGTCGTGCGGCAGCAGCGCCGCGCACCACGCTGTCGACGCGCACGCGCGCCCGAGTTCCACGGACACGTCGTACATCGTGTCGAGCGTCAGCTCGTCACCGCCGTACCGGCGCGGGGCCAGGATCCTACCTCCCAACCCGGCGCCGATGAGCTCCTCGATCGATTCACGCGGCACCGCACGCAACATCTCGGTGCGCCGCGTGCGCTCACGGATCGCCGGCGCGAGCGCACGCGCGCGCTCGACGAGCTCTTCGTGCAGCGCCAGACTCGTCGGGTTCTCGATGTCGCTGACTACCATGGCATTCCATCTCCTTCTTCGGCCGCGATGCGGCCGAGACATCACGCTCGGAGCCCATCGAGAGCCGAGCAGGTCCTAGAACAGCACGCTCAGATTCTTCGATTGCACTACGTTCTGGTCCAGCAGAATCGTGCGCTTGGCGATCTTGAATCCCTCGTCGACGACCCGCAGCACGTCCCGCCGCTCACCGGCCCAGATGTCGGTCTCGGATTCGAGCCGGTTGCGGTAGACCAGGAAGTTCGACCACACGTCGTATTCCTGCGGCGTGCCGGCCGGCGCGTCGTTCGCGACGCTCGGGGACACACGCACGTTCGTGACGAGATGCCGGCACCGTGACGGCGGATCTTCCGCCCAATGCGTGCCCGACTGCATTTGGTTCACCCGGATGCGCAGCGAATCGAAATCGTCGTAGAAGTGCGCCATCTCGATACCCCGGGGTACCTCGTCCTGGTCTCGCTGGCGGCGCAACCGATTCTTGCGCACCGGCATCCAGTACAGGATGTCGTCGGCGAACAGCTCCAGCCAACGATCCCACTGCCAGTGGTCGAGCAGCTGCGCCTCGGTGAACAGGAATTGCTCGATGCGGTGCTGCAGCACCACGCGTTCGAGTTCCCCGGCGGTCACGGTATTCGCGTCGACGGTCATCGAGCACCTCCCGCCGTCCGAGCGGTCGACGCGGGCTGCGGCCGGCTGTCGGCACCGCGTTCCTCCGGCGGGATCACCGGCCACGTCTCGCTGGTCATGAACTCCAGCCAGCGCCGGTAGAATCCGCGCTGCCCCGCCTCACCGAAGAACGAGTCGTAGTACTCGCCCGGCATTTCGGGATGGTCGCCGCCGGTGCCCAGACCCATCTCGTAGTTCCATGCCATCTTCCGCGCCTGGTAGCCCTGCTCCAGGATGGCACCGATCATGCCCCAGTTCTCGCCGTCGTCCGTCTCCACGACGCCGGCAGCACCTTCGGTGAACGACGCTGAAACCTGCTGGGCTCGCTTCGCCTCCTCCGGCGCGTTCTTCTCCACGACAGTGAAGGACCAGATTTCGAACTTGTTGGGTCCCTTCGGATGCCATACACGGATGTTGGCCGATCCGGGTAGACCGGCGAAGTTCGGGAAAGCATTGAAATTGGCGACCATGTCGGCACGGTCGCCGACCCGCTCGCGGGCGATGCGGCGCTTGTTCTCGTTGTACTGGCCCAGTGGATCGTCCGAGAACCGGGTGTGGCGCTCGAACAGGAAGCTCTCACCATGGCCTTCACGCAGCGATACGTGCGCCCCGTCCTTGGCCTCGAAACCGGGCCCGAACGACAGCAGCGAGGACAGGTGACTCGTCGTGGCGTGGTAGGTGTCGCCGGCGAACTGCTCGGCGGCGAGCTTCCAGTTGGCGTTGATAGTCCACTTGATCGCCCCGGGAAGAACCTCGATGCCGCCCTCGGCGTGGTCGACCCAGCCGTCGATGTAGTACTTCAGGTCGCCCAGGTACTCGTGCAGCGGCGGTGCCGTTGGGTCGAAGTTGCCGAAGATCAGCCCCTTGTAGCTGTCGATTTGGGCCACCTGGATCAGGCCGTTGTCCTCGAGCGACAACCTGTTGTAGTACGCGTCGTCGAGGTTCGGCACGCCGACGAGCTTGCCGGCGCTGTCGTACGTCCACCCGTGGTAGGTGCACATGAACGACCGGGTGTTGCCCTCCTCGGCACGGCAGACCCGCATGCCCCGATGCCGGCAGACGTTGAGGAACGCTCGGACGCTGCCGTCGGGCTGGCGTGTCACCAGCACCGGGTCGCCGCCCATGTAGGTGGCGAAGAAGTCGTGGGGCTCCGGGATCATGCTGTCGTGCGCCAGGAACAACCACGAACGTCCGAAAATGCGTTCTTGCTCCAGCTTGTAGATTTCGTCGCTGACGAAGATCTCGGGTCCGACGATACCCTCTTTCCAGTTCACCAGCGATTGCAGATGGTCGGCGTCAACGGCCACGATATTCCCCTATCTCTCTCAGGGTTCGGCACGGAAGACGATGCGCCTTCCGGCATCTGGGTGGGTGTCCGACCTGCACCGCGCTCACTTTGTGCAGTCCAGGTCGATCCACTCGTTCTGGGTTTTCGAACAGCGACGTCAGTCCTCGAGCACGACATAGACCACGCCGTCGATCACTTCCACGTCGTACCTGGCCAGCGGGACGGTCGCCGGCGGCGCCGTGACCGCTCCTGTCCGGATGCAGAACTTCGCGAAGTGCCAGCCGCACTCGATCTGGTCACCGTCGATGTAGCCCTCGTCGGCGAGCGACGATTTGTCGTGCGAGCACCAGTCCGCGGTGGCGTAGAACTCGCCGTCGATGTTGTACACGGCGATCGGTGGACGTGTGTCGACTCGGATTACGTTGCCGGGTTCGAGATCTGTGACCGCGCAGGCACGCACCACATTTCTCGAAGTCTCCGTGCTTGCCATGGTTTTCCTCCTCCTACCGATGCACTCCTACCGAGGTACGACGGTTGCGGGTGACGGGGCGTCGTCGAGCGTGCGCAGGTCCACGGACGGGTCGGCGAGCAGCGCCGGATCGGGGCGCATCCGTTTGTCGATCATGGTCATGGCGGTCCGGATGTCCCGCCGTCGGTTGACGCCGATCGCCGCGGTCACCGCTCCGTCACGGAGATAGAACTGGGCGAAGTCCATCTCTTCCGGATCGCCCCGAATGATCACCGTGTCGTCTGCTCGGGCACGACCGGCAGCCTGGACATTGATTTCCCCCTGGTCGGACCAGAACCAAGGCACGTCACGGAAGGGTTCGCGGTGCCCGAGCATCGATCGGGCTGTCGCGATGCCCTGGTTCTGTGCGTTCTGCCAGTGTTCGAGCCGCACCTGGCCCCCCGCGAACTCGTTGGGACCGCACGCCACATCGCCGGCGGCGAACACGCCCGGAAGCGACGTCTCGCCGAACTCGTCGACAAGGATCCCGTTGCCGACCTCGATGCCGCTGTCGCGCGCGAGATCGTCCACCGGTACCACGCCGATGCCGATCACGACCAGGTCGGCATCGACAACCGTGCCGTCGGCGGTGTGCACCCGACGAACCCGATGATCACCCTCGATGCGCGTCACGTCGGCGTTCGTGTGGATGGCCACCCCCTGGTCGCGATGCCACTGTGCCAACCGATCGCCGACACGGCTGCCGAGGGCACGGCGGAGCAGCGCGTCGTCACGCTCGAGCACGGTGACCGTGTTTCCGAGTGCCACCGCAGCCGCGGCGAGCTCCATCCCGATCAACCCGCCGCCGACGATGACGACGGATCCTCCGACCTGCATGCCGTCACGGACGGCGAGCGCGTCGTCGACGGTGCGCAGGAAGTGCACGCCGTCGAGTTCCATCCCCGGGATGTCCGGGCGGCGTGGTGCCGTGCCGGTGCAGATCAATACCTTGTCCCCGCGGATCACCGACCCGGTGTCGAGACGGATACGGCGCTCGTGGGGGTCGATATGGGTCGCCCGGGTCCCGAGGAGCAGTTCGATATCGTTGTTGTGGTAGTACTCCGGATCACGGAGCAGGATGTCCTCTGGTGTCCGGCCGCCGAGGATCAGCTCCTTGGAAAGTGGCGGGCGATCGTACGGGAGACGATGCTCGGACCCGACGAGGACGACGCGACCGTCGAATCCCTCGGTGCGGAGCGTCTCGACTGCTCGTGTGCCGGCCAGGCTCGCGCCGACCACGACGTAGGTTTCGGTCATCTCGGTATCTCTGTCGTATCGATTGTGCGTGCAGATGCGATGGGTGTTTCGGGGTCAGGACTCGCTGTCGGTGTCGGGCCGGTCCCGGTGGTGCCCCCAGAGACTGGTGGCGTCGTAGTTGGTCACTCGCCAGGTCGTGTCGTCGACCAGCCGCCCGTCGTAGCCGTACTCGACCTCGGATCCGGACGGGTTCTTCATGAAGAAGGAGATCGCTCGGTCGTTCGTGTGCCGCCCCAACGTCTCGGTCAGGGTGACTCCGCGGCTGTCGACCTCGTCGAGGGTGCGCCCGACGTCGTCGATGTCGTCCACCTCGAGCATGAAGTGCCCCAGCGCGGGTGCCAACTCTTCATTCTGCACGAACGCAAGGCTGTGGTGACGGGGGTTGACGTGCAGGAAATGCACTTTCCGGCCGTGGAATTCGATCGTGTCGCTCAACCGGAATCCGAGTGAGCCGAGATAGAACTCCTTGGCCGCGTCCAGGTCGGTCACGAAGAAGAAGACGTGCCCCAACCCGAGATCGCCGGTGACGAACCGGACGCCGCGCGGCGAGACGAACGGGTACTTCGGGATGTGGGGCCCGTAGAAGAACTCAAGCCGGTGGCCGTCGGGATCGACGCATCGGATCAAGCCCTCGACCCGACGTTCCTGGGCGCACGCCTGATCCTCCTCGACGGTGACGCCGGCCGCCGAGAGACGGTCACCGAGATCGTCGAGTGCCCGCCGATTCGCGACCTCCCATCCGACGTATGCCGCACCGCCGGTCTCGCCCTGATGGATCGCGAACCTCCAGGACTGCTCGTCGGCCCGGAGCAGCACGGTGTCGCTCTCCACACCAATCTTCTCTGAAACATTCTGCAAACCAAGAACTTCAGTTCCGTATGTGCGCCAGTCGTCCAGGTTCTCCGCATACAGGCCCAGGTACCCGAGTCCGACGATTTCGGTCATGATCGCGTGTTACCTTCCTAATATCTGCCGTGGGACATGAGCCCGGTTCCGGCTGTCCGCGTCCAGCTTCGAGGTTCGATGTCGTTGCGACAATGCCTCCGATCCGCCCACCGGAACACCCGGGATGCAAGCAATTCACTCTCTCAACGAGAGGAATGTCCGTACGGCTGCGACGAATTCGCGGGGACGTTCGAACGGCGGCCAGTGCCCGCACTCGTTGAGCACGACCAGATCCGCATTCGGTAGATGGCTCAGCAGCAGAAGCGCGCCCTCGAGCGGCACCATTCGGTCGTGCCGGCCGTGGACGACCAGGATGGGAACCGTGACCGACGGCAGCGCATGGAGATTGCCGCGCGGCACACTGGTCGAGCGGGACCATGCCTCGGCGTGTTCGGGTTCACGGCACCGCCACCGGTACATCCGGTCGACGAGATCGTCGTCGACGAGGGCGGTGTCGTGCAGCAGTGCCCGCAGCAGGCGGGCGATGCGATCCCGATCGGGCCGGCCGCTCTGACATTCGTCGAACAGTCGCGCCACTTCGGTGGGGGCCGGGGCGAGCAGATACGGGTCCCCGCCGGTGGAGGCACTGCAGCCACCGATCACCAGCCCGGTCACCCGCTCCGGCGCGGTCAACGCGAGGTCCAGCCCGACCGTTCCGCCGGTTGACACACCGATCACCGTCACGGCATCGAGACCGAGTTCGTCGAGGACGGCTACCGCGTTGCGTACATACAGGTCGTGTACCGGTTCGTGGAACTCACGGGGGCCGCTGCGCCCGAAGTTGGGATAATCCACGACGATGCAGCGATGATCGGTGGCGAGGTCGGCGAGGACCCTCTGATAGACCAACCAACCGGTCGTGCCCGGCAGTGGACCGAACGCCGGGTTGATCAGCAGGGGTTTTCCGACACCGACGTCGTGGTAGTGGACGGTACCTCCGTCCACCTGCAGCGTGCGGCTTCCCCAGTTCTCCGACAGCTCCGACACGGTGTCCCTTTCCCTAACCGTCAACTCAGCTGATCGCGCCCGCACCGAGACGCAGGTCCGGACCGTCGTGCTGTGCCGACACCGAGATCGCCACCAGCACCGCCTGTTCGAGTAGAGCGAGCGGCATCGAAGGCAGCGGCGTCGTATCCCCGGTAGCCCGAGCTGGAACCACCGGTATGTGCACCATCCCGGCCCGCACCTCCGTGCCCGCCGTGAGATGTCGAGCGAGATAGAATGTTTGGTTGCACAGGTACGTGCCTGCCGTGTTGGACACGTACCCCGGAAGGCCGGCGCGGTGCCAGCTGTCCATAACCGCCTTGACCGGAAGCGTGGTCAGATACGCGGGGGGCCCACCCACGACAACCGGCTCGTCAATCGGCGTGCTGCCGTCGGTGTCGGGAATCGGAAAGTCCCGAACGTTGAGCGCCACGCGTTCGAGCGCGGGCGCGGTGCGGCCAGGAGCCACCCCTGTCACCACCACGACGTCCGGGCGCGCCCGATCGAGTGCCGAGACGAGTGCGGACTCCACCGTGGCAGTGTTCACCGGTAGCACGGACCCGACGATTCGGTAGTCGCCGACCTGTCGTCCGTCGAGGCGGCGTGCGATCGCACCGCTCGGATTGTCGGTCTCCTCGGCATAATCCCCGAAGCCGGTGACGAGAACGGTGCTCATCCCGCAGACACCGTCGCACACCGGTCCTGGAAAGCCGCGAATTCGGCGACGAACCACTCAGGACGTTCCAGCATGACCGACGACTGTGTCAGGCCGGGTGCGATGAACAGTTCGGTGTTCGGGGCCTGCTTGTGCCAGATGAACGCGTCGTCAACGGGGTGGATCGAGTCGTCGAGATCGCCGCGGCACACGAGGGTGGGAACTTCGATTTCCGACAGATGTGGCCGAAGGGTGAAGTACTCCTGGAACTCGGTGGTGCTGCGTGTGGTGGCGTAGAACGCCACGGCATCACGCCAGTCGTCACCGTGAAGCTGCTGCCATTCGCGCGCCTGATCGCTCTCCGGATCAACTTCGGTGAAAACCGAATTGAGAGAAGCATTCCCACTGTTGCTCAAGCCGATAATGGGTGCATCCACCGTGAGCGTGCGCACGCGGTCCGCCTTGTCGAGCACGAGGCGCCCGGCGATCCGCGAGCCGAGCGATACACCGGCCACATGCACCTTGTCGAGGCCGAGAAGGTCCAGCAGTCGCCACAGATCCTCCACCCAGACCTGCGGGCGTTCGAGCGGCGCGACCCGGGCACTCCGACCGAGCCCCCGCAAGTCCGGCACGATCATCCTGTACCTACCGGCCAACTGCGGCACGAGATCGCCGAACCACCGCCCGGATGCCGCGGCGCCGTGGATGAGCAGAACCGGATCACCCTGCCCCTGATCCTCGTAATGGATTTCGACACCGTCGATTTCCACAGTAGCCATGAGTGTGTATCCCCTTTCGGAATCCAGACTGTCGGGAGATCAGGCTGGTGCGGAGCGCCGCAGTCGGCAATGCCGGTGTTCCGCCTGATGGTCCGAACGACCCGACGATCCGGCGATGTTCCAACCAACGGACCGTCGAGATTCCCCGCGCTTCCCCGGCAGTCCAGGGTGAACTCCCACAAGGCGATTCACTCGAGGAGCAGACATGGCATCGCACATCGACAACACAGCTCACACTGTCGAACAGTTGAAAATGATCGACACCCTCGCAGATCTGTTGTTGCGGGCAGAATCGGAACGTACCGACCGCGCACCGCTCACCGACGAGTATCCGGAACTCGACATCGAAACGGCCTATCGCGTACAGGACGAGATGCTGAGTCGGCGAGTGGAGCGAGGGGAAAACGTGGTCGGTGTGAAGCTGGGGCTGACGTCCGTCGCCAAACAGCGTCAAATGGGTGTGTCCGCACCGTTGACCGCCTGGCTCACGGACGCAATGGCACTGCCGCCGGGTGCCCCGCTGCCGCAGGACCGTCTGATCCACCCGCGCATCGAACCGGAGATTACGTTCGTGATGAAACGGCGTCTGGTCGGGCCTGGCGTCACCGCCGCTACCGCGCTCGCGGCGGTGGATCGGGTCTACGCTGGACTCGAGGTAATCGATAGCCGGTTCGCAGACTTCCGCTTCACCCTGCCGGATGTGATCGCCGACAACGCGTCGTCGGCCTATTTCACGACCGGGTCGGTCGGTGTCGATCCCGCGGGCCTGCACCTTCCGTTGGAAGCGTGCCTGCTGGAGTCCGATGGCCGCGTCGTCGACGTCGGTGTCGGCGCGTCGGTACAGGGTCATCCTGCGCAGGCGCTGGCACTGGCTGCCAATTCTCTTGCCGAGCGCGGACACGCAATCGAGGCCGGATGGATCGTGATGACCGGTGGAATGACCGATGCCGTGGCGGCGCCGGCAGGTACAACGATCTCCGCACAGTTCACCCATCTGGGTTCGGTCGGGCTGATGTGCTGACGGTCGGAAGGCGGAACATACCGATCGGTCTACCGGTGTTCATGTACGTGGATGGGTAGTTCCTCGGTAGTTCCCCCGATGCGACGGTGCCTACTGCCCTCTTACAGTCGACGAGCAGGTCGAACGCGAGACACAGGGCGTACGCCGGCCCCCGAAAAGGCCGTGTACAGCCATCGTGCATGTCGCCGCGGACCACAGCCCCAGACCGCCGACCGGCGGTCGGCCCTCGCGACCGAGAGGCAACCATGATCCCGCCCAGCACCACTGCACCGATCCGGCCGCCCGCGCACTCCCCGAACAACGGGGCGAACATGAAGCTGATCCCCGGCCCTGAGCATCCCGATCGGGATTCGTCCACCTCGGTGGCGAAGGCCCTCGCGCTCTTGAGCAGCTTCACCCCAAATCGACCGAGGATGGGGGTGTCCGAAATCGCACGCCGTGCCCGTCTCCCGAAGTCCACCGCTCATCGACTGCTCACCGTCCTGGTGGAGTGGGAGATGGTGCACAAGCACGGTACCGAATACTCTCCCGGCCCGCGGTTGAGCGAGCTGTCCGTACTCGCCGAGCGACCCGACACCCAGGATCTGCGCCGTGTGGCCCTTCCGCACCTACTGGACCTGTACGAGATGACCCACGAGACGGTAAATCTGTGCGTACTCGCCGGGCAGGACGTGTTGTACGTCGACAAGATCCACGGTCACAACAGCGTCGACTCACCGGCGTGCGTCGGTGGTCGGATCCCAGCCACCAACACTGCGGTCGGCAAGGCACTGCTGGCATTCAGCAGCAATGACGTACTCGCCCGTGTCGCAGACAATCTGCGTCCCGCCACATCGTTCAGCATCGCTACACCACTGCAACTCGCGCGCGATCTCGACACTGTCCGACAGTTCGGTATCGCATATGACCGACAGGAGACGAAGTCCGGATTGACCTGCGTCGCTGCACCCGTGCGCAGCTGGTCGGGGGCGGTCGTCGCGGCCGTGTCCATCTCAGGTCCGGTGCACCGATTCCGGCCCGCGAGCGCGGTACCCGCCATCCGTATGGCGGCCGCCGGGATCGCCAAGCTCACTCAGGAGGCGAATTGGCAGCGACAGAGTCACGGCTAGCGCCCCCGGCCTCCCCTCCCCCACCCGCACCGTGATACCTACGTCCACAGAGAGGACCGACCCATGCCCCTACTGACCTTCGAACTGCCCGACCGAGAACAGGTTGCAGTGACGGTCAACACCCTTCTCAACGCCGGCTACGCCGGTCGCAGCCAGGCGGACGTTGCCGCGCATATCGAGGAGTTGGCGGAACTGGGCGTTCCTGCCCCGCAGCGAATTCCGTGCATCTACCCACTTTCTCCGTATCTGGCCATGCAGGTCGACGAGGTGCCCGTCCAACACGCCCTGACCTCCGGAGAGGCGGAATGGGCACTCGTGGTATGCGGAACCGAGCCAGACGACTTGCTTCTGACCGCCGCCTGCGACCACACCGACCGACATCTCGAGCAACACGGCGTGGCATGGAGCAAGCAGGCCGCACCCGATGTACTTGCCCGCCAGGCATGGCGGCTGACGGATGTCGCCGACCGCATCGACCAACTCACCTTGACCGGTAAGGTCCTGACCGATGCTGGAACGCAGGTGATCCAAAATGGCACACTTGCCGAACTGCTGAGCCCGCTGTACTGGGTGGACGAACTGCGGGAACGCGGCTTGCTCGAGCCCGGCACCGTTCTCATGTCCGGCACCATCCCGATGCGCACCGAGGTCGACCAGTTCAGCGCCGGGTGGAGCGTCGAACTCGGCGATCCTCACACGAACCGGTCGATTTCGTTGTCGTATTCCGTGCAGCAGACTCCACCCGCGGTCGACTGACGCATCGTCCGATCGCTTCACCTCCCAGGAGCCCGTAATGCACTCATCTTCAGATCCTTGGTCCCCGCTGCCGCTGAGATCCGGTACCACACTCAGAAATCGGTTCCTTCTCGCACCCATGACAACCGATTCCTCTTATCCGGACGGGTCGGCCACCGAGGCCGAGCTGACCTATCTTTCCCGCCGGGCCGCAACCGAATTCGGCGCGGTGATCACCTCCTGCGCCTACGTCCATCCTGCCGGACGGGCATGGCAGGGAATCGGTGCGTCCGGCGAATCCCACCTTGACAGCCTGCGAGCGGTCGCGCGCGCGGCGCGCGGTGGCGGCGGCGTCGGCATCCTGCAGATATACGACGGCGGTCGAATCGCGCTACCCGAACTGATCGGACCCGACGCACTGCGTGGCCCCTCCGCTGTGCCGTCCGCCCGACCCAATGCCCGCACACCCAGAGCGCTCCGTGACGACGAGATCGAGGATCTCCTCGCCGCGTTCGGACGGGCGGCGGACTATGGAGTGAAGGCGGGCTTCGACGGCATCGAAATCCACGGCGCCAACCACTATCTGATCCATCAGTTCTTTTCGCCGCGAGCCAACCGCCGCACCGACCTGTGGGGTGGCAGCCTCGAGGCACGGATGCGATTCCCGCTCTCCGTCGCCCGCGTCGTGCGCGAAACTGTCGGCGACGCAGTGACCGTCGGGTTCCGGATCACACCGTTCGAATCCGAAACGGGCGGGTACACACTTGACGACGCCGCGAGATTGGCCGATCGACTGGCCGCCGAGGGCATGGACTACATCCACATCTCCATGGACAACTTCCGCCGCAACTCGCCACAGCCGGAAGACCGGGACTGGACGAAGAGCCGACAGCAGGTGGAGTCACGTAATCCGATCGAGGCGATCGCCGAGGCGGTGGACGGGCATAGCGCCGTGGTCGCCAGCGGGGGCATACGCACCCTGGACGACGCCCGGACCGCCCTCACCGCCGGTGCCGACCTGGTCGCGATCGGACGTGCGGCGCTCGTCGACCCGGAATGGGTGGACAAGATACAGGCCGGCGCACATTCGCAGATCCGCACCCACTTGCCACCGGATGCCGGCGACATCGAATCGACCCTGACCATTCCACCGCGAATGGTGCGCTACCTGCTCAGCCGCCCGGGATGGATTCCGCGGGTAGGACAGGACAGCTGATCATGAACGACACCTTGCAGATAGCGTTGTGCCAGATCGCGTCGACCGGCGATCCGGACCGCAACCTTGCCACGGTCCGCGCCGAGGTCGGACATGCCGCCCGCGCCGGCGCCAGGGTTGTGGTGTTCCCGGAGGCCACCATGGCGCACTTCGGGACCGAACTCGGCGCGGTCGCCGAACCGATCGATGGACCGTGGGCCTGTGCGGTCGCCGCCATCGCGGACGAGCACGATGTGCTCGTCGTGGCCGGCATGTTCACCCCCGACGGTGCCCGCGTCCGCAACACCGTGATCATTACCGGTCTCGGTCAGCATTTCGGCTACGACAAAATCCACCTCTACGATGCGTTCGGATACCGCGAATCGGACACCGTGGCACCCGGCAGCGAATGTGTCACGGTCACCGTCGACGGTCTGGTACTCGGCGTCGCCACCTGTTATGACATCCGCTTTCCCGCTCTGTTCCAGCGGTTGGCCGAGGACGGGGCGAGCGCGGTACTGGTACCGACGTCCTGGGGAGCCGGCGACGGGAAAGCCGACCAATGGGACGTGTTGGTACGGGCACGGGCCCTCGACTCTGGGTGTTGGGTACTCGGATGTGATCAGGCCGACCCGCGTACGGCCGGTGTCGCGGTCCGGCCCGACGCTCCCACCGGGATCGGGCGGTCCCTCGTTGCGGATCCCTCGGGTGCCGTCGTGGCGCGCCTGGGCGCCGAATCGGGGATGCTCCTCGCCGGTATCGACGGCGCCGCGTCAATCGCGGCGCGGCGACGAACGGGCGTGCTGGCCAACCGTTCCCGCACGGTGTACTAGCTCGTTCAACGCCGCTGTGTGGCCAGCAGGACCGCGACCTGTGTCCGCGAATTGACACCGAACTTGGTGAAGATGTGTTCGACATGGCTGTCCACGGTGCGCAGGGCGATCACCAGTGTCTGTGCTATCTGTTTGTTCGTGAGCCCCTGGGCAAGCAGCTGGGCGATCTGCGTCTCGCGGGGCGTAAGGAGGGCGAGGAGCGCGTCCTCGGACGAGAGTTCCGCCTCGTCCGAGGACTCCTCACCGAGCGCGTAGTCGATCGTGCGATCCACCTCCATCCTCGCGCCCTCCCCGAATTGATATTCGAACTCCTTCTCTCCAAGCACCTTTCGGACATCAGCTTCCGTACGGCTGCTCCAGGATCGCAGTTCGAACCCACCCGGGTAGATCCCCAGCGGCTCCCACATCCGACG
Organism: Rhodococcus sp. NPDC003382; assembly: GCF_053589135.1. Taxonomy (NCBI): domain Bacteria; kingdom Bacillati; phylum Actinomycetota; class Actinomycetes; order Mycobacteriales; family Nocardiaceae; genus Rhodococcus; species Rhodococcus sp. NPDC003382. Next base: position 19,457 of record NZ_JBSFRH010000070.1, read on the forward strand.
CACCGCCCCCAGAAGCCGCGCCGAGCGCACGGCATCACCTTCGGCGCACGCAACCCAGGAGAGCAACTCCACAACCACAGCGATACCCAGCACGTCGTGGAAGGGTCGCTTGACCGCGAGCGCCTCCCTCAACGCGCGTGCCGCGGCCGCAGCGTCTCCGCGCATCCAGTGCGCCAGTCCCGTGAATGTGAGAACCCACGACAGCGACCACCGCTCGCCTAGTTCTTTGCATAGGTGAAGCCCTTGTTCGAGCACCGCGAGAGCCCGTTCGGGCTCCTGCCGGTGACACAGAGCCCACCCCAGGTGCTCCATCGCGAGGACCTGCTGCGCAGATGTCCCGTTCTCCGACTCCATCGCCATGCCCTCCTCGATCAAGGTCATGCCCAGCGATGGGTTGCCGAGGTTGTGCTCGGCAATGCCGCGTATGTGGGTCGCGTGAGCGAGTCCGATCGCGTCTCCTGCTTGCCGAGCGGCGTCCTGACTGCCACGAAGCAGATCGAGCGCGACGACGGCCTTACCTTCGGCTATCGCGAGATAGCCGTTGGCCCACAACGCTGCTGCACGTTCGGGTCCAGCATTGTCGTCGAGCGCCAGGCACCGGTCCAGCCAGTGCCGTCCCTCCCGTTGCTGTCCGCATCCGAGCCAATACCAGAAAAGCGCCGAACTCATGCCGAGCGCGGCGCGCCCTCCCTCGGGGTCGGAAACCAGCGAATCCAGGACTGCTCGCAGATTCGCCTGTTCCCGACGCATCCGTTCGACCATTTCCTCCTGGCCGGGCCCGAACCAGTTCTCGTCGAACTCGCGTGCGAGCCGCTGGTAGTACGCGCGATAACGCCCGACAACCGCAGCGTCGAGCGGATCTTCGCGCAGTTTCCGCAATCCGTACTCGCGCACCGTCTCGAGCATGCGATAGGTGGGTCCGTCGCTCGAGTTGTGCATCACAAGGATCGATTTGTCCACTAGCGCCACGATGTGTTCCACGACGACCTCTCGGGGGAGATCGTCGTCGCTGCAGACACACTCGGCGGCGTTCAGGTAGATGGAGCCGGTGAAGATCGACATGCGTTCCCACAGAAGCCTCTCGTGCTTCGAGCACAGGTCGTAACTCCAGTCCAGGGTTGCCCACAACGACTGATGGCGGGGGGCAGCGGAACGGTCGCCCAGGCTGAGAAGCCGGTGGTGGTCGTCCAGACGAACCAGCAATTCGCGGGGTGACAGTGCCCGCATCCGTCCAGCCGCGAGCTCGATCGCCAGCGGCAACCCATCGAGCCGGCGGCACAATTCCTCCACCGTGCGCTCGTTGTCAGCGGTGATCCGAAACTCCGGCGCCGCAGCCGTGGCCCGTTCCTCGAACAACCGCACAGCCTCCGGGCGTACGTCATCGGGGCCCCGCCCGCTGTGCGAGACACGGACCGGAAGCGGCTCGACCTTGAAGATGTGTTCACCGGTAACACGCAACGGTTCGCGGCTGGTGGCAAGGATCCGCAGCCCAGGGCAAGCGGACAGGAGGTTCCGTACCAGGATCGCGGTTTCGTCGAGCAGATGCTCACAGTTGTCGAGGACCATCAGCATCTCGCGCCCGCGCAGATAATCGACCAAGGTCGCCACCACATCCGACTGGTGAACCGGGGCTCCGACAACCTGGGCCACCGTCATCGCTACCAGTGCCGGATCGGCGACCTCGGCCAGCTCGACGAGCGTTGCGTGATCCGCGAAGCCGCGCTCGGCTTTGCGGGCGACGTGCACCGCGAGACGCGATTTGCCCACGCCGCCGATACCTGTGAGGGTGACCAGTCTCGAGTGAGCAAGTAGTCGCCGGATCTCAGTGGTTTCGGTGCCTCGTCCGACGAGGGCCGTCACATCTGCAGGGAGCCGCGGCGGCGGAACATCGGGCATCATGTCCTCTCAATAGTCCATGCTGCGCCGATGTTCAAGGGGAGCGGGGACGGACCGGGTGCTCGGTGTTCGTCGAGTTCAAGGCCGATGGGGGTGTTCGACGACCGATCGCGTATCGGCCGGATTGCCGACGTGTGGGGGTCCCGGGGGTCTGCCGTCGGAAAGTCACGCTTCGACGTCGCGCTGTCGCTTCCGCTGCCGCCGGAACAACTCGGCGTGGGCTTCGGAGAGCGTCAGGAAACGCCCGTCGGCTGCCACCCGGACCGTCATGCCGCGCTCGACGTATGCGACAAAGCGTTCCAGTGCTTCCGTGTCCCATGTAGGGACGGGGCCGGGTGGCCACATCGGCATGTGCATCTCATCTCCTCCGAAAGTGTCAGCCGAACGAGGATGCGGACATCCCGTGTTCGGAATATGAGGTTGGAACGCTAGATGGATATCCCCGGGATCGTCCACGGCACCGTTCTGCGGTGCGAGACACCGTCGAGATCGTCGTTGGGCAGCGACCGGTCGAGCAAGTGACGTTTGTGAACCCATCCGCTGGCCTGAACAGCACGATGGTGCTCAAATCGGATCGCGTCAGGAACCGCGGGACGCTAAGTGATGCGTTTGTGTGGCTGTCGGTGGACTACTCAGCGCCACGTGACGTCGAGCTTGTCGATGGCGTCGAAGTGGAATCCGAACTGATCCCCGTAGACGTCGAACCCCTTGTTCTCCGGGTAGTCGAGGGTGGCGTGGCGTTCGAGGATCGCCACCACGCGGGCCTGGTCGTCGTTCGCCAGGGCTGCGGCGATCTCCCGTGATTCCTCGGCGCTGAACGGGACGTCGGAGTTGCCGAAGTCCAGTGTGCGGGTGCGGTAGTCGTATCCGACTTCGTCGCCGTTGCGGACGTGCACCCGGCCGGTGACCCGGATCGTCGCGACCTTCGGTGTCCCGTCGGGCCGGAGAACACCGGCCTTGCGCATGGTGTTGTCCGCTTTGGCGGCTTTGAGTTTGGACTTCGCGTCGTTGCGCAGTTCGTTGGTCTTGCCCGACATGTACTTACGCACCGACGACGGGTTGCGGCCGATCTGCTGCGCCACCGCGTTGACACCGCCGAGCCGGGCGATCGCGGCGCGGCGCTGCGCCAGCTCGGCGACCTCGGCGTGCGGGATGCGGCCCTGCTGCCCCCACCGGCGCAGCGTCCGGTCCGAGGGCGGGGTGCGGCCGGCATCGATCGCGGCTTGGCGCAACCCGTCGTTCCCGATCTCGCTGCGCAGCTGCCGGACCGAGACCCTCGCGGTCAGCCCCGCCAGGCCGCGGCTGGTTTCCTGCGCCTTGGCGATGCCTTCGGCCGCGGCGGCCGCGACCGTGACGCGCATGCCGTCGAGACCGGTGGTTTTCTGCGGCACGGATTTCGAGCGCGGCTTGGGCAGGTGCAGCGCCATCTACTGCTCCTCGTCGGTGTCGGTGCCGTAGGCCGCGGCGATCGCGAGCCGAACCTCGTGGGTGGTTTCGGCGGCCGCAAACGCCAGGATCATCTCGTCGGTCAGCTCCACCTGCTTCTCGAGGGTCATCTTGCCGAGGGCGGCACTGTCGTCGGCGATGTCCTGCCCCTCTCCCAGCAGATACACCCAGGAGTCGGTCATGGTACGGATCGGCCACCGTCCGGTCTCGCGGGCGATGCGCATCGCCACCCGGCGCCCGCGCCACCGGCAGTGCGCCATGATCGCCGCCCGCCACAACGGCTGGTGGTGATGCTGCATCCGGCTGGCGGTCCACATGTCGGGGTTGACCATCCGACCCACGTACCCCTTGTAGCAGGCGCCGAGGAACCGCTTCATCGCCACATCCCCGGTCTCGACCGCGACGGTGCGGGCCTCGCGCAGGATCTTCGCCCACTTGTCTAGGGCCCGGCCCTGTTCCTCGTAGACCCAGGCGTCGGTGACGTCGAGGTCGTCGATGTCCAGGCCCATTCCGCCGTCGGCGATCGGCGCGCACAGTCCTTCCAGGCTGACGGTGGTGATCCAGGTCCGCACCGGCTGGTCGTGCAGCATCGCTGGGTGCGGCAGCGGGAGCTTGTCCGGCAGGGCGTACTGGCCGGCGGCGGGCAGGGTCACGCGCCAGATCCCGAACGCCGGCTTGTCGACCGCGGCGGCGGCCGCGACATCGGCACCGCTCAGGTTGCGCACGCGGCCGTAGCCGAACGAGAGCATCCCGGCCGAGGCCAGGTAGGCAGCGCGCTGGTCGATGGTGACCAGCCGGGTCACCCCGTCGAGATCGTCGTCATCGGGAATCCGGGACCAACCGGCGGCAGGTTCGAGATCGCCGCGGGGGGCGCCGTCGATCGGTGGGACCGGACCGGCGGCGGTCACCACGATGCCCTTCCCTGTCTGGGTGCGTTCGCGGCGGATCTTGTCGAGAATCGCGGCACCGGTGCGGGCCGGGGTGGGGCCGGGCAGGGTGCCGAGGTGTTTGGCGGACCAGGCCAGGCGGCGGCCGAGCTCGCGGGCGGCGGGCAGGTCCTCGTCGGGCAGGTAGGTGCCGGCGGTCGGCGAGCCGAGGATGCCCATATCCCCGACTCGGTTACCCCAGCCAAAGTCCTTGTTCCAGTACGTCCATACGTACGGTTCGAGGATGAGGTCGACCATTTGGGTGGCCTTGCCGAGCTGACGTTTGAGGTGCACGACGAAGCCGGGATCGCCGCGCAGCTCCCAGCCGGCGGCGATGAGCGGCGGCAGCGTCGCGGCGACGGCCTGGGTCAGGTCCGCGGCCGCGCGGCGGCGCAGTTGTTCGAGGTCGTCGACGTCGTCTTCGCTGCCGGGGTCGATCGTCCAGCCGAGTCGGGCGCAGGAGTCGATGCCGACGAACCACACCTGGGCGGTGAGACCGTGTGGGGTCAGGGCTGCCCAGTGGATCAGCTTGTCCAGCTTGTCGATGGTGTCGACGGGGCCGGTGAGTCGGGCGCCGGAGGGACTGTAGGTGGCTTCGGCGGTGACGATGAGGGCGTGTCCGTCGGCGTCCGTGCCGGTGGGGAGGGATTCCCAGGGTTTCGGGTCGTCGGTGTTTTCTGTGTTCGGCTGGGTGTCGTCGCTTGTTTGGTCGCTGTCGGGGTCTGTGTCGGTGCCGGTGTCGTCGGGGGCCGGATCGGTCGTGGCGTGGGTTTCGGTGCGATTGTGGTCGACTACGTCGTCCTCTACCCGATCCGATTCGCCGGGTGTCGAGGCATCGGGTGGGGCGGGCACGTCGGTGTGTTCGGTGTCGGGGTCGGGTTCGACATCGAAGAGCGTGAACTGTTCGTTGTTTCGGCTCATCGGGGCTCCGCTGGGATTCGCATGAGGGTGTGGCCGTGTGAGGTGCGCGGACGGTGATCGAAGGTGCCGGATGGGAGTGGGTCGCGGCATGGTGTCCCGCAACCAGCCGGTGGGGGTCCGGCTGGTTGCGGAATCATCTTGTCCACGAACGCAAATCGGTTAGCGGAGACCGAGAGCGTCGATGAGGGCGCGTTGTTCGTCGTTGGAGTAGTGCTTGCGCACGGCGGCGGCGAGGACAGCCGGGTCGACGGACAACTTCTTCAGTGCCTGCACCACTTTGTCGGCGGGTTCGATCGGCGCCGACTCGTCCGGATCGTCCTTCGTGGGCGTATTCGGCTGGGAATCGGCCGGTCCGGGGTCGGCTGTGGACGTGTCCGACTCCGGGTTCTGCGCGGCTTCCCACGCTGCGACCTGTTCCTCGAGGGGCACCTTGGCGAGCGAGCGGGCGTGCCGGATCGCGAGATCGCCGGCGCGCAGCGCCGCTTGGAGTTCCGGTGCGAGTTTGAGCAGTGCGCGGCGCTGGGACACCCATCCCTTGGAGCGTCCGAGTTTGGTTGCGGCGGCGTCGGCACTGCCGAATTCGGCGACCATGAGCTCGACGGCCTTGGCTTCTTCGAGGACGTCGAAGTCGCGGCGGTCGATGTTCTCGCTGGTCGCCGCCCAGAGGATCTCCCCCTTGTTGACGGCGATGCTGTCTCGGACGACGACATCGAGACCGGGGCGGCCGTACTTGACCGCGGCCGCGAGGCGGCGGTTTCCGTTGACGACGATGTACTTGGCGGTGCCGATCTCGGCTTCGTCTTCGGGCCAGAGTTTGAGCCACGCGGCCCGGCTGACGGCCGTTCCGGGTTGTAGCTGTCTATCGGTGATGGTGGACAGATCGGACAGGTCGCCGACCTCGTCGCGGGGATTGCGCGGGTTGGCGACTAGCTCTGCGACCGGCACATCGGCCAGGAACTGGCCGTCGACGGGCTCGGTGGTGATGGGCTTGGGGCTGACGGTTCGCTTGCGGTCGACCGGTGAGTTGTCTCCGACTGCGCCGACCAGCGAGGCGAAGTTCGCGCGCCCTCCCTTGGGGGCCATCAGCGGCCGCCGTCCGCGAGTTCGAGGCTGAGTTTGTAGAAGTCCTCGCGGGCCTGGAGGGAGACCCGGTTGGTTTCGTACTCGGTGACGACCCGGCCTTCCGCGGCGGCGCGGGTATGCACCTTGTAGTGGCGCACGACGGTGCGGGCGAGGGGCCAGCCGTTCGCCTGGACGAATTCCCGGGTCTGGTCGAGGTCGACCTTGCCGTCCCGCGGGTCCCAGTTGTTCACCACGACAATGAATTTCTTGCCGAGAGGTTCGAGGACCTGCTTGATGGTGCGGGCGGTCGGGTCGAAGCACAGCGGTTCGGGTTCGATCGGCACGATCACCAGGTCGGCGACATCGAGGACGGCGCGCAGGGCGTCGCCGGAGGTGCCGGCCCCGAGGGGGTCGGTGCCGTCGTCGTTGCCGGACAGGTCGATCCAGCCGGGGGTGTCGACGTAGACGTGTTTGATGCCGGGGAGTTTGTCGAGGTTGCGCAGGACCTCGAGGTTGTCGTGGACCTGGTCGATCAGGAACGGGAGTTCTTCGACTCGCGAGGCCCACCAGACCGCCGAGCCCTGGGGGTCGACGGAGATCGCCGCGACCGGGGACTGCACGTCGTCATCTTCGCCGGAGGTGAGGACATCGGCTTTCACCGCGGCCAGATTCATTGTCAGGGTGGATTTTCCGACCCCACCCTTTTGATTCAGCATGACATGCACAGCCATTGGGATACCCTCCGTATGCTTCACCCCCGAGGGGGCTACTTCGGACTTGCACCACCACGTTCCGATCGAGGCGGCGATTGCGCTTCCACTGTAATGGGTTTGAGACCATTTTTGGTGGATTGCGTCGCTCTGCACAATAGATCCGCGTGGGTCTATTGTGCAACCGGGCAGTATGATCCCCGGCATGGTCCGATACCTGACGTTGCACGAGTTCGCCGACCGTGTTGGGATCGCGTACAACACCGCGAAGGGCTATCTCCGCAAAGGTGTTCTGCCGCAAGCAGATGCAGAGATCGGGCCCAAGCTCGGCTGGCTTCCCGAGACCGTGGACGAGTGGATGGCGAGTCGCCCTGGGCGCGGACGGTGGGGCCGCGACGACCCTCCCCCACACTGAGATCCGATCCTCTTGGCGCCCAAAATTTCTCGAGATTTCTCGAGCGCCATCGGCGTGTCGCCTTCCATATCGGGTATGCCCGTGCGAAACGCGCCTCACGCATCTGCCCTGACCGACTTTCCGGCACCGGATTACACCACCCAGTTTCGTCACTGTGACGGATATGTGCGCGGGTCAGCACTCCTATCGAGTCCCGGTCGATCGCGAAATGCCCACTTCCGCTACCGAAATGGCCGCGGAACCTTCTGCTACGGTGCAATCACGGAATACGAGTCCGATACTTCCCGCGTGATCGCTTGCCACCCCGACCGAACGGCCGACCTTGTGGTGGTTTACCGCGGTAAACGACCCGTCCTGCACCGGAGGTAGCAATGGTCGTTCGAAGCTGCGACTCCCCCGAGACTTCTCTGGCACCGGGCTCCATCGTGTCGGAGAAATCCGTTACAGAACAGACAGGCCACTTCTATTCAACTCCGCGTCATCTTGCCGGCCGGACCTGTGCCCAGCAGACAGCGATGCCCGGACCAGGCTTTCATTCAGGGTTCTTCCCGTCTCGCGGAACTGCAGCGACACGGGAAGAGGTGCGACTGGTTTACCGCGGTAAACCGGACCGGCCCGTCGCCGCGGACATCGCCTTCGTGCTACGACTGCGGGCCAACCGCGCCCGGACGACCTGTCCAGGATGCCACTCCCCGGTTTACCGCGGTAAACCCGAGACTCAGTGACGGCTCTCGCCGCAGTTTTCGTGCGAGCATCTCAAGGGCACGAAGAGTGATCCACATCGTTTACCGCGGTAAACCAGCAAGACCGACAGGTAGCAGCTGTGCCGGCAGGATCCGTGGCATCGCTCCATTGTCGCAGTCGATGAAGAACGCCGACATTATCGACATGGTTCCCCGCGGTCAACATGTACAGCGCTTCTCGAAGACCGAGGCGAACACCGCCATGGGCCGGCGGGTGTTAGTGGTTTACCGCGGTAAACCGAGCCCTCATCACCGGGCATCGTGTTCTGGCGTCGGCTTCTGGTGTCGGCGAAACGTGGGACTCCCCACTCGAGGGCTGCCGCTCAGGCACACCACTCCCCTGGTTTACCGCGGTAAACCAGGGGAAGACTTGGTCGCGCCGATTCCTCGATGGGATCTCCGCCTAGCCTCGTGCACGCGCATCGACGTTGCCCGGCGGCCCGCACGCGTTCCGCGCGGCAAAGTACCTAGGGACAGGAGTCGGTGGTTCGGCCTGTTCGGCGCTGAAGGCACCAACCTTCTGCAGATGTCGACGAGTCTGTTCCGACGTGTTCGGCGCGGTTTACCGCGGTAAACGAGAACCACGACCTCCTGTTCAGCGTGCCAGGAAGTCTGAGGCGGTGATCTTTCCCTCGGAGGATGCTTCCTGGTTTACCGCGGTAAACCGGTTCACAGCTATAGCGTCGGGGACCCTTCCCGCCGACAGCATGTATGGCACACCAGTTCCGAGTGCAATAGATCGGGGTTACCCCTCCCCCGGTTTACCGCGGTAAACGTCACCTCGAGCCATCCGTTCCACAACGTCGAAGGATCTCCGCCGCAGACTTGCCTCCACGCTGGCCCCGAGCTCCCCGCGGCACAGATGTTTACCGCGGTAAACCCGAGCCGTACCGGTGCACTTCCTCGGCTACAACCACTCTGACGGCCGGCGCAAAGAAACACCCTTCGGCGCGATCCCGGTTTACCGCGGTAAACCGGTTCGGGCGTGCGGTGCCGGAGCAGGCGCAGCCTGACCCCGGCGAGGGGATGCTGACAGCCAACAGTCCAGCGGATGCGATGTCAGCGGGCTGACCTACAGCTGTTTACCGCGGTAAACACGGTCGGCCGGAGCAGCCGTGCTAGTTCTCGAAGCCAAGAGTTCGGCGGGTTGTTGCCGAGTTCGCCATCCCTTCGGCGGAGGCGGTGTGAGACCTGTGACCCGAGGCTGGTTTACCGCGGTAAACCAGTCCTCCTCCATTGCTCCTGGGCGCGGCCGGGTCACGCCGTCTTCGGCGAGGGCAACTCCTTCCGTCGCGTTGAAACGCGGATACCGCCGCTTCCGGTTTACCGCGGTAAACACAATCCGGCTACGCGCGCCGGCGCGATGATGAATCTTCGCCACCATCGACGCTCTCGATCATTGCCAGCCGACACACGGTGTTTACCGCGGTAAACCGGTGAGGCGCACGCCCCATCCGACCGGTCGTCCATCAGCTCGAATCTTCCGTTGCAGCGTCACCTCCGGCACCTGCTGCCGGTTTACCACGGTAAACAACGGAGGGCATCGCGGTCAGGGCCCGAAAGGATCGGGGTGCCAGCGCATGCGTGGTGATGCGATATCACCACGGCGATCTTCTCAGCCCGTTTACCGCGGTAAACGAGATGCGGCAAACGCACTCGATCGCATACCGGCGACTCGACGCGACACTCGGTATCCGACGAGAGTCATCGAGTGGTGCACCTGCTGCGGTTTACCGCGGTAAACCGCAGCACTGGATTGAACCGATCACTTCACGTAGGCACCTATAGGCTGGCGCATAGTGTTACGACCTGCTGAGCGGATCCCACACCAGCTCGATCGGTGCTCGCGGAAAGCATCTCCGTGAGCACCGCCGCTGCAGGCGACTACCGTCAAGCCGGAGTCGTCGATAGTCCACGGCTCTCCGCGTCGGGGCAACGATCCGAAACCGTGTTTACCGCGGTAAACACGGACGATGATCTGGCCGTTGGCCGAAGCAAGAACAAGCCTGGGTCTCGTGGTTTACCGCGGTAAACCACGCGGAGGACTGGTGGACACGCGCGACCGTTCTGGACATGTCAGAAGCACCGCGAGTCATGGCTGTTTACCGCGGTAAACAGCCATGACACGCCTATCGCGGGGACGCAAAACCCCCCACAAACAGGCCGGGGGGGTGACGAGGCTACCGGGGTTACCTAG
>NZ_JBSFRH010000071.1:0-28936 GCF_053589135.1 Rhodococcus sp. NPDC003382
GCCCCCCACCCCCTTCCCCCTACATCCCCCTACACCCCCGCCCCCCCGTTTGCCTTTGTGGCGGCTGGGACCGCCACAAAGGCACACGGGTGGGAGCTGCGGCGGAAGGTCATCGAAGGCAAGGAAGCCAACCTGGTGCTGCTGTGCGTCGACGCCTCCGGGTCGATGGCCGCGAAAGCACGGATGACGCAGGTGAAGACCGCGATCCTGTCGCTGCTGCTCGACGCCTACCGCCGCCGCGACACCGTCGGGCTCGTCACCTTCCGCGGCGACGGCGCGCATCTGCTGCTGCCTCCGACGAACTCCGTCGACGTCGCCGCGACCCGGTTGCGGGAACTGCCCGCCGGCGGCCGCACGCCGCTGGCGGAGGGGCTGGCCGAGGCCGCCGAGACCATTCGACGGCACCGCTTACGCGATCCCGACCGGCGGGCGCTGCTCGTCGTCGTCACCGACGGTCGCGCCACCGCCGGTCCCGACGCCGTGAACCGCTCACTCGCTGCCGCCGAACTCATTGCCGCACAGGGCATCTCCTCCGTGGTTCTGGACTCGGAGACCGGCCGGTTCCGGATGGGACTCGCACGACGGCTCGCCGAACGTCTGGGTGCCGAGTACGTCGCGGTCGGCGACGTGCAGGCCGACGCCATCACCACCGCGATCCGAGGGAGGGCCGCCTGATGCCGAAGGGACAACCGATCGCGGTCCCCGACGACGGTCTCACCACCCGGCAACGCCGGAACCGGCCGCTGCTCATGGTCAACACCGGCGACGGGAAGGGCAAGTCGACGGCCGCGTTCGGTCTCGCGCTGCGCGGCTGGAACCAGGGCTGGTCGGTCGCGGTCTTCCAGTTCGTGAAGTCCGCGAAGTGGCGGCTCGGCGAGCAGACGGCGTTCGAGACGCTCGGGGCGTTGCACGACGAACGCGGCACCGGCGGGGCCATCGAATGGCACAAGATGGGGTCGGGTTGGTCGTGGTCGCGCAAGGACGGCACCGAGGAGGACCATGCCGCCGACGCCCTCGCCGGATGGCGGGAGATCCGGCGCAGGCTCGAGGCCGAACAGCACGGGCTGTACGTGCTGGACGAGTTCACCTACCCGATCAACTGGGGCTGGGTGGACATCGACGAGGTCGTCGACACCCTCGTCCACCGCACCGGACATCAGCACGTGATGATCACTGGTCGCCGCGCCCACCCCAAGCTCGTCGACGCGGCAGACCTGGTCACCGAGATGACCAAGATCAAGCATCCGATGGATGCCGGACAGAAGGGCCAGAAGGGCATCGAATGGTAGGCACAGCATGGTAGGCACAGCATGGTAGCCATACCACGGCTGGTGATCGCCGCTCCCGCATCGGGGCACGGAAAGACCACCGTTGCAACAGGTCTCATGGCTGCACTCCGCGTGACCGGTCACGTCGTGTCCGGGCACAAGATCGGACCCGACTACATCGATCCCGGCTACCACGCCCTCGCCACCGGCCGCCCGGGCCGCAACCTCGACCCGCACCTCGTCGGCACCGACCTGGTCGCGCCGCTGTTCCTGCACGGAGCGGCCGGTGCCGATCTGGCGATCGTCGAAGGCGTCATGGGCCTGTACGACGGGATGCTCGGCACCGAGGGGTTCGCCTCGACCGCCCACGGCGCCGCGCTCCTGCAGGCCCCCGTGGTGCTCGTCGTCGACATCTCGCACGCCTCGCGGTCGATCGCGGCGGTCGTGCACGGCATGGCGTCCTACGACCGGGGCGTCCGTATCGCCGGGGTGATCCTCAACAAGGCCGGGTCGCAGCGGCATTCCGACGAGGTGACCGCCGCGCTGGAACCGACCGGGATCCCCGTGCTGGGTGTTCTGCAGCGCGACGACGGGATCAGCGCCCCGTCGCGACATCTGGGGCTGGTGCCGGCGCAGGAGCGCGACGAGACGGCCGGGCAGCTGGACCGGCTCGCCGACCGGATCGCCGCGCACGTCGACCTCGCCGAGATCGTCCGGATCGCCCGCAGCGCACCGGATCTGCACGCAGAACCGTGGTCCCCCGGCGCCGGCACGGAGGAGGATGGTCCGGTCGTCGCGATCGCCGGCGGTCGCGCCTTCACGTTCCGCTACACCGAGACCGAGGAGATGCTGCGCGCCGCGGGATGTCGCACCGTCGTGTTCGATCCGCTGCGCGACGAACAGCTTCCCGACGGCACCGCGGGCATCTACCTCGGTGGCGGATTCCCCGAGGTGCACGCCGCGGACCTGTCCGCGAACACACCTCTGCGCGAACACCTTCGGAGTGCGATCCGCGCCGGGGTCCCGACGGTCGCCGAGTGCGCGGGATTGCTGTACCTGTGCCGCGATGTCGACGGCGCCGACATGGTCGGGGTGCTCGACGCCTCCGCCCGGATGACGCCGCGCCTGACCCTCGGCTACCGCACGGCGATCGCCCCTGTCGACAGCCTCCTCGCGGTCGCTGGGACGCGGGTGACGGGTCACGAATTCCACCGCACTGCAGTCGAACCCGGGAGCGAACCTGGGTGGCTGCTGAACGGACGGCCGGACGGGTTCGCGACCGCGACGCTGCACGCGTCGTACTTGCACACCCACTGGGCAGGGCACCCGTCGATGGCGCAGCGGTTCGTCGACGCCGTGCGCGGCGCGACGCCCGTCCCCGCACCCCCGCGCCGACCGCGGACGAAGGCCCCGGACCTGCATCACCACGGCGACCGCGAAGCCACCCCCGGGCTGGTGGACCTGGCCGTGAACGTGTCGCGGCGACCGCGTCCGGTCTGGCTCGACGACGCACTGCGCGCCTCACTCGACGAGCTGAGCCGATACCCGGACCCGAGTGCGGCGCGCGCGGCCCTGGCGGCACGTCACGGCCGGACCGCCGACGAGGTGCTGCCCACCGCCGGTGGCGCCGAGGCTTTCACCCTGATCGCCCGGGCGCGGCCCTGGCGCAAGCCGGTGGTGGTTCACCCGCAGTTCACCGAACCCGAGGCCGCGCTGATCGCCGCCGGGCACACCGTGCACCGGGTCCTGCTGCGACCGGAGGACGGTTTCGTGCTCGACCCGGCCCGCGTTCCCGACGACGCCGATCTGGTGGTGGTCGGCAACCCGACCAATCCCACGTCGGTGCTCCATCCGGCCGGGTCGCTGCGGTCGCTGGTGCGGCCCGGGCGCGTGGTCGTCGTCGACGAGGCGTTCATGGACGCGGTACCGGGCGAACCGGAAACACTGGCCGACGCGTTCGTTCCGGGACTGGTCGTGGTGCGGTCACTGACCAAGACGTGGGCGATCCCCGGGGTGCGGGCCGGTTACGTCGTCGGCGACGCCGCGGTGATCGCGGATCTCGCCGTGCACCAGCCGCCGTGGTCCGTGTCGACCCCCGCCGCGGCGGCGATGATCGCCTGCGCGTCGGCGCAGGCCACCACCGAATCCGAGGCCATCGCGGCCGAGATCGCTTCGCACCGAGAGTTTCTCGTCGATCAGCTGAACGCGCTCGGTTTTCCCGTCGCGGGCGATCCCGCCGGACCGTTCGTGCTGGCGCGGGTTCCCGAGGACACCCGGGAGAAGCTGCGCGCGAGCGGGTTCGCGGTGCGGCGCGGCGACACCTTCCCCGGCCTCGGCGAGGACTGGATCCGCATCGCAGTGCGCGACCCGCAGACCACCGGGGCGCTCGTCGACGCGTGGCGGTCCATCCGATGAGGGCGGCGGGACTGGCCCTCGGATACGTGGCCGACCGGATCTTCGGCGATCCGCGACGCGGGCATCCGGTGAGCGGATTCGGGGCGATCGCCCGCGCCACCGAACACAGGCTGTATGCCGACTCCCGCTGTGCCGGAACATTGTTCACCGCTGTCCTGGTCGGAGGCGCCGCTGCGCTCGGCTACGCCGCCGACCGCGCCACCCGGCGACATGCCCTGCTGAACACGACGGTCACCGCCGCCGCGACGTGGGCGGTACTCGGCGGGCGATCGCTCGGCCGCGAGGCCTGCGCCCTCGACGACCAGCTCCGCCGCGGAGATCTCGATGCCGCCCGCATCCAGGTAACCCATCTCGTCGGACGCGACCCCTCGCGACTCGACGCCGACGGAATCGCCCGGGCCACCATCGAATCCGTCGCCGAGAACACCTCGGACGCGGTCGTCGCCCCACTGGTGTGGGGGGCGCTGCTCGGCCCGGCCGGACTGCTCGGATACCGGGCGGCGAACACCCTCGACGCCCGCGTCGGCCATCGTACCCCCCGGTTCGATCGGTTCGGCTGGGCCTCCGCACGTTTCGACGACGCGTTGAATCTCGCACCCGCACGTCTCACCGCGCTGCTGGCGGCGCTGCTCGGCGACGATCCCGGGGCCGCGCTGCGCATCTGGCGGCGCGACGCGCACAAGCACCCGAGTCCCAACGCCGGGCCGGTCGAGTCCGCGTTCGCCGGAGCCCTCGGGGTCACGCTCGGGGGCGTCAACGTCTACCACGGGCGCGTCGAGGACCGCGGCACCCTGGGCGACGGCCCGCACCCGGTGCCCGTCGACATCGGCCGCACCGCCCGGCTCGCGGCGCGGGTCGGGGCGGGAGCGCTCGCCGTGGCGGTTGCCACGGCGCTCGCAGCCGGTCCCCGCGGCCGGTAGTTGCCCTGGACGTGGGTCGAACGCCCGCTGCCTCACAACCACCAGCGACCTGGACGGTGAGTTCGTTGCGCTCCGCCGGTATCGCGGAGGTGAGTCACCTCGACGCGAAGTCGGGCTGGACGAATGCCGTGACGCGGGTGCTGCGGTCGTGGAGCACCACTTCGCGGAATTGGTGGATGATCGCCCCGGTAGGGGCGTACAGGTGCTCGCCGCGGAACGGCCACTGGAACAGGGTCCCGGTGTGCCCGGGCAGCGACCCCAGCGCGGGGTCGGCATCGAGCTCGGCCTCGGTCACCTCGAACACCATTGCCACCTCGTCGGGATTTGGGCGAATCGGGTCCTCGAGCGGGCCGACCCACACCACCACCGGGGTGATCATGTATCCGGATCGGGTGACGAAGTCGTCGAGCCGTCCGAGTACCGCGCTCGAGTCCGCCGTAACCCCGAGTTCCTCCTCGAGCTCGCGCAGGGCCGCCTGCTCGGGAGTCTCACCGGCGTCGATACCGCCGCCGGGCAACGCGAACTGGCCGGGATGCGCCCGCATCCGGCTCGGGCGCAGCGTCAGCAGCAGCACCGGCCCGTCGGGACGCTCCACGACCGCCAGCGCGACCGCGGCACGGCGGCCCCCGGTATCGGCGGCGACGACCTGGAATCGATTGAGCGCGTGCGCGCACCGCTCCCGGGTCAGCACCGCGCCCCCGGGAGCCGCATCACGATCCGGAACCGAGTTCACCGTCTCCGCCGTCATCGCTCGACTGTAACCGAACGACGATGGCGCAGATGCCAGCCCGACCGTGTCGAACGAGGTGTGCCACCGACACCTTCCCGATCCGCCGAAGTCCTGGGTCCTGTCAGGGGTGGTGCTCCACCGTCGTCATGTGCCTGTACCCGATGCGGACGAGTTCGGTCAGCACGTTCAGGTCGACGTCGGCGAGCTTCGTGATGTACAGGCACGCCGCACCGGTCTTGTGCTTGCCGAGGGTCGCGAGGAGGTCCGCAGCCCCCGGCGCGACGGTGAGTCCGTAGAGCGCGAGGTTCGTCTTCCGCGGGGCGAAGCCCACGGCGAGTGCGTCGCCTTCCCGGCCGCTGGCGTAGCGGTAGTGGTAGCTCCCGAACCCGACCATCGACGGTCCCCACATCACCGCCTGCTCTCCGGTCACCTCGCTCATCAGGTCGAGCAGCGTCCAGGCATCGGCCCGCCGGACCGGGTGCTCGACCGTTTCCAGGAATTCCGGCACGGACTGTGTGGTGGGTTTGGTCTTGTTCTCGGCCATGACCGCAGTCTTGCAGCAACACGGCTGCCCCCGCGTGGTGAATCGGTGTAACGTTGTAATCAGTGCAACACGCACCTGCCGATCGGTCCCTGGGAGGACCATCATGACTACCTACAGGCGATTCGGCCGCCCAGGCGGCTGGCAGCAAGCCGACATCCCCGATGCGTCCGACGCGGCCGAATGGTTCGCCGGGCGACTACCCGACGACTGGTTCACCGGCCCCGCCGAGGTCGAGGTGGATCGGGAGGAGATCGTCGTCGTCGGCGCGCTTCCCCCACCCGACGAGAACAGCGACGCGACCGCGGACGGGCGCATCGCCCGCTTCCGGGAAACCACCCGCGGCGAGCGCATGCGCATCGCCGACGAGGCCGAGGCCCGCTACGGCCGGAAGGTCGCGTGGGGTGTCACCCTCGGCGATCGCCGAGTTCTGTTCACCCACTTGGCTGTTCCCGTGATGACGCGACTCCGCCAGCCCGAACGGAAGGTCCTCGACACGTTGGTCGACGCCGGTGTGGCACGCTCCCGGGCGGACGCCCTGAGCTGGACCGTCAAACTGGCCGGGCAGCACAGCGAAGCGTGGCTCGCCGAGCTGCGGGAGGCGATGCGCAAGGTCGACGATCTACGCGCCGAGGGACCACAACTCTGACAATTCGACAACGCCGACAGTTCAGCGGCGCTGCACCCACGACACCGCAGCGGTGACGGTCGCGACCGTGTCGACCCCTTCCGGCACGGCGGGCCGGCGCACCACGATCACCCGCACCCCGAGTTCGGCCGCCACGTCGAGCTTGGCGCGGGTGTAGGTGCCGCCCGAATCCTTGGTGACAAGGGTGTCGATGTGGTGTTCCCGCATCAGGTTTCGCTCGCCCTCGCGAGTGTAGGGCCCGCGGGTGCGCAGCACCGTCCATCGGGCCGGCACCTCGATGTCGAGCGGGTCGACGACCCGCACCAGGGTCTCGTGCCGGGCGAGCGGACCGACGAATCGGTGCAGGGTCTGGCGTCCCGTGCTCAGGAAGACGCGGTCGCCGCCGGCGGCGGCCGTTGCCGCTTCGTCGTGCCCGTCCACCCACGTCCACGTATCGGATCCGGCGGTTCCCGCCCAGCCCGGGCGTGCGAGCCGCAACAACGGGACACCCTCCCTCACACACGCCGTCACCGCGTTCGCGCTGATGCCGGCGGCGAACGGGTGTGTAGCGTCGACGACGGCTTCGATCGCGTTGTCCCGCAGAAACTTCTGCAAACCTTCGACCCCGCCGAAGCCCCCGATGCGGACCTCCCCGACCGGCAGTCGCGGGTCCGTGACCCGGCCGGCGAGGGAGGACACGAACGCGGTGCCGTCCGAATGCAGGTGCTCCGCGAGCGCACGGGACTCGCCGGTTCCGCCCAGGACGAGAACGGTCACGCCAGGACCCCGGTCAGCGTGGGCAGTCGCGACCTGTCCGACAGCATGCCCAGCAGGCGATCGACGTCCAGGTGCTGCTCGATCAGATCGGCCAGCACCTCGAGCCGCGCCTCCCGTTCGGCCGGGAAACTCACTGCGCCCGTGCGCACCCGACGACCGGCCGACTCCGCGACCTCCCGCAGCCAGGCCGCGCGCAGGGCGTCGCCCTCGAGGCTGCCGTGCCACATCGTGCCGAACACCGACCCGGATCGGGCGCCGCCGAGGAACTCCTCGCCGCTGCCGACGGTGATCCGCCCGTGGTGGATCTCGTACCCGGACGCGGGGACACCGAGCGCCGACCCCGCCGGCAGCCGCAGCGCCTTCTCGCGCGCGAAAACCGTACGCACGTCGAGCAACCCGAGCCCCCGAGCGGATGCCCCGGCAAACCCTTCCACACCGTCGGGGTCGTCGATCACCGCGCCGAGCATCTGGAACCCTCCGCAGATCCCCAGAATCGCGCCGCCGCGGCGGGCGTGGTCGAGCAGTGCGACGTCGAGCCCCCGCGACCGCAGCCACGCCAGGTCGGCGAGTGTCGCGCGGGTGCCGGGGAGAATCACCGCGTCGGCGCCGGCCAGCGCCCGCGGGTCGTCGACGAACCGCACCCGCACGTCGGGTTCGAGGCACAGCGCGTCGACGTCCGTGAAATTGCTGATGCGCGGCAGCATCACGACCGCCACGGTCAGCGAGCCTGCGCCGTCGTGGGCGGGACGCGACGTCAGCGCCAGCGAATCCTCCGAGTCGAGCCACAGGTCGCGCTGCCAGGGCAGCACGCCCAGCACCGGGCGGCCGGTGAGCTTCTCCAGCGAGTCCAGACCCGGGCGGAGCAGCCCCACGTCGCCGCGGAACTTGTTGATCACGAAACCGCGGATCAACGCCTGGTCGTCGGGGTCGAGCAACGCCAGCGTGCCGTACATGGAGGCGAACACACCTCCACGGTCGATGTCGCCGACCAGGATCGTCGCCATCCTGTCGTGCCGGGCCAGTCCCATGTTCACGTAATCGTGTGCGCGCAGGTTGATTTCGGCGGCACTACCCGCGCCTTCGCAGACGACGACGTCGAAACGGGACCGCAGATCGTCCAACGCCGCGAACGCCGCCTCGGCGAGATGTTTCCGGCCACCGGCGAATTCACCTGCTTCGAGCCGTCCCGCCGGTGCACCCATGACGACGACGTGGCTGGTGCGATCGCTGCCGGGCTTGAGCAGCACCGGATTCATCGCGGGCTCGGGGGTCGCGCGGGCGGCGACCGCCTGGATCCATTGGGCGCGACCGATTTCGGCGCCGGCGCCGGTGACCGGGTCGACGGTGACCATGGAGTTGTTGGACATGTTCTGCGCCTTGAACGGCGCGACCGCAAGTCCGCGGCGGGACAGGGCCCGGCAGATCCCGGTGGTCACCACGGACTTTCCTGCGTCCGAGGTGGTTCCGGCGACGAGCAGACCCTGTCCCATCGGTCAGGCGACCGCGGTGCGGCGATCGGCGCGTTCGGTCAGGAACGCGAACGCGACACCGAGCCCGGCCCACAGCGTGGCCTGCACGACGAGGGACGAGATCCGGAACTCCCACAGCAGTGTCGCCGGGAAGTCGTCGGAGACCTCGTCGACCGCCGGCAGCACCAGGTAGCCGAGGACCACGACGGCGAGGAAGACGAGCACCGGCGCCCCGAGGCGGACGGTACGCAATTCCTGCGCGGCCAGCGCCTTCCGGACGATCACGGCGACCGTGACGGCCACGAGGCCGAGCACGACGGCGGCGAGCCACAACCAGGTGCGCTGGGCGATCGTCTCCGGATCGCCGACGGCGGGCGGATTCGCCGGGTACTCGAAGAACGGAACCGCCTCGATCGCGACCCAGCCCAGTGCCGCCGTCGCCAGTGCCAGCGACCACCCGGACAGCGCGGAGTGTCGGCGCGCGAAATGCAGTACGGACGCATAGATTGCGCCGAGCGCGAGACCTGCGAGGGTGGTTGCCAGGAACAGACCGACCTTCTGGCCGGTGCGGCCGACCAGGGCATCCTCACCGTGGCTGTGGCCCTGGGCTTCTGCACTGTCATGTGAGTGCCCGTGATCCGCTGCAGCTTCCTCGAGGGCGATCGCCGCGTCGACGTGCGGTTCGCCGACGACGAAGGCGACCGCCCCGGCGAGCAGGCCCGCGACGAGACCGGCCAGCAAGCCGCGCAGCAGGAGCTGAACGAAACTGCCGGTCAGCGGAAGGGACTTCGATTCGGTTGTGGCGGGGTGCATCGATCCACCCGCGCTCAGTGGCACGGCAGACCGAGCAGGTGCCGGCCGTCGTGCATCAGTTCGTGCATGAACATGCCGCTGCGGGAGATCGCGCCCTGATCGAATCCGACCAGGTAGAGCACCACGAATGCGAACAGAACCGTTGCGGTGACGGCCGCGGCGAGCGCAGCGTTGCCCAGCGACTCGTCCGGAAGATGAACGACAGCCATGAAAGAGCCTCCTCGGGATTGACGCGTCCCATCGAAAAGGTCACGCGCCGAGGGAGTTTTCTGGCTCCCGGACCATCGGCCCGGTCACAGTGGCGCGACCGCTCCGGTTTCCCACCGGATTGCCTGCACCTCGACACATGCGTACGCCGAACAATTGCACTGCGCCACCGCGCATGTCAAGCGGAGGACCGTTGTGGTCGAATATCGCTCGTGTTGCGCCTGCTGCTGTTGGCCCACGCGTCCACCGACGCGATCGCGGACGTGCGCTTCCCTGCGGACGATCCGCTGTCCGATCGGGGCCGGCGCGAACTCCGGCGCGTCCACGCGCCCGCCGTCGACCACACGCTGAGCGCACCGGAGCGGTGCACCGTCGAGACCGCCGCGGGGCTGGGGATGCGCGCGGAACCGGACGCGGCACTGCGGGAACTCGACTACGGCACGTGGACGGGCCGGCCGATGTCGGAGGTGCCCGAGGCCGATCTCGCGGTCTGGCTGACCGATCCGCATGCGGCGCCGCACGGCGGCGAATCGATCGCGACGCTGCTCGACCGAACCCGATGCTGGCTCGACACGATGGCGGGCAGATCGGGCCGGTGGCTGGCGGTGACGCACCCGTCGGTGGTGCGGGCCGCAACGGTCTGTGCGCTGGGCGCTCCGGTCTCGGCGTTCTGGCGCGTCGACGTGCGGCCGGTGAGCATCACCCGCCTGCACGCCCGTGACGGCAGATGGACGCTGCGGCTGACCTGACCGCCTACCAGGTGACGTCGTCCTCGCACCGGCGTCCGTCGACGACGGTTTCGATCTGCACGGTCGCATGGTCGAGGCCGTGGCCGGACAGCACGGTGCGGGCGGAGTCGAGGACCCATCGGGAGTCGTGGTCGCTGACCAGGTGCACGGTCGCGACGTCCATTCCGGTCGTCAGAGTCCACACGTGCAGATCGTGGACGCCGGCCACGCCGGGCAGCGCCGCGAGGTCCGCGCGGACCGCGTCGACGTCCAGGTGCGCCGGCGACGCCTGCGTGAGGATCCGCAGCGAAGCAGCGGCCAGCTTCAACGCGCGCGGCACGACCCACAGCGAAATGAGGACACCGACGACGATGTCCGCGTAGTCCCAGCCGAAGCCGATGATCAACGCACCGGCGATCAGGACGCCGACGCTGCCGACCGCGTCGGCGAGCACTTCGAGGTAGGCGCCGCGGACGGCGAGGCTGTCCTTCGCGTCGCTGCGCAGCAGGTACATCACCACGAGGTTCGCGGCGAGTCCGGCGGCGGCGGTGAGGATCATCGCCAGCCCGGGCAGTTCCGGGGTGTCGCCGATGCGCTCGATCGCCTCGTAGAACACCCAGGCCGCGACGGCGAGCAGCAGGACGGCATTGGCCATCGCGGTGAGCACCTCGGCGCGGTGCCAGCCGAACGTGCGGGCCGCGGCGGTGCTGCCGCGTCGTGCCAGCAGGAGCGCGACCAGCCCCATCGACATGCCGACGACGTCGGTGAGCATGTGCCCGGCGTCGGCGAGCAGCGACAGCGACCCGATCAGCAGGCCGACGGTGGCTTCGAGGATCAGGAATCCGACGAGGATGCCGAGCGCGATCGCCATCCGGCGGATCGTCGTCCTGGAAGGACCGACGCCGCCGTTCTCGCGTCCCACTCCGTGTGAATGCCCGTGACCGGCCCCCATGACTCTCCCTCCGAATCCCGGCCAGCATATGCACACATGCGCATGTATTCAATACTTTCGTGGCGGGTGACGGGAATCCGTCACCCGGTCAGGCAGGAAATCGGTTCCCGTCATCCGAGGTGGGACGGGGTTCGGGGTCGTAGTCGCTGACGAGCTCGGGACGATAGGCGGGAGTGTCCGTGGTCGGCGGCAGGGTCGCGATCGCGGAGATGCGTTCCATGCCCGCGGCCTGCATGAGGTCGACGATCAGTGAACGCAACTGCGCGAACACCACCGTCGCGGACAGGCCCGCACCCTCGATCAGTTCCGGCCGCATCTTGCGGGCGACGCTGCGCAACACCCGCGCGGCCTCGGCCTGATCGGGTTGATCCCCCGGCTCTGCGAGGATCATCTCGCGGAGCACGTCGAGGGCTTTCGCGATGTCCTGGATGCGCTGAACGAGCCGAGGGTCGAGGATCTCGTCGTCGCGTACCAGCGACAGCGACCGCCGCGCCAGGACCCGGATGTTGCGCATCGCGTTGTCGATCGGATCGGCCGCCGCCGTCAGCCGTTCGAGCCGGGGTTTGGTGTTCCAGTACAGCGGGGAGATCCGGCTGATCTCCCGGCCGCCCTTGAGGTGGGTGCGCATCCCGTCGATCGCCGGCTGCGTCGCGCGGGCCTGCTGCAGCGCCTCGTCGATCGGCTTCGGATTGTTCTCCACCAACCCGGCCTCGACCTTCCACAGCACATCCCTCGCGGTCGCCAGGATCCCCGCCGCGTCGCGCCGCGCGCGGCGAACCGGGTGGGTCGGCACCATCGCGACCACCGCGATCCCGACGAGGCCGCCGACCAGCGCGTCGACCATCCGGTCGATGCCGCCGGTGCCGCCGGGCGGAATCAGGGTGGCGACCAGCACCGCCGAATTGCCGGCCTGCATCGCGAAGATCACGCCGCCGTTGATCAGCACCGCCGTGGACATGGCCATCACCACGACCAGCGCGATCTGCCAGGGACCGCTGCCGATCATCGAGATGATCAGGTCGCCGACCCCGATGCCGATCGTGACGCCGCAGACCAGCTCCACCGATCGCCGCAGCCGCGCACCCAGGGACAACCCGAGGGACACGACCGCGGCGATCGGCGCGAAGAAGGGACGCTCGTGCCCGACCGGACCGGTCGCCACCCACCAGGCCAATCCGGCAGCGAGCGCGCACTGGACGATCGGCAGCGCCGAACCACGCAGTCTCGTCGCCGGTCCCCGCAGGCGACGGCGGATCTCGGTGCGGTCGGGCAGGCGCCTATTCGACGCCGAGCTCACGAGCGGCCCGCGGATCGCAGTCCTCGAGCAGGTCGAGGCAGCGGGCGTGCTCGTCGGTCTCGCCGATCGCCTGCGCGGCCCGGGCGAGAGCGGCGACGCACCGCAGGAATCCGCGGTTCGGTTCGTGCTCGTACGGCACCGGGCCGAAGCCCTTCCACCCGTTGCGCCGCAACTGGTCGAGGCCGCGGTGGTAGCCGGTGCGGGCGTATGCGTAGGCGGTGATCGTCTCGCCACGTTCGAGCGCGGCCTCCGCCAGGTACGCCCACGCGATGGACGCCGTCGGATGGTCCGCCGCGACCTTCGCGGGGTCCTCGTGGTTGAGCAGTGCCGATTCCGCGTCGTCGTCGCCGGGAAGCAGGGTGGGCTGAGGTCCGAGGAGATCACCGAAAGAGGTCATGGCGACCATTCTGCCCGGCGGCGCTCGAGGCTGGATAGGCTGCCCGGGAAACCGTAGGCCGTCGAACGAGGTGCATTCGTGCCGGATCCGAAGAACGAAGACGCTTCCACTCCCCCGGACGCGGCGCCAGCGCCGCAGCAGCAGGCCGGATCCGACGACGCCGGATCGGACAACCCCGTGGACGCCGGCACCGGGTCCGACGCGGCAGGTGAGCCCGAAGCGTCCGCGGAGTCGGGCGACAGTGCCGACGCAGGCGAGAGTGCCGACGCAGGCGAGAGTGCCGAAGCAGGCGAGAGTGCCGAAGCAGGCGTGGCCGACGAGCCCGCAGGTTCCGAAACACCGGAAGACGCCGGGACGGCCGAGAACGCCGGAGCTGCGAAGAGCGCCGGGACCCCGACGACCGCAGAGAGCCCGGCGGATACCGCGCCGACCGTCGCAATCCCCGCCGCCGCCGATGCCGAGACCGTGGCGATCCCCGTCGCCCGCACGTCCGAGACCCGCAAATCCGACGCCACCGAGCCCGACGCCCCCGAAACCTCGGCCGACGAGGTGAGCGCGAAAACCGAGAAGACCGAGCAGTCCGATGCGACGGCACCGGAGGCTGCCGACGCCGAGACCGTGCAGATCCCGGTGCGGGCGCACGTGCCCAACAGGAGGCAGCCGCAGCGCATCGAGCCGCGTTCGGCGGAACCTGCCCGCCCCGAACCGCAGCGTTTCCAGCCGCAGCCGACCCCGCAGCGCATCGAACCGGCGTCCTCGGGCCGCAGCGGCAAGCGCTGGGCCGTCGCCGCGACCGTCGCGGGAGTGCTGGTGATCGCGGCGATCGTCGTGTCGGCGCTGCTGGTGTATCTCGATCATCGGGCCGAGAACTCCCCCGAGGCACGGATACGCGCGAGCGTGGACACGTTCGTGACGGCGCTCGCAGCCGGCGACCTCGCGACGCTGCGCACGTCGACGTGCGGGGGGCTGGCCGAGTTCTACGCGACGGTGGATCCGGCGAAGTTCGCGGAGATCCACGAATTGGCGGAGCAGCAGGGCTCGGTGCCGGTGGTGACGAGCATCGACAAGGTCCAGATCACGGACTCGCACGCGATCGTGCAGGTCACCGCGCATCCGACGGGGACACCGACCGATGTCACCGAGCGGACCTTCGACCTGTCCGAGGTGGGCGGGGAATGGAAGGTCTGCGGCGAATGAAAACCTGGGGCGAATGAAAACCTGGGGCGAATGAAAACCTGGGGCGAATGAAAACCTGGGGCGAATAGTGCTCGTGCGTGTTTCCGGTAGCCGGAGCTACCGGAAACACGCACGAGGGGTGTTCTAGCCTGCGGAGACCGAGCGGCCGGCCGACTTCAGGTCGTTGCAGGCCTCGATGACGCGGGCGGTCATCGACGCCTCGGCCTTCTTGAGGTAGCTGCGCGGATCGTAGGTCTTCTTGTTGCCGACCTCGCCGTCCACCTTGAGGACACCGTCGTAGTTCTGGAACATGTGGGCCGCGATGGGACGGGTGAACGCGTACTGGGTGTCGGTGTCGACGTTCATCTTCACGACGCCGTAGCTCAGCGCCTCGTCGATCTCGGACTTCAGCGAGCCGGAGCCACCGTGGAAGACCAGGTCGAACGGCTTGGAACCGGCCGGCAGACCCAGCTTCTTCGAGGCGGCGGCCTGGCCCTCGGCGAGGACGGACGGCTTGAGCTTGACGTTGCCCGGCTTGTAGACGCCGTGGACGTTGCCGAACGTCGCGGCCAACAGGTACTGGCCCTTGTCGCCGGCGCCGAGCGCATCGACGGTCTTCTCGAAGTCCTCGATCGTGGTGTAGAGCTTCTCGTTGATGGCGTTCTCGACGCCGTCCTCTTCACCGCCGACGACGCCGATCTCGATCTCGAGGATGATCTTCGCGGCCTGCGCGGCCGAGAGGAGCTCCTGGGCGATCTCGAGGTTCTCGTCGATCGGAACGGCCGAGCCGTCCCACATGTGCGACTGGAACAGCGGGTTGCGGCCGGCGTTCACGCGCTCCTGGGAGATCGCGATGAGCGGGCGCACGAAGGTGTCGAGCTTGTCCTTCGGGCAGTGGTCGGTGTGCAGGGCGATGGTGACGTCGTACTTCTCGGCGACGACGTGCGCGAACTCGGCGAGCGCGACCGCGCCGGTCACCATGTCCTTCACGCCCAGACCGGAACCGAACTCGGCACCACCGGTCGAGAACTGGATGATGCCGTCGCTACCGGCGTCCGCGAAGCCCTTGATGGCGGCGTTGATGGTTTCGGACGACGTGCAGTTGATCGCGGGGAACGCAAAGGAATGCTCCTTGGCACGGGCGATCATCTCGGCGTAAACCTCGGGAGTCGCGATAGGCACAGCGGCTGTCCTCCAGATGAGATGTTGTCGCCTACCTGCGGTGCCGGTAGGCGCACGGGTTGTCCTTGCAGTATGTCAACAGTCCCCGGTACTGCACAGTTGGGTCGAGCTCCGGACCGTTGCGCGGCCCCGTCGCGGAGACACCGAGCCTCGTCGGTCCGTGTGCCGCCGGTACCCTGGGGTCCGTGACTTTCTTGGAAACCTCGGAATCTGTGACCAATCTGGCCCTGTTACCGGGTTTCCTGGATCCGGTCAATCTGCTCAATTCGTTCGGCACGTGGATCCTGATCGGCCTGCTGGTGGTCGTGTTCATCGAGTCGGGTCTGCTGTTCCCGCTGCTGCCGGGCGACTCGCTGCTGTTCACCGCCGGTCTCATCGTCGCAGGCAAGTCCGCGGAGGTCGAGCCGTTCGCGCCGCTGTGGGTGCTGCTGGTGGCGATCCCGATCGCTGCGATCCTCGGCGACCAGGTGGGCTATCTCATCGGCACGAAGGGCGGCACCGCCCTGTTCAAGAGCAACGACGCGAAGTTCTTCAAGAAAAAGTACATCGACGAGTCGCACGCCTTCTTCCTGCGGCACGGGCCGATCACCATCGTGCTGGCCCGGTTCGTCCCGATCGTCCGCACGTTCGCGCCGCTCGTGGCCGGTGCCGCGAAGATGCCCTACCGCGTGTTCATCACCTACAACATCATCGGTGGTGTGCTGTGGGGCGCGGGCATCACGCTGCTCGGTTACCTGCTCGGGCAGATCGGGTTCATCCGCGACAACGTCGACCTGATCTTCCTGCTCATCGTGTTCGTCTCCGTCGTGCCGATCATGATCGAAGTCGGCAAGCGCGTCCTCGGGAAGAGCGACAGCGCCGAGTCCGGCAGCGCCCACGAGGGCACGTCCACCCCCGCCTCCGCGGACCGGGTCGCCGACAACGAGAAGACCCTCGTCATCGACACCTCGGCGTTCACCGACCAGCCGCGGCGCACCGACGACTCGGCCGTCGACACCACGCCGATCCGGACTCCGGGTCAGCCGAACAGCTGACCACAAGCGACGACGAGGCCCCTTCCGCTACGGAAGGGGCCTCGTGCGTTTCCGGGCTCCGCCTCTAGACCGCGACGGCCGCGAACTGGCTGGCCGGGCGCGGCAACCCGAAGTGGTCGCGCAGCGTGCGGCCGCTGTACTCGGTGCGGAACAGGCCGCGTTCCTGCAGGATCGGCACGACCTGCGAGGTGAACGCCTCGAGTCCCTGCGGGTACTGCGGCGGCATCACGTTGAAGCCGTCCGCGCCGCCCTGCGTGAACCATTCCTCGATGGTGTCGGCGACCTGCTCGGCGGTGCCGGCGAACACGCGGTGTCCACGCGCGCCCGCGAGCCGGTGCAGCAGGCCGCGCAGCGTCGGCCGGTCGCGTTCGACGATGTTCGCGACGACCTGCTTGCGGCTGGCGGTGTTGTCGGTGACGGTGCCCGCGTCGCCGAACACGTCGAGCGGGACCGTCTCGTCGAGCCGGAGGTGACGCAGCGACACCTGCGCGATGTTCTCGAGCTGGGTCAGCCCGTACTCGACGACCGTCAGCTCGTTGAACTCGCGTTCGAGCGCGTGGGCCTCGGCCTCGGTGTCGCCGATGAACGGGCTGATGCCGGGCAGGATCTTCACGTGATCGGGGTTGCGGCCGAATTCGACCGCCCGCTTCTTGATGTCGGCGTAGAACGCCTGCGCGTCGGACAACCGCTGGTGGGCGGTGAAGATCGCCTCCGCGTACCGGCCGGCGAAGTCACGGCCGTCGTTGGACGACCCGGCCTGCACGAGCACCGGATGGCCCTGCGGCGAGCGTGCCGCACCGAACGGCCCGGCGACCTTCAGGTGCTTGCCCTCGAAATCGATCGGGTGGATCTTCCCGGTGTCCGCGTAGATGCCGCGGTCCTTGTCGATGACGAGCGCATCGTCCTCCCAGCTGTCCCACAGCTTGACGACGGCATCGACGAACTCGCGGGCCCGTTCGTACCGGGTGGCGTGGTCGGGGTGCGCGTCGAGCCCGAAGTTGGCGGCGGCCTTGTCGGTCCCGGTGGTGACGATGTTCCAGCCCGCGCGGCCCCCGGAGATGTGGTCGAGCGAAGAGAACAGGCGAGCCAGGTTGTAGGGCTCGTAGTAGGTGGTCGACGCGGTCGCGATCAGACCCAGGTGGGTGGTGGCCGACGCGATCGCGGTGAGCAGCGTGATCGGCTCGAAGCCGTAGGTCGCGTTGAACCGCACGTCGGTGCGCAGCGCCGGACCGTCGGCGAGGAACACCGCGTCGAGCTTCGCCGCCTCCGCGGTCCGTCCGATGTCCTGGTAGTACGTGACGTCGTTGAGCCGCTCCGGGGTGCTGCCCGGATGTCGCCACGATGCCTCGTGGTGGCCGGTCGGATAGATGAAGGCGTTGAGGCTGAGCTGACGTGGTTCGGTCATGTTCCTACAAGTAGACCGGGGCCCGCGCCTCGAACAGGGTTAAGGTTTCGACGATCGTAAAGCCCGCTCGGTCGCGACCGCGTGTGCCGCTTCCATCAGCATCCATCCGCCGAGCTGCACGGACAGGTCCCGTTCGGCGATCTCGGACTCGTGGACGCTACCGCCGGAGAACCGGGCGATGGCGTACCCGGAGCCGGGCAGCCGGGCCTGCACCGACCAGTCCCGGCCGAACAGCGGGAGTTCCTCGATCTGCAGGCGGTTGTCCCAGGCCGCGTCCGCCGACATCAGCACCAGGCGAGCGGCGGTGTTGCGGGCCCGTTCGTCGTCGACGTCGTGGACCGGCAGGCTCGTCGCGACCATCGCGAGGTACCGGGCGAGAATGCCGTTGAACAGTCCGCCGTCTCCCCCGCCTCCGCCGGTGATGACGCTGGCGTCGGCGAGTTCGAGATCGACGGCGTCGACGAGGGCGTGCACCCGCTTGCGGTGCCGGTCGTCGCCGATGCGGATGGCCAGGTCGGTTTCGAGTCCGAGCACCACGCCCTGGCAGTAGCTGTAGATCGCGCGTTCGATCTTCCCGTTGCGGATGCCGTCGAAGATCAGGCCGGTCTCGGGGTCCTTGAGGGTCTCGTCGATCCAGTCCGCGATCTCCTGGGCGCGCCACACCTTGCCGGTGCGGGACAGCAGGAGACCGGCGGGCCCGTTGGCGGGGGTGTTGAAGAAGTTGTCGCGTCGACGCCACGGCAATCCGCCGCCGCGCTCGGGCTGCCACGCCGCGAACAGCGCGTCCTCGAGATCCGCAATGCCCTTGCGGTGATCCACCAACAGGTGCCGCTGCGCGCGTTCGAGCGCGAGGCCGAGCCACGCCATGTCGTCGTAGTAGTTGTTGGTCCACCCGGTGAGGTTGCGGATGCGGTGGGTGCGCGTGAGCCGGACGACGCGTCGCCGGCGTCGCGGTGTCGCATCGCGTTCGGCGGCGTCGACGGCGAGATCGATCAGGTGCGCCTGCCACCAGTAGTGCCACGTGAGGAACAGCCGTTCGCGGCGAACCGGGGGCCATCCGACGACCCCCATGGCGGTACCGGGCAGAGCCCACAACCGGCGTATGTGCCGGGAGTCGACGGCAGCCTCGGCGGCATCGGCCCGCTCGGTCCACAGTTCCGACATGACGTCGATCATCCTCACTTCACGATGGGTGTGCTACCACCAGGCGACGTACGTCACCACGCTCGCGTCAGGTCCGCATGTTGACGTACCCAGGCGTGCATCGCGATTCCCGCGGCGACCCCGGCGTTGATGCTGCGGGTCGAACCGAACTGCGCGATGGACACCGTCGTCGACGCGACCTCCCGAGCCCGCTCGGTGACGCCGGGCCCCTCCTGACCGAACAGCAGCAGGCAGTGGTACGGCAGCGTCGTCGTCTCCAACGGCACCGAACCCGGGGTGTTGTCGACCGCGACGATTTCGATGTTGCGGTCCGCCGCCCAATCGATCAACGCGTCCACATCCGGATGGTGCATCAGATGCTGATAGCGGTCGGTTACCATGGCGCCCCGGCGATTCCAGCGTCGGCGACCCACGATGTGCACGGTGGCCGCGGCGAACGCGTTCGCGGTGCGCACGACCGTGCCGATGTTCGCGTCGTGCCCGAAGTTCTCGATCGCGATGTGCAGCGGATGCCGTCGCGTGTCGATGTCCGCGACGATCGCCTCCCGCGTCCAGTAGCGGTACGCGTCGACCACGTTGCGGCGGTCGCCGTGCGCGAGCAGTTCCGGGTCGTAGCGCGGATCCTGTGGGGGTTCGGTACCGAACTCGTCGATCCAGGGGCCGACGCCGTGCGGGTGCTCACCCCACTCGGTCGGTCCGGCGGCCTCGTCGTCGGGGGTCACGGTCAGAACGTCTCGTTCGAACCGGCCGCGACCGTGAAGCCGTGTCCGGTGCCGTCGTTGACGCAGGTGACGTCCGTCTCGGTCGTGGTGCACGAGTACCCGAGCTTCGACAGCGTCGCACCGGCGGGCAGTACGGCGGTGTCGCCGTCGGACAGGTAGACCGGGCCGCCGGAGCACATGAACGCACCCTCGCCCTCGTTGGCAACCCGAATACCGTTGCCCCAGTTGACGACACAGTCGTCGGGTCGCGGCGGAACCGGATCGGTGGTGCCTTCGCATCCGGCTTCGGTGCGGGTGGGCAGCTTGACGATGCCGCAGTGGAACTGCCCGTCCGGGCTGGTGAAGTAGTACGACTCGTTGCGCTCGTAGGGCACGTCGACGAGCGAGGTCGGTGCTTCCGGCTCGGTCATCGCGACGGTCGTGGTGACCGGTTCCGTCGTCGTGGTCACCGGCGCGACGGTCGTGGTGGTCGGCGCCGGAGTGCTCGTGGTGGTAGTCGGTGCCGCCGCAACGGATTCCGTCTGCGTGCTCTCGTCCGTGCTCCCGCATCCCGCGAGCAGCAGACCCGCCACCGTCACCACACCGATCGACGTCACCCGACGCACGTTCACGCAACTCCCTCCGAAGACCCGGGTGTCACTCTATCGGCCGGTCACCTGTGGCCCGTGAGCCACCGGTTCACCAGACGGTTGACCGGCGCCGGCGACACCTGCGCGGTCGCGGCGAACAGCTTCGCCTGCCATCCCACCGGCCGGTGCACCTTCCAGCGCGGCTGCCCGGCCCGGGTCGCCTCGTACAGGGCGCGCGCCACGTCGTCGGCGGTGAGGTGGATCCCGAGGGACCGGGTCGTGCCGGTGTCCATGCCGGTGGTCATCGCGGTGTCGACGAACAGCGGCCACATCGCCAGCACCCGGATGTCGTGTTCGGCCCATTCGATCTCGAGGGCCTCGGTCAGGCCGCGCACCGCGAACTTGGTGGCGCTGTAGGTCGCGAGTTCGGGCTGGCCGTAGAGCGCCGACGCCGAGCACAGGTTCACCACGTGCGAGCCCGGTGTGACACGCAGATATTCGAACGCCGCATGGCAACCGTTGACGGTGCCGGTCACGTTGACGTCGACGATCCGGCGGTGCCGTTCGATCGGAGTGTCGGCGAACGGGCCCGACGACAGCACCCCCGCGTTGTTGACGAGGATGTCGAGGCGACCGTCCGGGCAGAACGTCTTCAGGGACTGGGCCCACTGCTCCGAGTCGGTGACGTCGAGGACCCCGGTGACGATCCCGGGCTGTTCCGCCGCGAGGATGTCCAGCCCCTCGGCGTCGACGTCGAACGCGCCGACCCGATAGCCGCGGCGCGCGAAGAGCAGGGCGGTGGCACGACCGATACCGGCGGCGGCGCCGGTGACGAACACGCTGGTGGCAGGCATGAACGCCAGCCTAGCGACCCCGACGCGACCGCACGTGCGGACTATCCTGGTGTCGGAGGAGTCATGAACCACCAGCGTGTCGCGCGTGCCGTCGCCGTCGTCACCGGCGGGTACGTACTCGTACTCGCCCTGTGGCTCACGTACTTCGTGGGCGGCTCTCCCGAGGGCACGATCGGATTCCAGGTGATCTTCCTGGTCTGCGCGTACGGCTCCGCGCTGGGCCTGGCCATGATCGCCGCCGGACGCCCGCCCCGCCGCGACCGCCGCCTGCTCCGGCGCGGGCTCGAAGGGTGGGCGACGATCCGCTCGGCGACCCCGATCGCACACACCGTCGACAACGGCGAGATCACCGAACTCGACCTCGACCTGACGGTGCCCGGTTCCGAGTCCTACCGCGGCCGGGTGGTCTACGAGGTGACCCCGGAATTCGCCGAGGCCTTCGAGCCGGGGCGGGTGATCACCATCCGGGTCGATCCGAAGAACCGCGATCGGATCGTGTTGTGCCCGTGAGTGGCTCGCGTCACCGGCCGGGTGACACAGGCCGCGGCATGTAGTCCGGACGAAGTCTTCCCGGGCGTGCACCGGCTTGGAATGGTGTTTCCATGCGCAAAACGATGTGCGTCCTGACGATCGCGACCGGAATTGCGGTGGGATCCGCCGGCACGGCCGTCGCCCTGTCGCCTCCGGTCGCTCCCACGAACATCGCCTCCCCGTGGTGCACCCATCACACGCCGTACCTGCACCTGACGGCGCTCACCTGCCTGGCGAGCATCGTCTCGACAGGTTCCGCGTGATCACCGCTGCCCGGTAGTCCCCTGAACGTTCGTCCGAGGTCACTTGCGGCGACCGGCGAGCATGCCCTCCACCAGCAGCAGCTGCGCCGCCGCGTAGGTCGCGAGGATCAACCCTTCGGCCGCAGCCCGCACCTTCCTGTTCTTCAGCAGTACGCGACGCACCACGATCGTGCCGTCGGAGATCGTGAACACCAGACCACCCAGCCCGAGCCAGCTGCGCCGGTCCGTGGACGGCCGCGGCATCCCCGCCACCTGCTCCGAACCCGGGGCGAGCACCGGATCGGCCGCGAGGGTCGCGGTGGTGGCGAGCAGCGTCCCGTACCCGGTCAGGGGCGCGGCGACGTTGCGGGACTTCGCCGCCAGCAGGCTGCCGGCACCGAGCGCGGCCGCCGCGCGCGGCACCGCGGCGATCGCGTGCGGACGGGCACCGCGCCGCGCCAGCAGCGTCGAATAGCTCGTCTGCATCACCGCGAACGACGCGGCGCCGCGCAGCAGCCGCCGATCGTCGTCCGGGTCGATCATGAACACGTCGCCGACGGTCGCGGCCGCCAGTCCGGCCAGCAGCAGCGCGGTCTCGACGCGGTCGGTGTCCCGGCTGCGGCGCAGCACCCGCACCGCGAGTGCCGGAGCGATCAGTGGTTTGGCGACCTGCTGCAGCTTCTCGTTGCCGAGCACCCCACCGAGTACCGTCGCCGCGGTCGCGGCGGCGAACACCGCATGTTCGGCGCCCCACTTCCTCCTGCCGAACCAACCTGTGCTGAACCCGGCTGTGCTGAACCCGGCTGTGCTGAACCCGGCTGTGCTGAACCCACCCATGGAGGGCACAGTACCGTTCGCATTCCGCCGCTCACGCCGTGTCGCAGCGGTGGGCCCCGGCGGCCGGTGCCACCTCCCAGAATCTCGGCTGCGGCAGTCCGCGCCGCTCGGCCGCGACCAGCACGGCACGCGAGATCACCTCGACCGCGTCCGCCTCGCACAGCGCGAGCGCCGAACCACCGAAACCTCCCCCGACCATGCGGGCGCCGAGCGCCCCGGCGTCGCGCGCGGTGTCGACGGCCGAATCCAGTTCGACGGAGCTGACCTCGAAGTCGTCGCGCAGGGAACGGTGCGAGGCGTCGAGCAAGGGGCCGAGCGCCCGCACATCACCGGCGTCGAGCGCGTCCACCGCGGCACGGACCCGGCCGATCTCGGTGACGACGTGCCGCGCCCGACGCAGCAGCGCCTCGTCCGTCAGCGAATCCTGCAGAACCGAAACATCTTCCACGTCACGCAGGGTCGCGACCCCGAGTTGCCGCGCCGCGTCCTCGACCGCACGGCGACGCTGCGCGTACTGCCCGTCGACGAGGCGGTGCGGTGCGGCGGTGTCGACGACGAGCAGCGTCAGGCCGTCGGCGGCCGGGTCGAACGGGACGTGCCGGACCCGACCGGTGCGGCAGTCCAGCAGCATCGCGTGCCCGGCCCGCCCGCGCAGCGAGACCTGCTGGTCCATCCCACCGGTGGGGACGCCGACGAAGTCGTTCTCGGCGCGCATGCAGGCGGACGCGAGCGCCGCGCGGCCGGTGTCGTCGGTGACCCGTCCGTACAGTTCGGCCAGCGCCAGCGCGACCGCGCATTCGAGCGCCGCGGAACTCGACAGCCCCGACCCGACCGGGACGTCCGAGGCCACCGCGACGTCGGCGCCCGCGAAACCGGCCGGTCCGAGGGCCCACACGACCCCGGCGACATAGGCGGCCCAGCCTGGGACCGCGCGGGAGGCGAGGTCGGTGACGGTGACGTCGACCTCGGGGAATCCGGCGCTGCGCAGTCGCAGAATCCCGTCGACGCGGCGGCGCATCGCGACGGCCGTGCGGTGGTCGAGTGCCATCGGCAGACACAGCCCGTCCGCGTAGTCGACGTGTTCGCCGATCAGGTTGACCCGCCCGGGCGCGCACCACACCCCGTCCGGGGTTCCGCCGAAGTCGTCGACGAACCGCGCGCGGGCGTCGCTGCACACGCTCATTCCGCGACCTCCCGCAGACGTGCCGCGATGCGCTCGGGCGTCGTGTCACTGATCCATGCCCCCATCGCCGATTCCGATCCGGCGAGATATTTGAGCTTGTCGACGGCGCGGCGCACCGAGAACACCTGCGCGAACAGCCGTCCGTGTTCGCGACCGTCCCCCACCGGGGCCTGGTGCCACGCCGCGACGTACGGCACCCGGTCCCGCCCGTCGAAGAACCGGTCGACGCGGCCGAGCACGTCCCGGTACATCAGCGCCAGCTCGTCGCGTTCGTCGTCGGTGAGCGCCGCCAGATCCGGAACGTCGCGGTGCGGGGCCACGTGCACCTCGACGGGCCAGCGGGCCGCCGCGGGCACATACGCGGTCCAGTGCGCACCGGTCGCGACGACGCGGGTGCCGGCGCGGCGTTCGGCGTCGAGCACGTCGCGTTGCAGCGACCGTCCGGTCGCCGCCCGATGGGCGCGGGCACGGTCGAGCAGCACCTGCGACCGCGGCGGCAGGAACGGGTAGGCGTAGATCTGCCCGTGCGGATGTTCCAGTGTCACACCGATTTCCGTGCCGCGGTTCTCGAAGCAGAACACCTGCCGCACGCCGGGCAACGCGGAGAGGTCGGCGGTGCGGTCGGCGAGAACGTCGACGACGGTGCGCGCCCGCGACACCGGTAGATCTGCGAACCGTGCGTCGTGGTCGGAGGTGAACGTCACCACCTCGCAACGTCCGTCGGCCGGGCGCCGGGGCCACATCGATTCGTCGTCGACGGCCGGGGCGGCATCCCCGCCGGGGGTCAGCGACGGGAATCGGTTCTCGAACACCACCACGTCGTAGTCGGCGGCCGGAATCTCCGTCGGCGGACCGCCCGGACGGGTCGGGCACAGCGGGCAGTCCGCGGCGCTCGGCAGGAACGTGCGGTCCATCCGATGCGCCGCGAACGTCACCCATTCACCGGTGAGCGGATCCAGACGCAGTTCCGACGTCGCGGTCACCGGCGGAAGGTCGCGGGTGTCGTGCAGATCCCGCGCGGCACCACCGGAGACATACGGTTCGGTGTCGTCGAAGCAGATCAGTTCGCGACCGTCCGCGAGGTGCGTGACGGTGCGGCGCACCCGCGGGGTCACCGGCTGCTACTCGAGGCCCAGGTCCGCCAGGCCCAGCAGCGAGCGGTACTCGAGACCCTCGGCGGCGATGACGGCGTCGGCACCGGTGGCCCGGTCGACGACCGTCGCGACACCGACGACGATCGCGCCGACCTCACGCAGCGCCTTGACGGCGGTGAGCGGCGAGTTGCCGGTGGTGGTGGTGTCCTCGACGACCAGCACGCGCTTGCCGACGACGTCGGGTCCCTCGATCTGACGCTGCATGCCGTGGGCCTTCGCGGCCTTGCGGACGACGAACGCGTCGATGGGCCGGCCCGGGGCGTGCATCACGGCCAGCGCGACCGGATCGGCGCCCATGGTGAGCCCGCCGACGGCGTCGAAGTCCCAGTCGGCGACGAGTTCGCGCAGCAGGCTGCCGATCAGCGGACCCGCCCGGTGATGCAGGGTCGCGCGGCGCAGGTCCACGTAGTAGTCGGCTTCCTTACCGGACGACAACGTCACCTTGCCGTGCACCACTGCCAGCTCACGCACCAGCGCAGCCAGCTCTTCGCGATCACTCATCGCTCGTCCTCACCGTCGATTGTTCGTGCCGCCGGCCCGCGGGACCGGCGGCAAGAAGCCTAGTCGGTGCGACGTACGGTCAGGCCGCGACGGTGCTC
This sequence comes from Rhodococcus sp. NPDC003382, assembly GCF_053589135.1. Lineage (NCBI taxonomy): Bacteria > Bacillati > Actinomycetota > Actinomycetes > Mycobacteriales > Nocardiaceae > Rhodococcus > Rhodococcus sp. NPDC003382. The sequence goes on from NZ_JBSFRH010000071.1 coordinate 25,795, forward strand.
GACGTTTCCCCGCCCTCGGTCGCGACCGGCTGCGCGACCTCGACCCGGACCGTGTCCTCCGCCTGCACCGTCTCCTCGGGCAGCAGGGTGACCTCGAACAGGGGCACGGCCTCCACCCCGGCGAGCTTCGCGAAGATCGAGGACGGGAAGCGGCTCACCGTCCTGTTGATCTCGCGGGCGAGATCGTTGTGCACGCGCGCCGCCCCGGCGATGCGCACCTCTCGTTTCCGCAGTTCCCGGGCGACGCGGATGAACGGCCAGTGGGTGCCATCGTCCGGGTCCCCGATGAGTTCGTGCAGCGTCGCGGACAGCGTGTTCTCGGCGGCCGCGCGCTCGCCGAGGCCGAGACGCTGGTCGCGCATCGCGATCGCGAGGGTGCGGGCGCCGACGACCGGGCTGATGCGGCTGCGTTCGACGCCGGCACCGGCCGACGCCGCGATCAGCGCGGGCACGAGATCGTAGCGATCGTCGAGTTCGTTGGCGAGCAGGCGCAGACTGTCGCGGTGTCGGGCTCTGAGCTTCTGCGCGCGGCGCATCGCCGTGCGGGTCGACAGCACGAGCAGCACAATCACAGCGATCACAACAGCCACAACGGTCACGCGCAGAAATGTACCGAGGTGGTCCATGCGTGCGCATCACCGGTCCCGCGTGTCCGCAGGGTGTGTCCGGACCGTGACCTGGCGCACGCTGTCAGGTGCGGCCGCGGCCCCGGCCGAAGAGGTTCGTCAGGCGCCGCACGAGGTTGACCGGGACGAGCCGGCCCGCGGTGGTGAGGACCTTGTACTGCAGGCCGGGAATGCTGCGCACCTTCCCCGCTTCGAGGTCGGCGAGGGACGTACGCACCACCGTGTCGACATCGAGCCACATCCACTCCGGGATCGAGTCCATCTCGATGCCCGCGCGGCGATGGAACTCGGTGTGCACGAAACCGGGGCACAGCGCCTGCACCTGCACGCCCGTCCCCGCGAGACCGCCGGCCAGCCCCTCGGTGAAGGAGACGACGTAGGCCTTGCTGCCCGAGTAGGTGGAGCCCCGGCCGGGCAACAGGCCCGCCACGCTGGCGACGTTGACGATGCGGCCGGAACCGGCCGCGATCATCGGCGGCAGCGCCGCGCGCGTCAGCTGCATCACCGCTGTGACGTTCACGTCCAGCTGCGCCTGCAGCAGTTCCGGTGCCGCCGTCCAGAACTCGCCGGTCGTTCCGAAGCCGGCGTTGTTGACGAGCATGTCCACACCGCGAGCGAGCCGTTCGGCGACGCGGGTCCGTCCCGGCTCGGTCGCGAGGTCGGCCGCCAGGATCTCCGATTCGGCGCCGAGGCGGCCCTTCAGGTCGGCCGCGAGGTCGGCCAGTTTCGTCTCGTTGCGGGCCACCAACACGAGGTCGTAGCCCTGAGCGGCGAGCGCACGGGCGAATCCGGCGCCGATGCCCGAGGTGGGGCCGGTGACGAGAGCGACGGGTCGAGCAGAACGATCCGGTGTCATGCCGGTCACACTAGCGGGTCCCTACCCGCAAGTAATACCGGGTGCGCGGTGTCAGTGGTGCGCCGACGGCCGGCCGGGGTCGTGCATGCCGCGGTCCATCTCGGCCGGTTCCACGACCGGGGGCAGCACGTGCAGAATCCCCGAGAGCCGCGCGACGGTGTCGATCGCGGCGTCCCACTCGCGACCGTTGCTGTTCAGCGGGATCGAACCGAGGGTCCACTCGTTCTCGCTCCACAGCATCTGCACGTGCGGCGGGATCGACTCGGTGAACGCGACCATCCGCTGGTCGCAGACGCGCCGCGCGATCTCGAGATCGGTCGTGAACACCACCCGCGGCCCGATGGACCCGAGCAGATTCATGTCGGGATCCTTCGGCGGCGGGGTCGACTTCAGGCGCAGGTCGATGTCCACGTCGGACCCGACCTTGCGGCGCACCGCGACGATGGTGGCGGTCTCCTCGATGTCGAAGAGCAGGAACTCGTCGCCCCGGCGCACGCCGTGCACGACATCGATCGCGCCCAGGTACTCCTGCTTCGCGAGAGCGGCACGATGCCAGTTCGACGGCAACGAACCGTCGGACGCGGTGTACTTGTAGCCCTGTGCACGCGCCCAGATCTCCCGCACCCGCCCGGACTGCTCCCGGCGTGTGCGGTCGATGTAGAGCAGGACGAGCGCGCCGAGGAGCGCGACCGCTGCAAGACCGAACCACATAACCGTCATCGGGCCCAGCGTAGCGTGTTCAGTTGCCGGAACGGTTGAAGCCGGGCACGGTCGCGCTGACGATTGTGTCCGCCGTCATCTCGCCGTCCCGGACGGGTGTGCCCTGCGCGAGGACGGTATCCCCCACCCGCAGCGCCGACGGCGAGGAACCCGCGAGGGCGATGATCTGGGTCTCGGGCGTCACCCGGACGGTGACGATCGTGCCTCCGATCCCGCTGATCGTGATGCTCGATCCGTCGTTCGCCGTGATGGTGCCGATGGTCGTGCCGTTGGATCCGATGGCGTCGCCGAGCCCACCGGGCAACCGATCGAGCGGAAGGGTCGGAGGCAGCGACGGTTCGAGGGTCGGCGGCTGCGTCCTCGTCGCCGCGGGTGGCGGCGCGACGGCGGTCGTGGGAGCCGACGCGGTCGGGGCGTCGTTGCCGCTGCCGCCGCTGAGCAGGTACCCGACGACCGCTGCCAGGGCGATGACGACGAGAGCCGCCAGTGCCGGCAGCAGCCAGCGGCGTCGGCGCGGTTCCTGGGGTTCCGGGGTCGGCGTGGGTCCCGGCGGTACGCCCGGCCCGCCCGGTCCGTATCCGTACTGCTGGGTCGGCTGGTACTGCTGTGTCGGCTGGTACTGCTGTTCGGGCTGGTACTGCCGGTACTGCTCGGTGGGTGAGAACTGCTGGGTCGGCTGGTAGCCCTGCGGATAGCCCGGCGCCTGGCCGTAGGGCGGCAACGCCTGTGTGGGCTGGGGGCGACCGTATGCCTCGGTCGGATCGGACGTGTGCAGCACCCGCGTCTCGTCGTGCGACTCGTCGAGCGAGTACGCGCGCTCCTGCGGTGTGCGCGGATCCTGCGGATTCGTCATGGTCTCTCCCAAGGTACCCGTGCGCGTTTCCGGTAGCGGGTGCTACCGGAAACGCGCACGAGGGTACAGCGTGTCGCGATCGCCCGC
>NZ_JBSFRH010000072.1:0-28575 GCF_053589135.1 Rhodococcus sp. NPDC003382
CGCGGCGGTTGCCGACCCCGACGCGTTCGCCGCGGCGACCGAGCCGGTCCGCGCGGGTTTCGGTAGTGGGGACTACCGAAACCACGCACGGGGCGGATGCTCCGAGAGCGATCACATCTTGCTGAGAGCGTCGGTCCCGCCGGCGAGCATCGCCGCGACGACACCGACCGCCGTCACCCCTGTCATCACCAGCGCGACGGCGGCGACCAGCGGATAGCCGCCGTTGGACCAGTACTCGAACAGGATCGTGCCCATCACCTGGGTCTGCGAGGCCCGCACCAGCAGCGACGCGGTGAACTCGTGGGTGAGCAGGACGAACAGCAGTGCCGCGGTTCCACCGAGGCTGCCGCGCATGAGCGGCAGCAGGACCTTCACGTTGGTGGCGACGAACCCGGCGCCGCTCACCCGGGAGGCCTCGAGGTAGGCGTCACCGAGTGCCAGCATCGACGACAGCTGCATCCGGGTCGCGAACGGCAGCATCAGCGTGACGTACACCAGGACGACCACCCACGGGGTGCCGTAGAGGACGATCGGTCCCTGCGTGTAGGTGAGCAGGAACGCCGCACCGAAGATCACCGCCGGCACACCGAGCGGAATCGACACGAGGACGTCCGCGATCACCCGCAGCACCGGGTAGTTGCGTCCCCGGACGATCAGGTTCGCCGCGACGAACCCGAGCGGCAGCACGATCGCCATGGCGATCAGCGAGAACATCACGCTGTTGCCGATCGCGGTGGGGACCGCGGACCCGGAGAAGATCGTGCGGAAGTTGTCGAACGTCAGCGCCGAGAAGCTGATGGTGCCGCTCCAGTACCGCGACAGGGCCACGAACACCAGCGCCAGGATCGGTAGCACCGTCGACAGCAGCGAGAACAACAGGATGATCGCCACCCCGGTCTTCGAGGGACGTCCCTGCGACCGGAAGGCCTTGCCGCCGTGGGTGACGAAGCGTCGTTGGTTGCCCAGCAGCGCCTTCTGCGCGAACACCACCACGATCCCGACGATCAGCAGCGGCGACCCGAGTGCGGCGGCGGTCGCGAACTGCGCCGGCGAGTCACTGATCTGGAAGTACATCTCCGTCGTCAGCACGCTCACACCGGTGTTGGTGCCCAGCAGCAGGGGTCCGGTGAACTGGCCCAGGCCCAGCAGCAGCGCCACGCCGGCGCCGTAGATCAGGGTCGGGCGCAGCAGCGGCAGCGTGATCTTGAAGAAGACCTTCCATTCCGGCATGCCGGACACCTGTGCCGCTTCGATCATCTCGGAGTTGATGTTCTCGAATCCGGACCGGACGAACATGTACACGAACGAACTCAGCGAGAACCCGGTGATGATCACGATCCACTGGATCGAGTAGATGTCGATCGGGCCTTCCTCCAGGTGCGACCACCACGGCAGATTCCGCAGCATCGCGTTGAGATAGCCCGGCCGGGGCGAGAGCAGGAACGCCCACCCGACGATCGCCGCGACCGCGGGAATCACGATCGGCAGGATGGGCAGGATCTCGAGCACCGCCAGCCGGCGCGGCAGGCGGTTCGCGCCCCACGCCAGCGCGGTGCCCAGCACCATCGCGATCGTCAGCGAACCGAGCGCGAGACCGACCGTGTTCCACAGAATTCCACCGAGCCGTTCGAGACCGAACGCGCGCTCGTATCCCGCGGCTCCGTCCTCGAACGCGGTCGACTGCAACCGCACCACCGGGACGACGACCAGATATGCCAGCAGCGCGACGAACGCCACGACACCCAGCCGACGCGCCACCGACCGGACGGCGTCGCTCTGCAATCCACCGGTGACACTCGGGCGCTGTTCGCCGAGGTCGTTGCCCGGCAAGGTCACCACAGCCATCGCCCTCACCCCGCCAGGGCGCCGACGAGCGCCTGCTGAGGCATCGCGAGCGCGTTGCCGTCGGTGTCGAAGGTGCGGCCGTCGATCGGTTCGAACGCAAGAACCATCGCCGCGCCCCGGGAGACGGTCCGCGGTGCCCGGGACGAGTCGTACGTCGGGATCCGGGCGTGCAACTGCCGCCGTGCCGAACCCTCGACCGCCACCGAACACATGACATCCAGATGCAGGCCACCGTATTCGACATCGTCGACGTGCACCGCGATCCCGGCCTCGCCGGATCGCAGATCCGCCGCATCGGCGACGAGGCGCACCTTCTCCGGCCGCAACCGGATCACGAACGAGCCCACCGACGCCGCCGCTCGCGGCTGCATGCCGTGGATCTCGGCGCCCAGTGCGTACCACCGGCCGTCGACGTACTCGCACGGCAGCCGGTTCGACATGCCGGTGAAGCCGGCGACGTATTCGTCGACGGGTTCCTCGAACACCTCCCGCGGGGGGCCGATCTGCACGATCTGCCCGGCGCGCATGATCGCCATGCGGGTGCCGAGGGCGAGCGCCTCGCTCTGGTCGTGGGTGACGAACACCGCGGTGAACGGCTTGCGCTGGTGCAGATCGTGCAGCTCGGCGCGGACCTGGTCGCGGAGCCGGGCGTCCAGGTTGCTCAGCGGCTCGTCGAACAGCACGAGGTCGGGGTGCGAGACGAGACCGCGAGCGAGCGCGACGCGCTGCTGCTGCCCACCGGAAAGTTCGGCGGGCAGCCGGTCGAGCAGGCGTTCGCAGTCGACGAGGGCCGCGGTCTCCTCGACCCGGCCGCTGTGGAGCGCGTCGGTGAGCTTGCGGGACTTGAGGGGGTACGCGATGTTCTTGCGGACGGTCATGTGGGGCCACAGGGCGTACGACTGGAACACCATGCCGATGAACCGCTTGTCGGGGGTCAGGTTCACTCCCCGCGCGCCGTCGAAGACGACCTGGTCACCGAGGGTGATCGAACCGCTCGCGGGTTGTTCGAGCCCGGCGAGGCATCGCAGCGTGGTGGTCTTGCCGCAGCCGGACGGGCCGAGCAGCACCAGGAATTCGCCGTCCTCGATCTCGAGGTCGAGGTGGTCGACGGCCACGGTCGGGGGCTTGCCGTCGAAGTTTTTCAGCAACTGGCGGATCGAGACATGGGACATCGTGGACTCACTTTCTGACCGGCAGGATTCAGGCCTCGGGGGCGAACAGGGCCGACGCCGGCTCGCGGAGACGGTCGGGGTTCGGGGCGTCGTCGGAGCGGGCGCTGTCGGTCGCGAGCAGATACAACCGTTGCGCGTGATCGTCCGCGCTTCCCCACAGCACGCTCGAGCCCAGGGCCCGGCGGTAGTAGAGGTGGGCGGTGTGTTCCCAGGTGAAGCCGATGCCACCGTGTACCTGGACGTTGGTGGCGGTCGCGAGATCCGCAGCGTCCCCGCAGGCGAGTGCGGCGATGGCGGCCGCTTCGGCGAGATCGCGATCGGTACCCTCCTCGACAGCCCAGATCGCGTGCGCCACAGCGGAATCGGCGAGTTCGACGGCGACGGCCACTTCGGCGAGCATGTGCTTGATGGCCTGGAACTCGCCGATGACACGGCCGAACTGGACGCGTTCCTTCGCGTAGGCGACCGCCGCGTCGAGGCACGCGCGGGCGACTCCGAGGCTGTCGCACGCCAACGCCACGAGAGCCTGATCGCGCACGCGGCCGGGTTCGGGGCGGTCGGTGAGCAGGGTCGCGGGGACGTCCTCGGCGTGGACTCGCGCCAGACCTCGGGTGGCGTCGGTCGTCTGCATCGGCTCCACCGTCAGATGGGTACGGTCGACCGCGTACAAGCCCAGGGATCCGTACCTGTCGACAGCGTGGACCAGGACCGTGTCCGCCGCAACTGCGTCGAGCACGAACTCCGCTCGGCCCGTGAGGGTCACGCCCTCGCCGCCGTCGACGGCACGGAAGGTGCCGTCACCGGGCGTGTCGAGATCGTCCCCGGGGACCACGGTGGCGACGATCCTCGTTCCCGAGGCGATCTCCTCGAGAAGGTCGCGGGCGAGGGGGTGCTCTGCGCAGCGCGCGAGCGCGGTGGCGGCGATGACGCTGCCGAGGACCGGGACGCGGGTCAGTTCCGCGCCGAGGGTTTCGAGGACGGCCGCCACGGTGGCGTAGGAGGTTCCGAGTCCGCCGTGAGTTTCCGGGACGGCGAGGGCACCGACTCCGATCTCGCGGCCGAGCACGGACCACAGGTCGTGGTCGAGGGGACCGTCGCGGTAGACCCGCTCGGACCGTCCGTCGGCCGGGTCGGCTCTGCCGACGGCGGCCCGGATGGTGTCGACGAGGAGCGCCGTGTCCTCTGCGCCGACCGCGCTCGAGAGAATCATGCTGTCGCCTTTCCTGGGGGTGCCGGAGCCGGTTGGACTGCTGCCGGCGTCGGGGATCTGCTCAGTCCGAGGACGGGAGGGGGCGGGCCTGTTTTTCGGCGAGCACCGCGTCGCCGATCGCCAGGGGGCCGGCGCCGGGCCGTACGCACAGCACCTCGACTCCCCCGCCCTCGTATCGCTTTCCGATGAGCAGTCCCGGAGTCGTCGCCGCCGGGGCGGCCGGTGCCGCGTCGGCGGACATCGGCTCTCCCCCGCACAGCAGGGGGCCGGCCACGTTGTCGTCCACACGGACGATCACGACTTCCGCGCCGCACACGGGGCTCTTGAGACGTTCTCCGACCTTCATGTTTCATTCCTCTCGTGTCCGGGACCGGTTCGGTCACCGGAGGCTCGCCGGGGGTGCCGGGATCGGCGCCCCCGGCGGCCGGGGGTTGTTACTGACTGGAACCGAACAGCCGCGCGAACTCGGCCCGGAAGGCCTCGGTGTCGTCGGCGGTGACGATCCGGCTGTTGACCCAGATGTCGTCCGCGGACGTCGCGGCCGTGGAGATGCCGGGCAGCACGGAGCCGGCGCGGTCGGCGACGGCCTCCTGTCCCGCCTTGGTCACCAGGAAGTTCGCGAACAGCTGTGCGGCGTTGGGATGGGGCGCGTTCGCCAAGACTCCGGTGAGGAAGGGAGCACCGAAGACCGGTGAGGGCAGACCGGAATCGACGGGCGCGCCGGCTTCTTTTTCCGCGGTGAGCGGCATGGTGTAGACGGCTGCGGCGATTTCACCGGAGGTCAGCGCCTGGGCCATCGCCTGGGCGCCCGGGTAGGTGCGGGGCTTCTGGCCCGCGAGCTTCTCGACGAAGTCGGGAGACACCGTGTCGCCCAGGAAGTCGTAGAAGTCCACGACCGCGGACGACACCGGAAGCATCACGCCGATCTTCCCGTCCGCGAGCGAGGGATCGAGCAGCCCCTCGTATCCGTCGATGCCGTCCGGGACCCGGCTGGTGTTCCAGCCGTAGGTGAGAACCGCAGCCGACGAGAGGAAGATCCGGTCGTCGTCGCGCAGGAACTTCTCGCGGTCGAACTCGGCGGCGCCGAAGGCCGGGCCGGTGACCGGGACGAAGTACCCCTCGGCCAGGCGCGTGTCCACCCAGGGCCGGGAGGCGGTTGCGATGACGTCGGCCGTATGACGACCGGTTTCCGCTTCCGCCGCGAGCTTGGTCTGGAGGTTGGCGTCGTTGTCGCGCACGATCTCGACCTCGATGCCGTACGCCGACTCGAATCGGGAAGCGAGTTCCTGGAGGTTGTCCGTCGGCTGGCCGGTGAAGTAGGTGACCGAGCCCTCCTGCTCGGCAGCCTCGACGAGCTCCGCCCAGGCGCTGTCTCCGGCGGGGCCGAGATCGTCGGCGGAGACCTCGGTCGTGGCACCGGATCCACACCCAGCGACAGCGAAAGTCACTGCGGCGATACCCATTCCGGCGATCGAGCGACGAAGCGACGCGAATCTCATGGCAGACCTTTCGGGGAGGTTTTGAAAGAGTCGAGCGACGTGCGCCGGGGACGCACGGGGTCGAACGGTGGGTCGCGGAGGGTGCTCAGCTTCCGGAGGTGGCACGGCCGTGGACGCGACTGCGCGCCTCACGCCAGGTCAGGCCGCGGTCCGCACGAGCCTCCGCGGGGAGTCCCAGAAGCCGCTCGGCGACGATGTTGCGCTGGATCTGATCCGAGCCGCCGGCGATGCTGTAGCCGGGGGCGCCGAGAACGTGCGCATTCCATTCGTAGGTACCGGGGATACCGGTGTCGGCGATCAGGTTGCGGCCCAACACCGTTCGGGCTGCAGCGGAGACCGCGGCAAGCTTGTCGACCCACTGGATCTTGCGGACCGATCCGATCGCCGAGGGAGCGGCTCCGCCGTCGCGCGCCTGACGGTCGCGCAGCAGATCCACCGCGGCCAGCTGCTGACGCAGATACACCCGGGCCAGCTGCTCCCGCACGCGCGGGTCCTCGTCACGGCCGAGCCGCCGGGCCGTGGCGACGAGCTGGGAGAACTGTCCGCCGACGTTCGCGGTGTTCGAACCGCCCTCGCGCTCGAAGGCGAGCGTGGTCAGGGCGACGGACCATCCCTTTCCCACCTCTCCGAGACGCAGGGAGTCGGGGATGCGGACCCGATCGAGGAACACCTCGTTGAAGCTGCTGCCTCCGGACATCTGCCGGATCGGGCGGATCTCGACGCCAGGGGCGTCGAGGGGCACGAGGAATGCGGTCATGCCCTGGTGCTTGGGCTGATCGGGATCGGTGCGGGCGATGAGTTCACCCCATTCGGCGAACTGTGCTCCGGACGTCCAGACCTTCTGCCCCGAGACGATCCAGTCGTCACCGTCCCGCACCGCGCGAGTTCCCAGATTCGCGAGGTCGGAGCCGGCATCGGGCTCGGAGAACAGTTGGCAGGCAAGAAGCTCACCGCGAAGCATCCGCGGCAGGAACCGCTGCTTCTGCTCGTCGGTACCGAGGAGCCTGATGGTGGGGGCGATGAGGTGCAGGGTGACCGAGACGAGCTCGTGCGGCGGGAGCGGGCACAATTCGTTCTCGATCCGCGCGAAGGCTTCGGCGATCTCGGTTCCGGCTTCCGCGCCGCCGTACTCGCTCGGCCATCCGAGCGCTCCGTAGCCGGCGTCGAACTTCTCGCGCTGCCAGGTGCGGTGGCGGTCGAGGAGCGCTCGCTCCTCGTCTTCGCCGAGATCGTGGAAGACCGAGACGTCGTACTCGTCCTCGCGGACGGTGAACGCCAGTCGGGCCAGGGTGTCGGTCACCCAGGTGCGGGCACGGGTCTCGAATTCCGAGGGGGACATGAATACTCCACTGGCTGAGGCTGTCCGGGGGACGGGACAGTCGGGCTTCTGGTCGGTCCGCGGCCGGTGGCAGAAACTATCCGCTCGGCATCCATTGGGAACATACGCATATTAACGGAGATTTGGATCACAGTCCAGCAGTACGGGAGACGCGTGTCACCCCGCGACCGCCGGCCCGGCGCGGACCGCCGGTGCCGGCCCCGCACGTCGCGCGCGGGGGCCGGCACCTGGGACTCGAGGACGTCAGTCCAGGTTGTAGAGGGCCGCGGCGTTGTCGTGGAGGATCTTGCGCGCGTCTTCCTCCGACAGGTGCGCGAAGTTGCGCCGGAGGTAGTCGTCCGGGCGAATGGCATCGCTCGCCGGTCCCGGGGACATGGACGTGGGGTGGGGGTAGTCGGTCTCGTAGAGCACGTTGTCGGCGCCGAGCTGTTCGATCGCGCTGCGTGCGGAATCCTGCTCGAACCAGAAGCAGCCGAAGATCTGCCGCTTGAAGTATTCGCTGGGCAGCAGTTCGTAGTTCGGGTGCTCCTTGTGCACGCCGCTGTTCCGCCACTGCCAGTCCATGCCCTCGAGCGCGAACGGCATCCAGCCGATACCCGATTCGACCGAGACGAACTTCAGATCCGGGAAGCGGTCGCAGATGCCGCCGAAGATGAGCTGGGAGATCGTCCGGGCGTTGTCCATGAAGAACGAGATGCCCATCATGCCGTAGTTGGCCGCCACGCCGTTGCTCTCGTGCCCGAAGCCGCTCAGATCGACCTCACCGGAGGCGATGTGGAAGTTGATCGGCAGCTTCTTCTCCTGCGCCGACGCCCACAGCCGGTCCCAGTACGGGTCGGTCAGCATCGGCAGTCCGAAGGCGGCCGGGTTCTGGGTGAACACCAGGCCCTTGTGACCGGCGGCCGCGACACGCTCGACCTCGGCGAGGGTGGCCTCCATGTCCCAGAAGGGCAGGATGCCCACCGGAACGTAGCGGCCCGGCGCGAACTGCGCCCATTCGGTCAGGTAGTCGTTGTAGGCGCGGACACACTCGAGCTGCAGTTCGTTGGAACCGTTGGACTGCAGCGTCTTCTGGCTGAAGACCGCGACGTTCGGGTACAGGATCTGAGCGTGGATGCCGTAGTCGTCCATGAGCGCCAGGCGCTTGCCCGGATCCCACGAGCGCGGATCGGTGTCGACGAAGCGCGGAGGGCAGCTCGGCGGGTACTCGTGCCAGCCGGCCATCGCCGGGGCGCCGACGGCGCTCATACGGGTTCCGGAGACGAACCACGCCTCGTCGCCGCGCGCCTCGTCCCACCGCACGTGGGGAACGAGATCGCCCCACTTCTTCGACATCCGGGACGTCCACAGGTCCGGCGGCTCGACGACATGGGTGTCGGTGTCGATGATCTTGATATCTCGAAGGTCGTACACGAGAACTCCTCTTGTGGAGATAGGGAAGGGAAACTGTCGGTGCGCAGGTGCGCGGGAGGCGGCGACCTCGGGTCGCAGCCGGAAGGCTCCGTCGGATCGGGCCGGAATCTCTGTCCGGTCGGGCGGAGAGGCTCTACTTGATCGCGCCGGCGATCTTGAGTTCGACGATGCGGTCCCAGTCCAGACCGTGTTCGAGCAGCACCTCGTCGGTGTGTTCTCCGTGATGAGGGGCTCGCGTCAGCGTCGGGGCCTGCCCGCCGAAGGAGGTCGGTGCCGTCACCATGTCCAGGGTCCGCCCGTCCTCGTACTCGACGGTGCGGACGAAGCCGTTGGCCAGGGCCTGCGGATCCGACAGCACGTCGATCGGCTTGCGGAAGACGTCCCACTGGCCTTCCTGCTTGCCGAGGATGTCGGTCCACTCGGCGAGGGTGCGCTGTTCGAAGACCTCGGTCAGGATCGCCGTGCACTCACGGGAATTGCGCGCGCGGTCCTCGAAGGTCGCGAAGCGCGGATCGTCGATCAGGTGGGACAGGCCGATCGCCTCGCACAGGCCGGGCCAGAACTTCTGGCTCTGCAGCAGCGCGAGATGGATGTAGCGACCGTCGCTGGTCCGGTAGATGTTCGAGACGGGGTTGACCGGGTTGTGGCGGTCGGGATACGGCAACTCGTCGGCGCCGACCATCTGGCAGCCCGCGATCGTCGCCTGCATCGCCCACGCACCGACGGAGAACAGCGAGGTATCCACGACGATGCCCTCACCGGTGCGTTCACGGTGGAGGAGGCCGGCCGCGATCCCACCGGCCAGGGCCATGCCGCTCTGGGAGTCGCCGAAGGCGGGTCCCGGCATGTTGGCAGGCCAGTCCAGGTCGTCCGGAGCGATGGACCCGGCGGCCCCCGAGCGTGCCCAGTAGGTGATGCCGTCGAAGCCGCCCTTGTCGCTGTCCGGGCCGGCCACGCCCTGGGCGGTGCCCCGCGCGTACACGATCCGGGGATTGCGGGCGAAGATGTCGTCGACGTCGATGCCGAGTTTGGCGCGCGCATCGGGCAGGAAGTTGGTCATGAAGACGTCGGCGGATTCGACGAGCTTCATGAGGACCTCGCGGCCCTCCGGGTGGGCGATATCCAGTGCGACGGCACGCTTTCCGCGGTTGTTGATCTCGAACAGGCTCGCGAGGCCGTCGACGTGGGCGGGGACACCCCAGGCCGCGGTGGACCGGGTGGGGTCACCGAAATCCGAGTGCTCGACCTTGACGACGTCGGCTCCCCAGTCGGAGAGGATCGCGGCCGCCGAGGGGACGAACGCGTACAGCGCCACCTCTACGACCTTGATCCCGTTCATCACCGTGGTCATCGAGTGTTCTCCTTCGTCGTCTCGCGGCCGCGAACGGCCGCGCGCAGGATGGGAAGTCAGCGCCGAACGACTCCGCGAGAGGCGGTCCGGAATTCGGCGGATGCTCGGACGTGAGCTGAAAACACCGTAACTATAGCAATGTTTTGTGCGTTGTACATCACAATTTTCGGGAGGCCGTGAGGCGACGCCGCGCGGGATGGGTCAGTAGAGCGACTCACCCCCATCCACCACGAGGTTCGTGCCGGTGACGAACGCCGAATCCGGACTCGCGAGATACAGCGCGGCAGCGGCCATGTCCGCCGGGGTTCCCGCCCTGCCCATCGGCACGGTCGCGGCCCGCTCGTCGAACAGGTTGTTGCGGTCCTGGGCCAGTGGGGTCGCCGTGATACCGGGCGACAGCGCGTTCACGCGCACCCCGGTGGGCGCGAGCTCGTAGGCCGCGAGGCGGACCAGCTGGTTGAGTCCCGCCTTCGAGGTGCCGTAGGGAACGAGCGAGGGACGCGCACCGAGCGCCCGGATCGAGGAGACGACGATGATGGACCGGTTTTCGTCCGTGCGCTCGACCATCGATCGCGCCGCCGCCTGCACGCAGAGGAACGTCCCCGTGAGATTCAGGTCGATGCAGTCCTGCCATTGCTGCGGTGTGAGTTCGAGGAAGGGCACCACGCTCCCGCTGCCGGCATTGGCGACGAGTACGTTGAGCGGCCCGTTCCGGTCCTGGGCGGTTTCGAACATCGCGGCGATCGAATCCGCGTCGCTGATGTCCGCGACGACGCCCGAGACCCGGGCCGTGTCCTCGCACCGCGTCTGCAGTCTCCCGACCGCCGCGTCGAGCACCTCCGGCCGGCGTGCCGCGAGGGAAACCGTCGCGCCCGCTTCGAGCAGACGTTCGGCGATCCCGTAGCCGATTCCTTCGCTGCCCCCGGTAACCAGGACATGCTGACCGGCGAGAGTCCTTGCGCCCGTATTCGTTGCGGAAATGTCGCGTGTAGGTGTGTTCTGAGTCATAGAAAGTGGTATAGCATTAACCAACCGAAACATACATATATTTGGGGGTAGCCTTGATCGCGGAACTCTCTCCCTATACTCGGCCGCACGCTCACCCCCGCCCGGACGAGTGCGGGTCCCTGCAGACGACGAGGACACCATGACTCGCAACTTCACAAGTTCGCAGTCGGATACCGCCGCGCGACGACGCGCGGTAGCCATGACTCGCAACGAAAAGGTCTCGCGCACCGTGGCACGCATGGTCGCCAGGGAGATCGCAGACCGGCAGCTGGCTCCCGGTTCACCCCTCGAGGCCGAATCCGAGATGGCGCGGCGCTTCGGCGTCGGCCGTGCGTCCGTTCGCGAGGGGCTGCGCCTGCTCGAGGCGCAGGGCCTGGTGACGGTACGGCAGGGACTCGGCGGCGGACCGATCGTCTCCGAACCCACGGGGAGCGAATTCGGCGACACCCTGTCGATGTATCTGCAGGCGAAAGGCGTTCGATTCCGTGAGGTCGCCGAGGCGGCACTGGAGATGGAAGGCCTCGCGGCCGCGATGCTCGCCGATCGCGTCGCAGCGGGCGAGGACGTCGATCTCGACGCACTGGCCGGCAAACACATCGTGCCGGAGATGTCCGACGACGAAGTCATCGACACCGCAGTCGGATTCCACCAGACACTGCGGGAGATGTCCGGAAACTACATCCTCACCCTCACCGGGTCGGCGCTCGCGCACATCTACACCTTCCGCATGCTCGAAGCGCACCCCGATGTCTGGGACGACGAGGAGCGCGAAGGCTTCGAAGGACCCCACAAGGCGATCCACAACGCCATCGCCGCCGGCGAGTCCGAACTTGCCCGCCGTCTCGCACGCGAGCACATGCGCGAGGTGATCGACAATCTCTCCGCTCTGAACCCCCGGATGCTGAACGAACGCGTGGATTGGCGCTGACTGTCCCACCTTTCGGTCTCGACCTGCATCCCGGGCACCCACCCGTGACCTGAACATCGACCACCGGCGATCCGGCGCGCCCGCACGGCCGCCGGATCGTCGCCGCAGGTCGTCGTACCGAACCGGAGATCAGCTTGCCGTCGAATCCTGTTCCCGATCCGAAACGTCCACGCGGGCGCACCGCACTCCCCCGCGCGGGCTGGGCGGTCGCCTTCGCCACGGTCGGGGTGTTCATGGGCATCGGGGTCGTGAGCCCGATCCTTCCGTCCGTCTCCAGCGAACTCGGCGGGTCGCCGGCCCAGGTGTCCCTGCTGTTCACCAGCTACATGGCGGTGATGGGCCTGGCGATGGTGGTCACCGGATGGATCTCGAGCCGGATAGGGGCACGTACCACCCTGCTGATCGGCCTGTCGCTCATCGCACTTGCCGCGGTGGGATCGAGCGCATCGTGGGCCCTCGGGCAGATCATCGGGTTCCGCGCCGGATGGGGGCTCGGCAACGCACTGTTCGTCGCGACGGCCCTGGCCGCGATCGTGGCGACGATGCCCGGACACCATTCACGCGCGATCACCTGCTACGAAGCCGCAGTGGGCGCCGGGATCGCCACCGGCCCGCTGCTCGGTGGCATCCTGGGGCAGATCTCCTGGCGCGCCGCGTTTCTCGGCTCCGCCTCCCTGATGGCTCTGTCCTTCGTCGTTCTGGCGGTGGTTCTTCCTCGCACGCCGGGAGCATCCGAACCGACCGCGATCACCGCACCCTTTCGCGCCCTCGCCCATCGGGGGCTGTTCTCGGTCGCCGCGGTGTCGCTGCTCTACCATCTCGGACTCTTCGCGTTGTTCTCCTACGGACCGTTCGTGCTGGGATTCTCGCCCGTTCGAACAGGTTTCATCTTCTCCGGCTGGGGCGTGTGCCTGGTGTTCGCGTCCGTCGTGGCCGCACCCCGCCTGAGAGTATCGGTGGGCGCTGTACCGACCGTCGCGGCCGCTCTCGTCCTGTTCGCGACGACTCTCGCGATCGTCGCCGTCTTCACGGACAACCGCGCGGTCGTGACGACCTGCATCATCGTCTCCGGCCTGTTCGTCGGACTGCTCAATGCGCTCGTGACCGAGATCGGGATGCAGGTGTCCACCGTGGACGGAGCCACCGCGGCGGCGAGCTACAGTTTCGTCCGCTTCGGCGGCGGCGCCTGCGCGCCGTGGCTTGCCGGGTGGCTCGGCGAGGTCACCAACCCGCACGTGCCGTTCGCGGCGGCCGCGGGCGCCACCGCACTCGGACTGGGCGCCCTTGCATTCGGCCGACGAAGCCTGTCCGAGCTACCCCGACGCGGAGCTCCCGGTCCGCGGCGCCACGACCCGCAGACCCCCACGGAGGGCGGGCCGATCGCGCCTGCCGCCGCCCCTTCCACGAGCAGGGGGTGACGTAGACCACTGGACGCGCTATGCTTCCTAACACCACAAATATAGTCATGTTTTCGGGCGCTCGTCTGCCGCCCGGACGGCAGCTACCCCTCCCGGCATCGAAAGGCCCCGTCATGAGCGAAGTTTCCCTCGGATCCGGTTCCGTCGTCGTGACCGGCGGAACCGGTGGTCTCGGCACCGCGGTCACCGAACGTCTCCTCGCGACCGGCTCGCGGGTCGTCGTCCCCTGGTACGACGAGGCCGAAGCGAGTCGGCTGACGCCACACCCCGATCTCGTCCTCGTCAAGGCCGATCTGTCCGACGAGAACGACGTCGAGCGGGTCGTCGGCCTCGCCACCGCGGACGAATCCCGGCCGTTGACCGGACTGGTCAACCTCGTCGGAGGCTTCCACTCGGGGAGCCGCGTCCACGAGACACCCGTCGACGTGCTCGACGCTCAGCTCTCCCTCAACCTGCGGATCGCCTACCTCGTCACCCAAGCGGCACTGCCCGAACTCATCCGGCGCGGCGGCGGTTCGGTCGTGTGCATCGGTTCGGCAGCCGCGACACACCCGTTCCCGGGCGCCGCCGGCTATATCGCCTCGAAAGCCGCTGTCGCAGCGCTGGTGCAGAGCATGGCGGTCGAGTACGCTCCCGACTCGATCCGTGTCAACGGCCTGGTGCCGTCCATGATCGACACCCCTGCCAACCGACAGGCCATGCCGAACGCCGACACCTCCTCGTGGGCCCGCCCGGCCGACATCGCCGAGGTCATCGCGTTCCTGCTGAGCGACTCCGCCCGGTCGGTGACCGGCGCACTGATCCCCGTCACCGGGACCACCGCCGGTCATTGATCGCACACCCCGTGGACGCAGGAGGACCCCGCAGCCGAAGCCGCGGGGTCCTCCTGCGTTCGGTTCACCGAAGGCCCGACGCGGCCCTCACGCCGAGCCGGTCCGCGAGGGCCGCCAGGTTTGCACGTCGCTCCGCGACGGTCGCGCCCTTCCAGCCCGCGTCCGCCCACACGACGAGGTCGTCGAGTCCGTGTTCCCGATACCGTTCGAGATCGGCCGCGGTGGTCTCCTCGGTCACCTCGACCCGCACGTAGCACGGGAACTCCGTGTTCCCGCCCGTCTCCAGGCGGTGCCGGCGCAGGACGCCCACCAACTCCACGGCCTCCTCGAAAGTGGGTGTGCCCGAGGAGATCCAGGCGTCACCGAGACGAGCTGCACGAGCAAGCGCGCGGGGCCCGTTGCCCCCGTAGACGACCGGCACGGCCACGGGTCGAGGATGCAGCCGGACCTCGTCGAACCGATAGAAGGTGCCCTCGTGGGAGAACGACTCGCCGCCCCACGCCTTGCGCAGGATCTCCACGCATTCGTCGGTGCGGGAGAACCGCCCGGCGAAGGGCACGTCGAGCGCGGCGAACTCCTCTTCGAGCCATCCGGCGCCGACACCGAACAGCAGCCTCCCGCAGCTGAGTTCCTGAACGGTGATCGTGCTGCGCGCGGTGTGCAGGGGATGACGCAGCGCGGTGACATACACGGCCGTGCCGAGCCTCAAGCGTTCGGTGACCGCCGCGATCGCCGCGTGCAGGGCGAGCGGATCGGTGAGTTCGGTCGTGTCGTCGACGATCGGCCCCGAGTGATGCTGGCGGGTCCCCGCCGACGGGTGCTCGCTCGCGTACGCGGCCGGGTGCAGCACGTGCTCCCCCAGCCACAGCGCGTCGAACCCCAGTTCGTCGGCGGCGCGGGCCAGCTCGAGCGCGTCGTGGGGGGTGGTTCCGTAGGTGCACAGTCCGAGCGTGGACACGGTCTCTCCTCGAGGTCGGGTGACGGCGACATTCGTGTGGTGGCGGCGTTCGTAGAACGCCGAAGGGGCACGTCCGATGGCACGAGGCGGCCGGACGTGCCCCTTCGAGGCGGACTCCCGGTCAGGCCGGGAGCAGCCCGAGCGCCCGGCGCGCGAGCGGCGCGACGAGCTCCCCGCGCTGTCCCATCCGCGGATCGGTGGTCTCCCCGCGCACGAACCGCGCGTAGAGCTGCTGCAGGATGACCACGGTCTTCCAGCAGCCGAAGGCCTCGTACCAGTCGATGCGCGAGAGGTCGAGCTCGCTGCCCGAGGCGTACCGCTCGACGATCTCCGCCCGCGACGGCAGATCGAGGGCGTGCATCCCGGGAACGACGATGAAAGCCGCGTCCGACTCGGGAGCCACGGTCCGGTCCGGCCAGTAGTTGAGCAGGGTGCCCAGGTCCACCAGCACGTCACCGGTGGTGGCCATGTCCCAGTCGAACACCGACTTCACCCGATCGGGGTTCTCGTGCGGGAACTGGCAGTTGTCGACCTTGTAATCGTTGTGCACGATCCCGGCCCGCTGACTCGCCGGAATATCGGCCCGGATACGACGGCCGACCTCCTCGACGAGTTCGGCGACCTCGCGTCCGGGCGCGTACTCGGCAACCGCGTCCCACCGGGCCGACCAGCCGGCGACCTGCCGTTCCAGATATCCCTCCGGCCGGCCGAGATCGGCGAGATCACACGACGCCGGGTCGACCGCGTGCAGATCGGCGAGCGCATCGACCACGGCGAAACCGATCCGCCTTCCGGCATCGGCGTGCTGCGCCATCGAGTCCGGGATCTCGTCCCAGACCACGACTCCTTCGCGGTACTCGGAGACGAAGAACTCGGCCCCCACGACGGAGGTGTCCGCGCAGTGCAGCAGCGCGCGCGGAGCCCGGTCGTATGCGCGGTACAGGCGGGAGAGCACCCGATGCTCACGCGCCATGTCGTGTGCGCCGCGCGCGATCTTCCCGAAGGGCGGTCGCCGCACGACCAGAGGCCGGTCTCCGAAGGACACCCGGTAGGTCAGATTCGCCGAGCCGCGCGGGAACTGCAGCACGGAGAACTCCCCGTCGAGTCCGTCGACGTGGGACCGCAGGTACGTCTCGAGCGCGTCCCAGTCGAGTTCCTCACCGGGACGGACGGGGGCGACCTCGACGCGCGGCTCCTCCGCGACACCGGTCATCACTGCACCCCCAAGGCGGGCAGCCCGAACTTGGCCTCCGCTGCGGCGTCCTGGGCGAGCAGGTGGGCCGTGGGGAACAGTCCCTCGGCCGGCGTCGCCGTCTTCAGCAGCTGCTTGGCGATCTGCTGCTTGTGCAGTTCGGTCGCGCCGTCCGCCAGGCCCATGTGGTAGCTCTCGAGCAGCCACTTGCCGAACGGCATCTCGGTGGAGATGCCGAGCGAGCCGTGCAGCTGGATCGCGCGGGAGACGACGTTGTTGAGGACCTTCGGCATCACCATCTTCACGGCGGAGATGTCTGCGATGACCTTCTTGTAGTCGTCGAGCCGATCGATCTTCCACGCGGTGCGCAGCACGAGGAGACGGAACTGCTCGAGGTCGACCCACGACTCGGCGATCATGTCCTGCACCATCTGCATGTCCGCGAGCGAGCGGCCGCGGGTCTGCCGCGACACGGCGCGTTCGAGCATCATCTCCAGCGACGCCTTGACCAGGCCGACGGTGCGCATCGCGTGGTGGATGCGACCGCCGCCGAGCCGGGTCTGGGCGACGGCGAAGCCCTCGCCCTCCTCCCCGAGCAGGTGGTCGGCGGGGACACGCACGTCGGTGTAGCGGATGTAGGCGTGGGTGCCCTCGGATTCCTGGTGGCCCCACACGCTGACGTTCCGGACGATCTCGATGCCCGGCGTGTCCATGGGGACGACGAACATCGACGCCCGCTTGGTGCGGGGGGCGTCGGGGTCGGTCACGGCCATCACGATGAGGAACGACGAGAACCGAGCGTGCGAGGAGAACCACTTCTCGCCGTTGATGACGTAGTGGTCGCCGTCGCGGACGGCGCGGGTGACGAAGCTCGTCGGGTCCGAGCCGCCCTGGGGTTCGGTCATCGAGTAGCAGGAGACGATGTCGCCGTCGATGAGCGGCTGCAGATAACGCTCCTTCAGTTCCGGTGTGCCGTAGTGCGCGAGGATCTCCGCGTTCCCGGAGTCGGGCGCCTGGCACCCGAACACGACCGGGCCGCTGTGGGTGGCGCCGAGGATCTCGTTGAGCAGCGCGAGCTTGAGCTGGCCGTAGCCGGGACCGCCGAGCTTGGGGCCGAGGTGGCACGCCCACAATCCCTGCTCGCGCACGATCTGCTGCAGCGGCTTGATGAGCTTGTTGCGCGTCGGGTCGGTCACGTCCCACGCGTGTTCGATGACGCGGTCGACGGGCGCGACCTCCTCGTCGACGAACTTCTGAACCCAGTCCAGCTTCGCCTGGAACTCGGGGTCGGTTTCGAAATCCCATGCCATGTCGATCGTCTCCTGCCGTTGTCGTGAAGATTCGGGGGTGGTCAGCGCGTGAGGACGGTGCACGCACTGATGCCGGGGGCGCCGTAGACGTGGGTGAACCCGACCTTCGGATCACCCGGCACCTGCCGGTCTCCGGCGGCGCCGCGCAGCTGCACGACGTTCTCGTACACCTGGCGCAGGCCGGTGGCACCGATCGGTTCGCCGTTGGCGAGGCAGCCCCCGTCGGTGTTGACGGGAATCGCCCCGCCGATCTCGGTGGCGCCGGACCGGATGAGGGTCGCCTGCTCGCCGTGCTTGCACAGGCCGGTCTCGGCGAGGTGCATGATCTCGGCGCCGGCCTCGGTGTCCTGGATCTGCGCGACGTCGACGTCGCTCGGGTCGATCCCGGCGGCCTCGAACGCCGCCCGGGAGGCGGTCACCGTCGGCCCGTCGGCCCGTTCGGGTGAGGTCCACGGGCTGAACACCTCGAACGAGCCGAACAGCCGGGACCGCAGTTCGGCGGCCTCGAGGAAGACCGGGGTGTCGGTGTAGCGGGGGGCCTGGTCGGCGCGCGCGAGCACGAGCGCGACCCCGCCCTCTGCCGGGGAGCAGAACATGTACTGGGTGAGCGGGTCGTTGACCATCGTGGCGCCGGCGATCTCCTCCTCGGTCAGAGGGGTGCGGCGCCACGCGTGCGGGGCGAGCGAGCCGTTACGGAACGCCTTGGCTGCCACCGTGGCCAGCAGCGATTTCGGCAGTCCGTGTTCGACGAGGTACCGCTGGATCTTCATGGCGAAGAACTGGGTGGTGACCATCATCCCGGACTCGCCGTACCAGCGGCCCAGCCCGTTGTCCTCGGGGCGTGGGTTGAACGCGCCGCGGGGATGCTTGTCGAACCCGACGACGAGACCGAGATCGGCCTCGCCGGACCGGATCCGGCTGACCGCCGAGGTCAGCGCGCTGCCGCCGGTGGCGCATCCGTTGGAGACGTTGACGAAGGGCAGTCCGGTCAGGCCCAGGGTGGACACGAGGGTATCGGCGTTGCCGGCGGAATCGCTGCCGCCGTAGGCGAACTGGATGTCCTTGAACTCGACTCCGGCGTCGGCCATCGCCTGCCGGGCCGCGTAGGCGCCCTGTTCCAGGCCGCTCACGCCCTCGGTGCGGCCGAACCTGTGGATGCCGATACCGACGATCGCGACCTTCATGCCGTCTCCTCCTTGCTCGGTGCGAATGCGAAGGTGACGACCTCGGTGCCGTCGTCGTCGACGTGGTTGACGATGCTGCACAACCGCATCGGCATCCCGATCTCCAGTGACTTCGGGTCGTTCACGGTGAGGCGGGACTCGACGATCACGTCACCGAGGTCGATGTAGCCGACTCCGAAGGGGGTGAACGGTTCGGTGTGCAGGAACGGCTTCTTCGGGGCGAAGGACTGCACGGTGTAGGACCAGAGCACCCCCTCGGTGGGCAGTGCCTCGGGGTTCATCTCCGCGGCGCCGCAGCGGGGGCAGCTGTGCTGGATCGGGAAGGTGACGGTCGCGCAGCGGGCGCAGCGGGCACCGCGCAGCGCGCTGCTCGGGTCGTCGTCCGCGAACAGGACCGGGTCGATCGGTCGGGTGGGTGCCGTGGTCATTCGTCCTCCTCGGTTCCGGCGCTCGCGCGCTCGGTGTCGATCTCCCAGACGGGCAGGACCACGGGGTTTCCGGCGGCATCCTCCCCGAGGTCCTCGAAGGTGCAGCGGACGGGGGTGCCGGCGGTGACCTCGGCACGACCGGGCAGGTTGCCGATCAGCCGCACGCCGGCCTCCTCGCCGTCGAGGTCGACGACGATCACGGTGTACGGCACCGGGAACAGCGGATGGACCTGATGTTCGACGACGGTGTGGCTGTACACGGTGCCGGTCTGCGGCGCCGGCGTCCACGCCACGTTCGTGCTGCCGCAGTGCACGCAGCGCGGGCGCGGCAGGTGGATGCGCCGGCCGCAGTCCTCGCAGGTGAGGATCTCGATACGGCGCTGGGCGGCGGCGGAGAAGAAGCCGGCGCTGCCCCGTTCGGTGACGAGGGGGCGGAGCCGGGCGGTGGTAGCCGCGCTCGCGGCTGCTGCGGCGCTCATGCCGCCACCAGGATCAGCGCGGATGCCGCCGGCGGCGGAGCCGAGGTGACCAGGGAGACCTGTGCACCCTCGACCTGACTCGTGGAGGTGCCGCGGATCTGCCGCACCCCTTCGACGACGTGGTTCATTCCGTGGATGTATCCCTCGGACATGTGTCCTCCACTGGTGTTGATCGGTATCGCTCCGCCGAGATCGATCTGGCCCTCGGCGAGGAAGTCGCCGGTGTCGCCGCGCTTGCAGAACCCGTAGTCCTCGAGCTGGATGAGGGCGGTGATCGAATAGCAGTCGTAGATCTGGGCGACGTCGACGTCCGCCGGTCCGAGACCGGCCCGGCTGTAGAGCGTCTCCTGGCATTCCCGCGACGGCAGCGCGGTGATGTCCTCGCGCATGAGCGTCGGGTACATCAGGCCCGGCTGCGGATGACGGCAGGTCGACATCGCGACCGACCGGATGAGCGCCGGAGCCTGCCGCAGGTCCTTCGCGCGTTCGGCGGTGGTGACGACGACCGCTGCGGCACCGTCGGTTTCGAGACAGTAGTCGAACAGCCGCAGCGGCGACGACAGCATGCGCGAGTCGAAGTAGTCGTCGAGCGTCATCGTCCGGTCGTACATCTGCGCGGCCGGATTCGCATTGGCACGCTTGCGGGTCACCAGGGCGATCTGCGCCAGTTGCTCGGAGGTCAGACCGGTCTGCGTCATGTAGCGCTGGGCCACCAGCGCGAAGTACTGGCCCGAGGACAACAGCCCGTAGGGACCGAAGAACTCCTCGAAGGTCTCGTTGCCGCCCACCTCGGGGGTGACGACCGGAGAGAGACCGAAGCGGCGGCCGGAGCGGCCGTTGAGCGAGCGGAAGACCACGACGGTGGTCGCCTGACCACTCATGATCGCGGCGACGGCCTGGGCGACCATCGCGGCCGGGCCGGAGCCGCCGGGGCCCGCTTCGCCCCAGTAGGTCAGGTGCGGGACGCCGAGGCCGTCGGCGAGGGCCGCGCACGAGACCAGGTCCATGTCGTTGCGGACGACGCCGTCGACGTCGGCGGGGGTCAGTCCGGCGTCCTCGAGGGCCGCCGCGGCGGCCTCGACGGCGAGCGCCGTGACGGAGACACCGGAGTCCTTCGAGAACGCGGTGGTTCCGATTCCTGCGATGGCGCAGGCATCTCTGCGCCAGGTCGGGTCGGTGGGCATGTGTGAGTCACCTCTGTGTCGTGCCCGCTGCGGGCGGGCGGGGAGTCAGTTCGCGGTCAATCCGCCGTCGGCGGCGATCGCGGCGCCGGTCACGAAGGAGGCGTCGTCGGACAGGAGGAAGGCCACCACGGACGCCATCTCGGCCGGTTCCGCCGAGCGCCCGAGCGCGGTGTTCTCCACCACCCGGCTGCGGGTCGGTTCCGGTTCGGGGCCCTGCAGCGCCCGGGAGTTCACGCGCAGGCCCGTGGTCACGAGGCCGGGGCACAGGCAGTTCGCGCGGATGTTCCGGTCCGCGTAGCCCATGGCAACCGACCGGGTGAGCTGCAGGACACCGCCCTTGGACGCGTCGTACCCGGGGGTGTTCAGGTTGGTCGCCACCAAGGATGCGACCGAGCCGACGGTGACGATCGAACCGCCGCCGGCCTCGAGCAGGTGCGGCAGGGTGGCACGCAGCGGCAGGAAGGTACCGGTGAGGTTGACCCGCAGGATGCGTTCCCAGTGGGCGAGTTCCATCTCGTGGAGCATCGCCGTCCCGTTGACCCCCGCGCAGGTCACCACACCGTCGAGACCTCCGAACTCGGCGACCGCCGCAGCCACGGCCTCCTCGACGGAGGCTTCGTCGCCGACGTCGCACCGCAGCCCCAGCGTCTGCGCGCCGGTCTCCGCAACCGCGTCGGACACCGACTCGGCGGCCTCACCACGAGCATCGGTCACCGCGACCGCTGCGCCCTCGGCGGCGAGTCGCTTCGCGACGGCCTCGCCGATGCCGCTGCCGCCACCGGTGAGGAAGATCCGGCGTCCTTCCAGCCTGCGCGGCACCCGGGCGGTCTCGGGCCGGGTTTCGTTGTCCAGAGCCGTCACAGTCGTACCCCCGCATCGACCGGCAGTGCCACGCCGGTGATGAAACGTGCTTCGTCCGAGGCGAGGAACAACACGGCGTTGCTCATGTCCTCGGGCGCGACCCAGCCGATTCCCATGGGGTTGCGGTCCTTCGAACGCTCCCACAGGTCATCGGGCCCGGGGTTCTCGAGATCGGGCCCGAAGATCCGGAAGGTCGCGTCGTTGTGCAGCATCGGGGTCTCGACGGCGCTGGGGTTGACCGTGTTGACGCGGATCCCGTGCGGTCCGAGTTCGGTGGCGAGGGTCCGCATCAGACCGACGACGCCGCTCTTGGAGGCGTTGTAGTGCCCGATGTTGGCCGAGCCGAGCATCGCCTGGATGGAGCTGGTGATAACGATGGAGCCGCCCCGGCCGCCGCGGATCATCTCGGGGACGACCGCCCGGACGGTGTGGAACACGCCGGTGAGGTTGACGTCGAGCATGTCCTGCCATTCGGCGTCGCTCAGCTCCCAGGTGGGCCGGAAGCCGACGATGCCCGCGTTGGCGCACACGATGTCGATGTACCCGAAGGTCCCGATCGCGTCGGCCACCGCCGCGTCGAGCTGCGACTGGTCCCGGACGTCGGCAACGCGGGACAGCACCTTCCGGCCGGTCGCGGCGACCAGCGCCTCGGTCTCCTTCAGGTCGTCCTCGGTGGCGAGGGGGTACGGCACCGAGCCGATCGGCGCGCACACGTCGAGGAGGACGACGTCCGCCCCTTCCTCGGCGAGACGCAGGGCGTGCGAGCGGCCCTGGCCGCGCGCCGCGCCGGTGATCAGCGCGACTTTTCCTTCAACTCTTCCCATGAGGGTGACTCCTTCTCCGGCGGTCCCGGGACTACTGGTTGAACAGGCGGCCGAAGCGGGCCTTGAGATCCTCGAGTGCTGCCGGGGTCATCGCCTCGGTGTTCTGCGGGGCGACCTTGTCGACGGTGGTGACGGACGAGCCGATGTTCGGCAGGACTGCGGCGTTGCGGAACGAGATGGCTTCCTGGCCGGCCGGCGTGATCATGTAGTTGGCCAGGACCTGTGCCGCGTTGGGATGCACGGCGTCGGCGAGGATCGCGGTGTACATGGGGGCGCCCCACACGACGTCTCCGAACGCCGAGTCGACGGGCGCGCCCGTCTGCTGTTCGCTCTTCTGGTCCTGCACGAACGCGGCGACGGCGATCTCACCGGAGGCGAGGGCCTGAGCCAGCGGCAGTGCGCTGGGGTAGATCCGCGGGGTCTGGGCGGCGAGCTTCTCGAGGAAACCCTCTCCCCCGACCTGTTCGAGGTAGCTGTCGTAGAAGTCGACGTGGGCGGTCGAGGTGGGGGTGACGATGCCGATCTTCCCGCCGGCGAGGGACGGATCCAGCAGGTCGCTGTAGCTGTCGATGCCGTCGGGCTGTCGCTGGGTGTTCCAGCCGAAGGTCAGCACCGAGGCGTTGGTGACGAAGTAGCCGGTGTCGTCCTTCAGCGTCGTCACGTCGTATTCGCTCGCGGAGTCGGTGAAGGCGGGGCCGACGGGTGCCGCGAAGGCTCCGTTCGCGCCGTTCTCCACGGCCCAGGGCACGCTGGCCTGGGTGACGACGTCGGCGACACGGTTGCCGGTCTCGGCCTCCGCGCCGATCTTCTGGTGCAGGTTCGCGTCGACGTCACGCACGACGTTGAGCCGGATGCCGTAGTCGGCCTCGAAACGGCGGCCGAGTTCGGCGAGAGCGTCCGCGGCGTTCGACGAGTAGATCGTGACCTCGCCCTCCGCCTGGGCCGCCTCGACGATCTGCCGCCAGGCATCATCCCCGGCCGGACCGGTGGATCCGATCGAATCGGACGAGATGCGGTCGTCGCCGCCGTTTCCGCCGCAGGCCGCGACAGCCGCCACGAGGGCACCTGCGGTCAGGGCCGACAGGAAGGCACGCCGGGTGCGGCGGGTGTGGATGGGGTTCATGTGGGGCTCCTGGTGGTCGGTCGGGGTGGGACCGAGATCTGTCAGGGGGTGGAGGTGCGGCCGCCGTCGACGGGGATCACGGCGCCGGTGGTGTAGGTCGAGCCCGGTCCGGCGAGATACAGTGCCGCACCGACGATCTCGTCCGGATTTCCCGCGCGCTGGAGAGGCATCCCCCGGAACAGCTCGTCGGCCGATTCCATGTCCCAGGCCTTGCTGATGTCCGTGAGGAACGCACCGGCCATGATCGTGTTGACGCGCACGTTGGGTCCGTAGGCCTGGGCGAAGCCCTTGGTCAAGGTGTTGAGCCCCGCCTTGGCGGCCGCGTACGGCAGATCGGTGGTCATCGGCCGCTCGGAGGCGATCGAGCTGATGTTGATGATCGATCCCCCGTCACCGGCCGCCATGCGGGGGCCGACGAGGGCGGTCAGACGGAAGGCGCCCTTGAGGTTGACGCCGATCACCTTGTCGAACAGTTCTTCGGTGACCTGGTCGAGGCTCGGGTACAGCGGCGCCATGCCCGCGTTGTTGACGAGGATGTCCAGGTGCCCGAACTCGTCGTAGATCCGTTCGACGAGTGGTTCGTGAGCGTCCCAGTCACCGACGTGGAAGGCGAGCGGAAGTGCCTTGCGGCCGGTGGTCTCGGCAACCTCGGCGGCCAGCTTCTCACAGCTGTCGACCTTGCGGCTGACGATGACGGTGTCGGCGCCGGCGTTCGCGAAAGCGAGAACCATCTCGCGGCCCAGGCCGCGGCTACCGCCGGTGACGAGCGCGACCTTTCCTTCGAGAGGAAGTGGATGCGAAGTCATGATGGCTCCTGTCGATGAGGTCGGCGCCGGGGGGCGCCGAAGGGGTGGGAGGGTGCAGCGGGACACCGGCGTCACCAGGGGCGACGTCGGGACGGTCCCGGGGGGGTCAGGTGGAGGGGGTGAGCGGAACGAGGGCCTTGCCGGTGGCGGCGCCGTCGAGCATCCCGACGAAGGCGTCCCATGCACCGGCGATGCCGCCGGGGAACTCGGTGTGGACGGGCCGGATCCGTCCGGTCCGGACGAGCCCGGCCATCTCGTCCTCGAACTGCTCGCGTGCGTCGAGATGGTCGGCCAGCAGGAAGCCTTCCATCCGGGCGCGGCGCCAGATCAGTTTCAGGAGATTGCTCGGACCGGGCACGGGTGCGGCGGAGTTGTAGACGCTGATCATCCCGCACAGGGCGATGCGGGCGTGGTCGGCGAGCACCCGGATGGCCGCTTCCAGCTGTTCTCCTCCGACGTTGTCGAAGTAGACGTCGAGAGCCGTGGCCCCGACTTCGGCCATCGCGGTACGCAGCAGGTCCTTCGCCGGCCCGTCGTGGTGGTCGAAGGCCGCGTCCGCTCCGAGTTCCTTTGTGAGCGCGACTTTCTCCGGCGATCCGGCACTCGCGATCACCACGGCGCCGCGCTGTTTCGCCAACTGGACGGCGGTGGACCCGACCGCGCCGGCCGCAGACGACACGAACACCACGTCGCCGTCTCGGACCTGCGCGATCCGGTCGATCCCCACCCAGGCCGTCATCCCCGGGATGCCGAGGACACTCAGGTGAAGAGCCGCGGGCAGGTCGTCGTGCCGGAGCCTGCGGCAGTCGCTCACGTCGACGAGACTTTCCGTGCGCCAACCGTATTCGTGGAGAACGAGCGAGCCCACCGGCAGCTCCGGCCGATCCGAGCGGGACACGACGCCGACCGTCGGCGCGAGCATGGGCGCATCGAGCTCGTACGGTTCGGCGTAGGAAGCCCCTCCCCCCATCCGGCCCCGCATGTAGGGCTCGACGGACATGACGAGATTCCGCACGCGGACCTGCCCGGGAGCAGGTTCGCCGAGAGTCGTCTCGACCAGTTCGACGTCGGTGGCGCGGGGGCGCCCGTTCGGACGTGCCCGAAGGACCCACTCGCGCCGGAGGAGTTCGGTGTCGACGGTGTCGGTCACGGCAATGCCTGTTCTCTCCACGATGCGGACGGCGGGGTCATCCTGCGAGGCCGGCGGTGACCTGTTCGACGAGGTCGCGGCGCACGAGTTTGCCGGTCGGGGTACGAGGCAGATCGTCGACGAACACCACGTCGTCGGGAGTCCTCGAGCCGCGCAGGCGCTCGCGGCACCACGTCCGGATCGCGTCGGCGTCGTCGTGGGCGTCCGCCGCCGGGACGATCACCGCGCAGATCCGTTCACCCCACTCGTCGTCGGGGGTGCCGATCACGGCCACCTCCCGCACCTGGGGATGACGCGCCAGCACGTCCTCGATCTCGGCCGGCGCGATGTTCTCACCACCACGGATGATGGTGTCGTCCGCGCGGCCACCGATGTAGAGATAGCCGTCCTCGATCCGGGCGCGGTCCCGGGTGGGGAACCAGCCCTCCGCGTCGAGCACCGAACCGTTACCCATGTACTCGCCGCTGACCTGCGCTCCGCGCACCCACAGCAGGCCCGTCTCCCCCTCGGGCAGTACGCGATCGCCGTCCTCCGAACGGATCTGCGCCTCGATACCGGGCACGATCCGGCCGGTCGAGGCGAGCCGGCCGCGCAGTTCCGGATTCGCGAAGGCCTCCCGATGGTCCTCGGGACCGAGGACCGCGATCGTCGAACTGGTCTCGGTCAGGCCGTAGGCGTTGACGAATCCGGTGTCGCCGAACGCCGCGAGAGCACGTTCGAGGACCGGTTGGGGCATCCGTGCGCCGCCGTAGGCGAGCGACCCGAGCGTGGGGACGGCGGCGGGCGCGCCGTCGAGGTGGTCGACGATGCGGGCGAGCATCGTCGGCACCACCATCGCGCTGGTGACCCCTTCCGTCCGGACGAGGTCGAGCCACCCCTGCGGCGTGAAATCCGGGAGGTAGACCATGCGGCGACCCGAGTAGACGTTGCTCAGGACGGCCCCGAGGCCTGCGATGTGGTACGGCGGGGTGCTCACCAGGGTCGCGTGCTCCTCTGCCGCGGAACCGAATTCGACGGTGTTGAGGAGGTACGAGAGCAGGTGCCGGTGACGGAGCAGCACGCCCTTCGGAGCCGAGGTGGTACCGGAGGTGAACAGCACGATCGCCGTGCCCTCGTCCTCCGAGCGATCGGCCTCCAACGGCTCCGTCGCGTTCGCCAGTCCGAGAAATTCGTCCGTCGAGACGATGCGGCTCGCGCATCCGTCGAGTTTGGTCACGTACTCGGCGTCCGCCACGACCACCGGATCGTCGAGTCGGTCGATCAGTTCGAGCAATTGCGGGGCCGGAAGCCGGTAGTTCAAGGGAGCCAGGGGGATTCCGGCGCGCCCCGCTGCGAACATCAGCGTGGGGAGCACCGGACTGTTGACGCCGACGAAGACGACGTGGCGGGCTCCGAGCTCGGCGAGCAGGCCCGCACCGCGCGAAGCGAGTTCGTCGAGTTGCCGATAGGTCGTGCCGTTCGCCCGCGGACCCAGAGCGATCCGATCGGGGGTGGCGGCAGACGCCATGTCGAGGACCATCCCGATGCCCATATGACCACCTGTCTGTAGATGCCGTTGCCGTACGAGAGAAGAGACGAGTCGACCGGTGGTCCCGATTCGTCGGAATGCGAAATCACCGATGCGCGCCGGTCGAAAAACCGTGTGACCCACACCATAGCAATTATGCCTATATTTGTGAAGGTATCTGACGATCTTTTCCGATATGGCCTGTGACCTGCGAAAACAACCCGACATGCTCACGCACCCGCAGCCATGACATACTTGACGCCACAACTGAACAGCCACCCGAACCGCGGCGGGAGAGTCCCGCACAGCAGCGGGCGCCGAAGGAGCAACCTCCCCGGGAATCTCTCAGGCCCCCAGACCGCCGTGGCGAGGCTCCTCTGGAAAGCAACCCGTCCGGGTTCACCGAAGGTGTAAGCGGATCACGTCCGCGAAAGCTCTCAGGTCAATGACAGAGCGGGGAAACGACATCACCCGCTGGTGCCGCAGTGCACCCTGGCCTGAGGAATACGTGTGACCGTTTCCCTCGGCGCGCCGCCGCGCGCCCAAGTTTCCGCCGCGCCGCCGCGCGCCCAAGTTTCCGCCGCGCCGCCGCGCGCCCAGCTTCCCGCTCCCGCTCCCCGATCCGCGCCCTCCCGCGACCGGCGATTCGGCGTCGTCGCCATCGTCCTGTCCGCCACGGCGATGGGCGCGGCCGGTCTGTTCGGACGCATGGCCACGCCCGACGGCGCGGTGCTCGGTGAGGCCCTGACCTTCGGGCGCATGGCGGTGGGCGCGGTGGGCATGCTGGTGCTGCTCGCGTTCACCCGTCGTCTCGGGCAGGTGCGGCGAGTCCGCCTGTCCGCGTCGGTCGTCGCAGGTGGGGTCTTCCTCGGCCTGTCGCTGGCCACCTACCTGTCCGCGACCGTCCTGACCGACCTGTCCCGGGCCGTCGTGTTGCACTATCTCGGACCGGTCGTCGCGACCGTCCTCGCCCGCGTGGTGTTGAAGGAATCGATCACGCGCCTCGACGCGTTGTCAATCGGCGCGGCGTTCGTCGGCATGCTGTTCGCGGCCGGTTTCGTCGGCGGGACTTCCGGCGGTGGCGAGCAGGAGACGCTGGGGACCGTGCTCGGGGTCGCGTCGGGGATCTTCTACGGCGCCGCCCTGCTGTGCTACCGCTACCGGAGCGACATGCCGTCCGACGTCCGGTGCTTCTGGAACTTCGCCTTCGGCGCGATCGCGACCGCGGCGATGGTCGTGGTGACGCGGCCCGATCTGTCGGGCATGACGGCGAGCAACTGGGCTTGGGCGGCAGGGTTCTTCGTCGTCTGCGGTCTGTTCGCCCTGGGGTTGCTGGTGGTCGCCGGTAAGCACCTGCGTGCCGCCGAGCTCTCGGGTCTGTCCTATCTCGAAGTGGTGGTGGCCCTGACGATCGGCGTGCTCGCGTTCGGCGAGGCCGCGTCCACCCCGGCCGTGTTCGGTTCGGCGCTGATCCTGGTGGCGATGGCGCTGCCGCTGCTCGCCCGGCGATA
This sequence comes from Rhodococcus sp. NPDC003382, assembly GCF_053589135.1. Lineage (NCBI taxonomy): Bacteria > Bacillati > Actinomycetota > Actinomycetes > Mycobacteriales > Nocardiaceae > Rhodococcus > Rhodococcus sp. NPDC003382. Next base: position 28,534 of record NZ_JBSFRH010000072.1, read on the forward strand.
ACCCCTCGTGCGTGGTTTCGGTAGCACCCGCTACCGAAACCA
>NZ_JBSFRH010000073.1:0-26750 GCF_053589135.1 Rhodococcus sp. NPDC003382
CCCACCCCCGTGCCCACTCCGGCGACATCGTCCTGCCCACGCACGCCTCGTGTGTAGCGTGCGGTGTGCGGGTGTCAGCTCTGCGTCACTCGTGAGAACACGTCGACGATGGCGTCGCAGAACGCGGGCAGATCGCGGGGGTTGCGGCTGGACACGAGATTCCGGTCTACGACCACTTCCTTGTCCACCACCGTGCCTCCGGCGTTCCGAATGTCTGTGCGCACACTCGGATACGACGTGAGGGTGCGGCCTCGCACCACGTCCGCCTCCACAAGTGTCCACGGCCCGTGACAGATGACGCCCACCGGACGTCCCGACGAGACGAAGTCCCGGACGAATGCCACCGCGGCGGAGTCCTGCCGCAGGTGATCGGGGTTCGTCGTTCCACCCGGCAGGAGCAGGGCATCGAAATCGTCGACGGAGGCGTCGGCCACCGCCTGGTCGACGCGATACTTGCCGGCCGGATGCACGTCGGAGTTCATCGCCTGGATCTCCCCGGCGGACAGCGAGAGCAGCTTCGTCTCGGCGCCGGCGCGTTCGACGGCACGCCGGGGCTCGACGAGTTCGGCCTCCTCCACGCCGTCGGTGGCCAGGATGGCGACCTGTCGCGATGCCAGCGGGCCCGTTTCCGAAGAATTCATGGTTCACCGTCCTTTCGTCGTCCGCCCCGGGTACCCGCGAGCACGAGAACAAACACGCTGTGTAGGCCCGGTCGATTCGGGATATTCCCCCGAATGCGACAGTGCCGGTGGAGGGACGGATGATCTTGCGGCGGAGCGTGACCAGCACGCCCGGTATCCGGAGAGTGCGGCGCGGACGTGGATTCGCCTACATCGGCGTCGACGGCGCCGCGGTGACGGCGACGGTCCGTGCACGCATCGAGGCCCTCGTGATCCCGCCCGCGTGGAAGCAGGTCTGGATCTGCCCCCACGAGAACGGTCACATCCAGGCGTACGGCACCGACATCGCCGGTCGCCGCCAGTACCTGTACCACGAGCAGTGGCGCGCCGAACGCGACGAGGAGAAACACGATCGCGTGCTGGCGATGGCGTCCCGATTGCCGCAGTGGCGACAGCAGGTGCAGGACGATCTCGTGCGCCGCGGAGCCGGGCGTCGCCGCGCCGAGGCCGTGGCGCTGCGCCTGCTGGACCGGGCCGTGTTCCGCGTCGGCGGGGAGGAGTACGCGGAGGAGAACGGCACCCGTGGCGTCGCGACCCTGCTGCGCAGTCACGTCCGGATCAGCGGCGACGTTCTCACCTTCGACTATCCCGCGAAGGGCGGGATCCGGCGGGTCGTCGCCGTCGACGACCCGGATCTCGCGACCGCGGTGCGGGCGCTGCGTCGTGTCCCGAGCGAGAGCGGCCGGCTGCTGACCTACCGCGAGGGAAAGACCGTGCGCGAACTGCACGCCGACGACATCAACGCACGGTTCAAGGAACTCGCCGGCGACGACTGCAGCGCCAAGGACCTGCGCACCTGGAACGCGACCGTGCTGGCCGCCGCCGCCTTCGCCGAGCAGGAGCCCCCGGCCGGCGACCGCGTCCTGGCCCACGCCGAGGCCGAGGTGATGCGCCGGGTCGCGGAAGAACTCGGCAACACGCCGGCGGTGGCGCGCGCCTCGTACGTCGATTCGCGAGTCGTTGCGGCCTACGAACAGGGCCGCACCGTACGGGCCGCGTTGCGGCGAGCCGCCCGCAGCAAGTCCGACGACGAGGCCCGTGAGATCGTCGAACGCGCGGTGATCCGGCTGCTCCGTCGATCGTGACGCCCGCGCTGTCGGTGCGCGGCGTTTGAACGGCAACCCCCGGCGGTAACCGGGGCAGGGGAGATCCGGTTCGGGGGACGCGAGAGGAAGGACGCAACGATGAAGGCCGTGACGTGGCAGGGCAAGCGCAAGGTCGAGGTCGACACGGTGCCGGACCCGCGGATCGAGGAGCCGACCGACGCCGTCATCCGCGTCACCACCACCAACATCTGCGGCTCGGATCTGCACCTGTACGAGGTGCTCGGGGCGTTCATGTCGCCGGGCGACATCCTCGGACACGAACCGATGGGCATCGTCGAGGAAGTCGGCAGCGAGGTGACGAACCTGAAGGCCGGTGACCGGGTGGTGATCCCGTTCCAGGTGTCGTGCGGTGGTTGCTTCATGTGCGGGCACGGCTTGTTCTCGCAGTGCGAGACCACCCAGGTACGTGAATACGGCAGTGGTGCAGCGCTGTTCGGATACTCCAAGCTGTACGGCAGCCTTCCGGGAGGGCAGGCGGAGTATCTGCGGGTCCCGCACGCGCAGTCCACGCACATCAAGGTCCCCGACGGTCCGGACGATTCCCGGTTCGTGTACCTGTCCGACGTGCTGCCGACCGCCTGGCAGGCCGTCGAATACGCCGACATTCCCGAGGGCGGCACGGTCACGGTCCTCGGCCTCGGACCGATCGGCGACATGGCCGCTCGGATCGCGCACCACCACGGTGCCCGCGTGATCGGCGTCGACCTCGTGCCGGAGCGGCTGGCCCGAGCCCAGGCGCGGGGAATCGAGACGATCGACCTGAACGGGACCGACGGGGAGCTCGGCGACCGGATCCGTGATCTCACGGACGGGCGCGGCACCGACTCGGTGATCGACGCGGTGGGCATGGAGGCACACGGCAGCCCGGTCGCGAAGTTCGCCCAGGCCGCGGCGGGGCTGTTGCCGTCGGCGGTCGCCGAACCGCTGATGCAGAAGGCCGGCGTCGACCGGCTCGCCGCGCTCTACAGCGCGATCGACGTGGTGCGGCGCGGCGGAACCATCTCGCTCAGCGGTGTGTACGGCGGCGCGACCGACCCGATGCCGATGCTGACCCTGTTCGACAAGCAGATCACGCTGCGCATGGGGCAAGCCAACGTGAATCGCTGGGTGCCGGAGATCCTGCCGCTGCTCACCGACGACGACCCGCTCGGCGTCGACACCTTCGCCACGCATCGGCTCCCGCTGTCCGAGGCGCCGCACGCGTACGACATCTTCCAGCGCAAGGTGGACGGTGCCGTGAAGATCCAGCTGGAGCCCTGATTCACCGATCCGCGGGCGTGACCGGTTCGGCGAGGACGGGGTCGTAGGCGGGGCCGGTCGCGTCGGTGTCGTGGGTGTGTGCGCGAGGGGAGACGCCCATTCCGAGTGCGTACGCCAGGTGACCGCCGAGGACGCCGCCGACACCGATCATCCCCAGGCCCGCGAGGCTCAGCGCCACCGACGACGTCGAGGATTCCGGGGCGCACCGCCGCCGTCGGAAGGATGCGACCGTCAGCGCGATGCCCGTGGCGTTCGTCAGTGCGTGGATCAGCCCGACCCGCCGCTGGATCGTGGTGCCGCGGGACCAGTCCGACCACCCCGTGAGCAGGGTCGGAGGGGTCGCGGCCAGACCGATTCCGAGAAGTCGCCGGGCCGCGTCCGGCTTGCGGAAGACCAGATCGAAGACCGCAGCCGAGGACCACGCGCCGATCGGGACCGCCACCAGTGCGGGATGCAGCGGATGGCCGAGGAACTCACCGCGCAGCACACCTCCGGCGGGGCCGTCGGCGACCGGCCTCACCAGGGCGCGGACCACCGTGGCGGGACGGTCGAGCCAGGACGCCGATTCGGTGCTCTCGAGCAGCCGGGCGAGCGGCGGGGATGGGTGGGGAGTCTGTGTGGGGATGTTCGACATGCTCGACGCGTACCCCGGTGGCCCTGCGGGAAAACGGCCGGCCCGCCACCGATCCACGCGCCGGGTTCGAATCCGCCCACGCTGTGTGGAGTGGGCAGATTCCGAATCCGTGAGCATTTGCGGTGACGAGCAACTGCCGGTGGCGGAACCGTCACTCGACGACGATCTTGCCCTTCGCGCCGCGTTCGGCGTCGAACATCCGGTGGTTGAGGAAGGTGTAGGTACCGGGTTCGAGGAACTCCATTTCGACGAATCCACCCTGCGCGACGGCCAGATCGAGCACCTGGGCCCCGCCGCGATCGGGGTCGCCCGGACGCAACAGATACGCGCCCTCCTTGTACACGGTGTCGAACTGGCTTCCGACGACGTGGAAAGAGATGTTCTCGGCCGGACCGGCGTCGAGCACCCAGATGCGGATCCGGTCGCCGACCTTCGCGTGCAGCGGCCGGTGCACGTACTGGTCCGCGAAACCGTTGAACACCACCAGATCCGGCGTCGCCGCGGTGACCTTGTCCGCGTCGACCTCGCCGTCGCCGAGATACACGTCCGACTGCACCACGAGATACTCGGCGTCGACCGGCGCGAGGCTCGGCGGGTCGATCACGACCGCGCCGAACATGCCGGCGGCGATGTGCACGGCCATCGGCGCGGTTGCGCAGTGGTACAACCAGATTCCGGTGTGCTCGGCACGGAACCGGTAGACGAGTTGCTCGCCGGGCTCGATGGTGCGCATCGGCTCGTCCGGCCCGACCGTTCCGGCGTGGAAATCGATGGAGTGCCCCATGGCCCCGTTGTTGACCAGCGTGATCTCGAAGACGTCGCCCAGCCGTCCTCGCAGCGTCGGGCCCATCGGCCGCCCGTTGTAGGTCCACATGGTCTGGGGCGCACCGACCGCGTAGTCGCCGGGAACCTCGGTGACCTCGAACGTGTAGCGGTGGGTCGTGCCGCCCGGTGCCGGCGCGAGCACCGGATCGCGGGCGACGAAGTCGTCGCCCGGGGCGATCGCGAGATCGACGGCCGGGGCACCGCCCGAGCCGTGATCGTGCACGCCTGCACCGCCGCCCGAGGCGCCGTCCGCGGTGATGGTCAGGACCATCCCCTGCTGCCGGTGCCCGACGATCGAACACCACCCGTCGATGTCGGTGCCCACGACCCCGACCTCCACGGTCGCGGTCTGCCCCGACCCGATCCGGCCGCTGTCGTGGCCGGAGGACAGCACCAGGTCGTGGACCTGATCGTCGGAATTGGTGACGGTGAGGACCAGCCGGTCGCCGGCCGGCACCGAGATGCGGTCGGGGACGAAGCGCATCCCCACCATCTGGACCTGCACTTCGGTGGTGTTGCCGGTCGGGGTCACGCCAGCGGAGACGTCCGCGGATCCGAGACCGGCGCCGCCGATCCCCGACGTGACGGCGGCGACGAGCGCGAGGCATGCGAGGGCCGCGGTGGCCTGCAACCCGCGGTGCTGCGGTGCGGGTGTGTACTCGGCCGGAGCCTTGCCCGACATCACGGCGCGGCGTCCCGCCATCGAGGCTTTGGCGCTGGTGACCATGATGGGCAGGAACAGCACGAACGCGAGCATGACGATCGCGGACACGCCCACCCGCATCCAGCTCGCGAGCGGCAGCAGGAACAGCAGCAACCCGACGTTGACGACGACGAGCCGCCACACCCACCAGCGGTTCATCTTGTCGACGCCGGCGCCGACGACAGCCGGCCCGCCACCCATCAGTGTGGGCAGCAGGTGGCTCATCACCCCGAACAGCAACTGTGCCGCGAAACCCGCCAGGAACGGGACGGTCATCAGGGTGGCGCGGTCCGGGGTCATGGGACCGGTCGCGAGCACGATCGTCAGGCTCAGCAGCGACCCGAGCAGCCACAGCATCGCCGCGGTGATCGAGGCGGCCGCGAACCCGGTGGGAGGGTGCGACACGGCTCCGCGCAGCAGCGGACCGGCGACGACGACCCATCCGGCGAGGTAGAGCGCGCAGCCTGCCGCGGCGACGAGCGGATGCGCGGTCAGGGCGCCGACGAGGAGCACGGCGATACCGGCGAGCAGGACCACGAGTGCGACGGGTCGTCGCCGCGCCCCGGTGGCGTCCATGCCGATCAGGTTCGGGTACATCACCGTAAGCACTCCGGCGGCGGCCAGGCCGAGGAAGCCGAGCAGGTTCATCGCCTGGTGGGCGAGCAGGAACCCGGCCTGGGTGCTGTCGGTCTGCCCGTAGGCGAGGGCGGCACCGAATCCGGCACCGACCGGCAGCAACGCCGACGATGCGACGAGGAACCACACGCTCTGGGCGTGCAGGGCGGGTTCCTCACCGTCCAGGGCCCGTACTCGCTGCGCCTGCCGGATCAGCAGCAGAAGCGAGATGGCATGCCACGCGAGCATCGCACCCACGAGGACCGCACCGACGAGCGTGGCCGGGAACCACCCCGTGAGGACACCGGCGACGGTGACGACGATGCCCGCGTTGAGCAGGTAGATCTTCACGAGCTGCGGTCCGCGGGCGCTGTCGGGGAGGTGATAGCCGAGAAAACGCTCGGCGAGGGTCTGCGACCACACCACGATCGAGTTGGTGACGGCGCCGAGGGTGAACAGGTGGACCAGCAGCCACCGCGATTCGGGCAGGAACGGGTGCGTCAGACCCGCGACGATCAGCAGGGCGAGCCAGATGCGCACGGGCTTACCTGCGCGCTGGTGCCAACTCTTGGGTCGTTTCACCGGGTGAGTGGTGGTCACAGGCCGATGGTAGGGCCGATCCGGACCCTTTTACTACGTCTTGTCGTAGAACTCACCCGGCGTCCGCGCGGGCGGGCAGCTCAGATCCGGCGCATCACCGACACCACCTTGCCCAGCACGACGGCCCGATCTCCGTCGAGGACCGGATACGCCGGATTCCGCGGTTCGAGCTGCACGTGCCCGTTCCGCCGGCGCAGCACCTTGACGGTGGCCTCGCCGTCGATCATCGCGGCGACGATCTCGCCGGAATGTGCCTCGCTCTGCTGCCGCACCACCACGACGTCGCCGTCGCAGATCGCCGCGTCGACCATGGAATCGCCGCGCACCCGCAACCCGAACACGGTGCCGGAACCGACCAGCTCCCGCGGCAGCGCCAGCACGTCGTCGGCGTGCTGCTCGGCGAGGATCGGCACGCCGGCCGCGATGTCGCCGACGACCGGCACCGGGACCGTCCGATCGGACCCGGCCGGCGCCGACGCGGCGAGGAACGGGCGCACGTCCAGCTGACGCGCCACCGCCGAACCCCGCCGCAGGAACCCCTTGTCCTCGAGACTGCGCAGATGCTTGGACACCGACGACGTCGACCGCAGGCCCACCGCGTCCCCGATCTGCCGGGTGCTCGGCGCGCACCCGTTGGCCGCTGCCCAGTCCCGGATCACCGCCAGGATCTGCTGCTGCCGCAGCGGCAGGGTCGAGGCGTCGAGGCCGCCGAACATGTCGAAATCGTCGTAATCGGTCACCCGGCGAATCGTAGTCGCGCGAACGAATCGACCCTCGGGCCGTCACCCCACGTCGAAGGTGGCGGGATCGCCGCCGAGCCGGTTCCCGGTGTCGAGTGCCGAGATCGCGTCGAGCTCGGCCGCATCGAGTTCGAAGTCGAACACGTCCAGGTTCTGCCGGATCCGGTGCGGGGTCACCGACTTCGGGATCGCCACGTTGCCGATCTGCAGATGCCACCGGAGCACCACCTGCGCGGGCGAGCGGTCGTGCTCGAGCGCGATCCGCGCGAGGGTGGGATCGTCGAGCAGGCCACGGCCCTGGCCGAGCGGCGACCACGCCTCGGTGACGATGCCGAGTTCGTCGTGCACCCGCCGCAGTTCGGTCTGCGCGAAATCCGGATGTACCTCGATCTGATTGATCACCGGCACCACGCCGGTGTCCGCGATGATCGTTCGCAACTGCTCCGGCTGGAAGTTGGACACACCGATCGACCGGGCACGACCGTCGGCCTTCAACTCGGTGAACGCCTGCCAGATCGTTCGATAGTCCTCACGCATCGGCCGCGGCCAGTGGATCAGATACAGGTCCACATAGTCCAGCCCCAAACGGTCGAGGGACGCGTCGAACTCGGTGAACACGCGGTCCCGGGTCCACGGACCGTCCGCGCTGTTCCACAGCTTGGTGGTGACGAACAGTTCGTCGCGCGGTACTCCCGCCGCCGCGATCGCCCGGCCGGTACCGACCTCGTTCCCGTAGATCGCAGCCGTGTCGATACTGCGATATCCGATGGTCAGAGCGCTGGTGACCGCGGTGAAGCACTCGTCGTCGGGCACCTGCCACACCCCGAACCCGATCTGCGGGATCGAGTTTCCGTCGTCGAGAGTCACATTCGGTACCGGGTTCGCAACAGTCATGCCCGGACCAACGACCGGACCCGGAATCTTGTTCCCCGGATGCCCGGTTTCGTTGTCCGTGCGGCCGGGTAACCGCCCGCATGGCGAATACAACGAATCGCGGTCGCTCCACGACGGGAAGCCGGTTCGCAGGATGGGCCGGGTATGTGTGCGTCCTGGCAGGCGTCGCCGCGATAGCTCTGGTCCTGACGGCCGCCGGTGGCGGTTTCGAAGGCTGGACGGCTGTCGGAACGATCGTTGCCGTCGCCCTGATCGTCGTGGGGGCAGTGATGATCGTGCTCAACTTCCGAAGTCGTCGGCTCGGCGGATCCGGTGGCACGTCCACCCACGAACCCGGAGTGCTGTAGTGGTGCGACCCGACATGTTGTGGAGAATGCCGGGAGTGTATCGGCCGCAAGAGGATTCGTGGCTGCTGGCGCAAGCCTACGGTTCCGCCGGCCCGCCGCCGGGTGCAAAGGTCCTCGACTTCTGTACCGGCACCGGAATCCTGGCGGTCACGGCGGCGCGAGCGGGTGCCGAATCGGTGACGGCACTGGACATCGCGCCCCGCGCGGTGTTCACCGCCCGGCTCAACGCGTGGTCGCGGCGACTGCCCATCCGGGTGCTTCGCGGGGGCCTCGGCGTTGCGCACAGGCTCGCGCCGTTCGACGTGATCGTCTCGAATCCGCCCTACGTGCCGGCGCCCGGTGGAGCCTACGATCCGCGCTGGGATGCCGGCCCGGACGGGCGTTCCGTCGTCGACCCGCTGTGCCGGGAGATCCCGAAGCTGTTGAGGCCCGGAGGATTCGCGCTCGTCGTGCACTCGGAGTTCACCGGCGTGGACACCACCTTGGAGATGCTGCGCGCCGGGGGCGCGAAGGCCACCGTGGTCGCGCGGGAGCGCATACCGTTCGGCCCCGTGATGCGAAGTCGAACCGAATATCTGAAGCAGCTTCGAAACGATTCTGCGGCAGACGCTTCCGTTCTCACAGTCGAGAACGAGACCGAAATCGAGACCGAGGAAGTGGTGGTGATCCGTGCCGACCGACCGGAACACACGGGATGACACGCGGGTGGATGTGCGGACCGTCCGGCTGGTGCCGGGCGGTCCCATGCTCGTCGAGGGACCGGTGCGGATCGTGGGTGAGGACGGCACCGAGGTGACGTCCGATCGGTTCGTGGTCGCGGTGTGCCGCTGCCATCGCAGCGGCATCTATCCGTTGTGCGACACCAGTCACCGCCGGAGCGCTCGCGCGCCCCGGCGGTGAGAAGAGTCAGTACCAGTGCCTGCGGCCGCCGACGGCCCGTCCGGTGGCGCCGAGCAATGCCAGAATGACGCCCACCACGAGGAGGATGATACCGAGCGTCCACAGGATCGAGATCCCGGTCAGGAATCCGACCACCAGAAGGATCAGGCCGAGGATGATCATGATCGTCTACCTTGCTGTCGGTGCCCGTGCTCGAATCGGCTCGGACGATGGGGGAGAATACCCCGATCCCGGCAATTCAAACCGTCGAGTACCGACTCGTCGACGGTCACCCGGATGCCGCCCGACCACATCGGATATCTGTTCCCGCATCGCAATCCACAGGCAGTGCAATACGCGAACATGGCGCAACCGGGCGAACGGTGGCATGGTCGAAGCATGCCTACTTCGGAGAACCCCGGGGCGAGCGTCCCCGGTGAGTACAGCGTCGACGACGAAGATCAGTTGCAGCCCGAGGACACCCTCGTCGATCGCGGTGTCGACGACGTTCTGGACGAAGGGATCTCACCGCCCGAGCGCCCCGTCGGTCTCGAACCGCACGACGACCTCGAATCCCGCCTCGCGGAAGAGGAACCCGATACGGGCTCGGGCGGTGCCGACACCGCCCGCGCGGGCCGGCTCGTCGCGCCGGACGAGGGGACGGGCGAGGACACCGAAGCCGAACTCGTCGCCGAGGACGTCGGAATCGACGGTGGGGGAGCCGGAGCCGAGGAAGCGGCCGTGCACGTCGTCGACGAGGACGACCTCGAGAGAGGCTGAACGGAGAGGCGCTGAACGGCTAAGGGGCCGAACGGGTCTCAGGTAGCCTCGACCGGTTCGAGCAGCGATGACTCGTCGCGGGACCACCGGTCGAGCAGATGGCTGCCGAGCCGGCCCTCGAGGAACTCGATGGCTTCCGCCCCGAAGACCACATCACCGGCCGCATCCGGATCGCGGTCGAGCAGGTCCCCGACGACGTCGTGTCGTAACACCAGCTCGTGCACCGCATCCGCCTCGACGTGCTCGGTGTAGAACCGGACGCATTCCGGGGCGGCATCCAGGCGTTCGAGTGCCTGCACCATCCGGCGCGCACTCGGACCTGTCGTCATCTCGGCGGCCGCGAACTGGCCGACGAGCATGCCGATGCGGGAGCGATGCAGGGCACACATCGACATGAAGTTCACCGGTGCCAGGGTGAGCGCCGGCACGCGGTCGAGATATCCCAGATAGGTGTCGTCCAATCCGGCCGCGACCATCAGATCGGCGAACAACTGCGCGTGCACACGGTCGTGGTGCCCCGCGCCGTACTCGTCGAATTCGACGGCCACCAGCGTCGCCTTGGCCCGGCCGGTGAGGCGCGGAATGGCCCAGGCCTGCGGATCGGCTTCCTTGAGCTGGTAGATGGACCGGTGCACGAAGTACTCCCGCAGCTGCGACCACGTGCCCTGCTCGGCCAGGTGGTGGGACACGCTCCAGGCGTCGCGGGGCTCGCGGCACACCGCGTCGAAGGTTGCGTCGACATCCGTACCTCCCGGGACATCGGCGCGCAGCCGGTCCAGGAACGACCGTTCGAGCGCGGCGCGCACACCGAGCGGACCCGGCGCCCACTCCCAACCGGGATCGACCTCGGGGAATCCCCGGTAGTGCAGTTCGTAGAGCACCGTCAGCGCCAATTGCACGTCGTCGCCGTACGGGTCCACGTCGGCGGGTGGATGCGGCCACGGTGACTCGTCCGGTGTCCCGGTGAGCCGGGTGACGACCGCATCGGAAATCGGCCCGCGCGGCCGCGGCAGCGGGGCGGCAGCTGGAGAACGCATGGTCGCGGATACCCGGAGCGGGGCGGAAGGAAACCGTCGGGTGTGAACCGGGCAGCGGCGGGTATCCGCCGGTCATGAGCAGCGATGACCAGGAACATGTACATCCTCCGCACACGATCGACTATCCCGGCGAAACCGCGGACATGGCCGACGAGCCCAGGGACGAGATGCGCGGATACCGCGGTCGCGGACTGCTCGAAGGGCGCAAGGCGCTGATCACCGGCGGGGACTCGGGGATCGGCCGCGCGGTCGCGGTCGCGTTCGCCAAGGAAGGCGCGGACATCGCCATCGCGTACCTCGAGGAGGACCGGGACGCCGAGCACACCGCGGAGCTGGTGCGGCGGGAAGGGTGCGACTGCCACCTGTTCCGGGGCGATCTCGCCGATCCGGCGCACTGCCGGGAGGTGGTGTCCGAGGCGGCCGCTCGACTCGGTGGCCTGCAGATCCTGGTGAACAACGTGGCCTACCAGGAGCCGGTCGACGACTTCGCCGATCTCGACGAAGCGCAGTGGCGCCGCACGTTCGCGGTGAACATCGACAGCTTCTATCACGTCACGAAGGCCGCGCTCGACCACCTGCCGTCCGGATCGTCGATCATCAACACCTCCTCGATCAACGGGCTGCGCGGCAACAAGTCCCTCATCGACTACGCAGCCACCAAGGGGGCTGTGCTGGCGCTGACCTATTCGCTCGCACAGGCGTTGCAGGACAGAGGAATCCGCGTGAACTGCGTCGCTCCGGGGCCGGTGTGGACTCCGCTGATCCCCGCCACCATGGACGAGGAGAAGGTCGCGGACTTCGGCAAGCAGGCGCCGTACGGGCGCGCGGCGCAACCCGACGAGATCGCACCGTCCTACGTGTTCTTCGCGTCGAACACGATGTCGTCGTACTACAGCGGTGAGGTGCTGGCGCCGATCGGGGGCGAGACGCTACCCGGCTGACCGCGGTGCGGTCGATCGATGCTGACCGCGGTGCGGTCGATCGATGCTGACCGCGGTGCGGTCGATCGATGCCGCCCGCGGTGCGGTCGGTGCATCCCGCTACTCGTTCCGGTGCTCCTCGCTCTGCTTCGGGTCGGGGTGCCGCCTGGCGCGACGGCGGAAGCGCCACGGGTAGAGGATCCAGATCGCGATGAACAGCGCGGCGGTGCACACTCCGGCGACGGTCGCCGCGGTCGAGTTGATCACGAGCCCGACCACGAGCATGGCGACCCCGGTCATCGACACCCCGAGCAGGAGCAGCCCGGCGAGTGCGAACCTGTGCGCGGTGAGCACCAGCCGGTCCAGCTGCCTGCGCCGGAAGAGGAGCCGATGCATGCTGACCGGCGCGACGAGGAGGATGGTCGCCGCAATCGAGGCGAGGACGGTGATCAGATAGATGCCCTTCTCGTTCCTCGACAGGGCGCTGAAGGCGTTCTGGAACGGCAGGGTCAGGAGGAAGCCGGTGAGCAGTTGCACGCCGGTCTGGACGACACGCAGTTCCTGCAGCAGGCTGGACCAGTTCCGGTCGAGTTGCTGGGCGTCGCTCTCGTAGCGGCGCGAGTACGTGGTCTCGGGTGGCTCGTCCTCGTCCTCGAACGGGTTGGAACGCGTCATCAGTCAAAACTGCCATGCTGCCCGGCTCAGCAGGGGCGATGTGCGCGTTTCGCAACCTTGTGACGCGGATCACCGTGGGGTACCGTCGGCAGCACCGGACCAGGTATTCGTCCTTGCGGAAGGAGTGTCGTATGAAACTCAACCTCTTCGTCGCCTGGGCGGGATACACCCTCGGGTTGCTTGCGATCGCATGCCTCGCCCTGTTCCTGCTTGCGGCGGGATACGGCCACACCGGACCGGCAATCGTCGCCGGGATCAGCACCCTCGTCGTTGCCGGAATCGCGATGGCGATGATCGGAGGCACGATCCATCACGACCACAAGGTGCACCGGGTAACGCCCAAGTTGTTCTGACCCGGAGCCGACCCGATCGGCCTGGCGCAGCCCTCAGGACTGCGCCAGGCGCTGTTTTTCGAGTTCGACGTCGAACTGTGCTGCGGGCCAGTCCAGATCGAGGCGTTCGAGCGCGTCGATCAGGAGTTCGCCGACCGCGATGCGGCTGAACCACTTGCGGTTGGACGGGATGACATACCACGGCGCGTAATCGGTGTTGGTCTTGTCGAGCATCGCCTGGTACGCCTCCTGATACTCGGGCCACAAGGCGCGTTCGGTGACGTCCGACGGGTTGTACTTCCAGTGCTTGTCCGGGCGCTCGAGGCGCTCGGCCAGGCGCTTTTTCTGTTCGTCGAGCGAGACGAACATGGCGACCTTCACGATCGTGGTCCCGCTGTCGACGATTTCCCGTTCGAACTGGTTGATCTCGTCGTATCGGGTGCTCCAGACCTTCTCCGGGACCAGATTGTGCACGCGCACGACGAGCACGTCCTCGTAGTGCGAGCGGTCGAACACGCCGATCTGCCCGGCGCGGGGCAGTGCCTTGTGGATCCGCCACAGGTAGTGGTGCTGCTTCTCCTCCGGGGTGGGGACTCCGAATGATGTGTGGTCGACGCCCTGCGGGTCGACGTGCCCGATGACGTGGCGCACCATTCCGCCCTTGCCGGCGGTGTCCATGCCCTGCAGCACCAGCAGTACCGATCGTCGGTCACCCGAGCGGCCGTTCGCGAACAGCTTCTCCTGCAGGTCCGACAGGTACGCGCCGCGTTCCTCGAGAAGGCGTGTGCCGAGTTCCTTGTCGCCCTCGAACCCCGGGGTGGCGTCCGCGTCGATTTCGGCGACGCGGGTGTGCGGCCCGGCCCGCAGTGCCTCGGTGGCAGGAATCGTCCACGGGCTGTTCTCGGCGTCCTTCGACATGGCACGAAGCGTGCCACACGCCGGCCGTCGTCAGCGGTGTTCGGGGTGAGTGTCGCCGAAGGTGTCGTCGTCCGGCAGATCGAGTTCGTCGGGTCCGACCGGATAGGGCGGCGGCGAAATGCCGTCGATCATGTGGCTGCCCCACAGATCGATGTCGGTCACGCGGGCGGTCGCGGTGGCAGCGTGGTCCGGGTCGAGAAGCGTCAGCGTCAGCTCGGTGCCGGTGGACGGCGGAGCATCCGGAGCGAACGCGGACGCCAGGTCGCGCAGCCGGCCGCGCCAGCGGTGCCGGCCACTGATCGGATCGAACCAGTCGGCGAGTTCGACGTCGACGACGACCTGCCTGCCGGCGACGGCGACCTCCGCGCGGCCTCGGAATCCCTCGGACATGACCCGATTTTACACGTAACCCGAAGTTACGTGAAAATGTCACTCCGCGACTTCGTCGCTTTCCTCCCGGTCGTCGCGCCGGAGCGGATGCGGCTGGGACTTGAACCTGACGGGCGAGCCGGCCGCCGATGCGATGCCGGTCAAGCCGCCCCACGTCATCATCGTCAGGTAGTCGATGAGATCTTCCGCGGTCATCGACTTGTTCGAGATCCACCAGTGCGTCGCGAGCTGGATTCCGCCGACGATGCCGTAGGCCCACGGCACCGATCCCCCCGAATCCATCTCCAGCAACCGCAGGCGCTCACCGAGGACGGTCGCCACCAGCTCGGCGATCATCCGCTCGGAATCGGCCACGACATCGCGGCTCGCCGACGAGCTGTTGCTCATCACGTACAGGTAGACCTCCGGGTCGGAGGCAACGGTCTCGACGTACGCGGCGATCGCGACCCGGGTCAGTTCGTACTCGTCGAGATCCTCGCCGACGGCCGCGTAGATCCTCGGCGCCAGGATCCGCTCGACGTACCGCATCATCGTCGAGGTCGTCAGATCGTTCTTGTCCGTGAAGTAGCGGTACAGAACCGTCTTGGAGACGCCGATCTCCGCGGCGATCTCGTCCATCCCGATGTCGTGGCCGCGTACCCGGATCGCGGCGATCGTGCCGTCGACGAGCTCCTCGCGCCGCGCGATCTTGTGCTCGTGCCACCGGCGTTTGCGTCCGTCCTGCTTGGCGGGCGCCGGTTGCGGCGCTGCGGATGCTGTGGACGCTGGTGATTCCGGGGTCGTGGTCGGCGAGGGCGCGCTTTTGCTGGGCACTGGGTTGGCACATCCGTTCGGTTTCGATCGTCGGCTCAGTCTACGGCGAGCCGCTTCGTGTCGCGGCACGTCCCGCGGGTGTCCGTCCGGTTTCGGCACAATGGCGAAGGTGCAACTTCTCACCAACGACGATGCCGCCAAGCGCGCTGATCTCCGCCGGATGAAGGCGGTGGCCACCGGATTCCTGGTGTTCGCCACGGTGGTGTACCTGTTCTGCCGCTGGCAGGAAACCCGGGGTGCCGGCGAGTGGGTCGGTTACGTGCGAGCGGCCTCGGAAGCGGGCATGGTCGGTGCCCTCGCCGACTGGTTCGCCGTGACGGCCCTGTTCCGGCACCCCCTCGGTGTCCCGGTGCCCCACACCGCGATCATCAAGAAGAAGAAGGACCAGCTCGGGGCGAGCCTGAGTTCGTTCGTGGGCACCAACTTCCTGGCTCCGGACGTCGTGTCCGCGAAGATCGAGTCCGCGCAGATCCCGCTGCGGCTCGGGGGCTGGATGGCCCAGCCCGCGAACGCGCAGCGGGTCGCGCAGGAGACGTCGACGGTGCTGCGCGGCATCGTGACGGTGCTGCGCGAGGAGGACATCCAGCAGGTCATCGACCACACGATCGTCAAGCGCATCGCCGAGCCCGAGTGGGGGCCGCCGATCGGCCGGGTGCTCACCGAGCTCATCGCCGAGGAGCGTCACCTGCCGCTGATCGACATGCTCGCCGAACGGGCCCACCAATGGGCGCTGGGCAGTCAGGAGACCATCGACCGGATCATCTCGCGGGACTCGCCGTCGTGGTCGCCGAAGTTCGTCGACATGCTGCTCGGCGAGAAGATCCACCGCGAACTCGTCGAATTCACCTGGAAGGTCCGGTCCAACCCGACCCACGAGGTCCGGCTCGCCGCCAACAAGTTCCTCGCCGACTACGCGCGCGACCTGCAGACCGATCCGGCCACGATCGCCAAGGCCGAACGCGTCAAGGCGGAGATCATGGGACGGGACGAGGTGACCCAGCTCGCGGCCGCCACGTGGCGGACCGCCAAGCGCATGATCCTCGAATCCGTAGACGATCCGAACAGCACCCTGCGCACGAAGGTCGCAGAGAACGTCATGCACCTCGGGGCACGGCTGCGCGACGACGACGAACTGCGCGGCAAGGTCGACGGCTGGCTGCTCGACGGTGCCCGCTACATCGCCGCGAACTACGCCGACGAGATCACCGCGGTGATCCGGGAAACCGTCGAGCGCTGGGACGCCGACGAGGCGAGCCGCAAGATCGAGCTGGCCGTCGGGCGGGATCTGCAGTTCATCCGCATCAACGGCA
Source organism: Rhodococcus sp. NPDC003382 (assembly GCF_053589135.1). Classification (NCBI taxonomy): domain Bacteria; kingdom Bacillati; phylum Actinomycetota; class Actinomycetes; order Mycobacteriales; family Nocardiaceae; genus Rhodococcus; species Rhodococcus sp. NPDC003382. The sequence goes on from NZ_JBSFRH010000073.1 coordinate 16,459, forward strand.
CGGTCGTCGGGTCGCTCGCGGGTCTGGCCATCTACACAGTGTCCCAGCTGCTGTTCTCGTGAGGTCCCTCACTTGCTAGCAGAGTGCTTGCTGTAGCTAGCACCTGCTCGTATGCTGGGGTCATGCCCACGAACGAAGGGGACACCGTGCCGGTCGAGAACCCGGACGGTGAGGGATCCGGAACCGGCGGACCGAGCGATCTCGCGTCGCGAGTCGTGAACTCCGCAGCACAGGACATCGGCGGGTTCATCCGCGCCCAGCGCGAGGCGGCGCAGGTGTCGTTGCGGCAGTTGTCGCAGCTCGCCGGCGTCAGCAATCCCTATCTCAGTCAGATCGAACGTGGGCTCCGCAAGCCCTCCGCGGAGGTGCTCGGGCAGATCGCGAAGGGCCTCCGGTTGTCCGCGGAGGTTCTCTACGTGCGGGCCGGGATTCTCGAGCAGCGCCCGCAGAGCGCGGTACGTGACGCGCTGCTTGCCGATTCCGCTCTCACCGAGCGGCAGAAGCAGGTCCTGCTCGACATCTACGACTCGTTCTGTCGCGAGAACGAGTCCGCCCCGCCCGGGCCGGCGCCGGACGTGAAGTCCGGGACCGCCGACGGGTACGAGACCGACCCCGATGAACAGGAGAAATGACATGACCGATCCCAATGTCTCCATCCGCAATTCCCTCTACGCCGCAGTCGGCGCGGGCGACGCCGTCGTTCAGGCCGTCGCAGACGTCGTCGCTCAGGTGCGTGAGCGCGCCGAAACCAACCGGGTCGACGTCAACGAGCGCGTGGACAGCGCCCGCGAGAAGCTTCTCGCCCTGCCCGGCGATCTGACCGAGACCGTCGAATCGCTGCGCGAGCGTCTCGCCGGGCTGCCGTCCGAGCTGCCCGAGGAACTCGCGGAACTGCGCGAGAAGTTCAGCCCCGAGGAGCTGCGCAAGGTCGCCGAGGCGTACCTGAAGGTCGCGTCCGACCTGTACACCTCGCTCGCGGAACGTGGCGAGGAGACCGTCGAGCGCCTCCGCAAGCAGCCCGCGGTCGAAGAGGGCCTCGAGCGCGCCGAGGCGGCGTTCGGTGACGCCGTCGACCTGACCGAGGACGCCCTCGGCACCGTCGCCCGTCAGACCCGCGCCGTCGGTGAGCGGGCCGCGAAGCTCGCCGGTCTCGCTGCCGGCCGCATCTCCGAGACCGCCTCGGAGGTCGGCGACGCCATCGCCGACGCCGGCGACGAGGCTGCGCTGCGGGTTCTCGAGATCGCGGACCAGGCCGAAGAGGTTGCCGACGAGGCTGCCGACCGCGTCGAGGCCGCCGCTGTGGAGGTGGACGAGGCGGCCAAGTCCGTGACGGAGAAGGCTGCCCCGGTGAAGCCTGCCGCCAAGGTCACCCCGGCCAAGGCCACCGCGACCAAGGCGCCCGCCAAGACCGCGGCGAAGGCCCCGGCCAAGAAGGCGGCCCCGCGCAAGACCACCGGCGCCTGATCAAGGCTTCTCTCCGGTCGAACGCGGAACATCTCCTGTAGAACACGGAGCATCGGCTCCCGTGAGAACACGGAGCATCGGCTCCCGTGAGAACACGGAGCATCGGCTCCCGTGAGAACACAGAGCATCGGCTCCCGTGCCCAGTGCACGGGAGCCGATGCTCGTAGGATGGAGGCGTGCCGAATGTCGATTCTCTCGCCGGTCTGATCCTCTTCGCTCTGCAGATCCTCGCGATCGCAGGGGCGGTGTTCGCGCTCGTCCACGCGGTGCGTCAGCCGGCGGAAGCATTCCCCGCCGTCGACAAGCTCACCAAGCCGGTGTGGGTCGGGATCCTCGCCGTGGCGCTGGTCGTGCTGTTCCTGTTCGGGGCCATCGGGATGCTGGGCATCGTCGGGGTCGTCGCGGTGTGCGTGTACCTGGTGGACGTACGGCCGCGCGTGGAAGAGGTGCAGCGCCCGCGGTGGTGACCCCTGCCGTCCCTTGACACCGGACGGCAAGATAGTGACACTCGGAGTTACGGCTAAATTTCCGAGACGAGGTGATCGCCGTGACGCTCACCCGACCCTTCCGCACCGGTGACCGGCAGGACACCGCCGCGCGGCTGCTCGAATCCGCTTCACGCTCGTCCTTCGATCCCGGGATCGAGATCGACTGGGACGCTCCGATCCCGCCGGACAAGTACGGCATGAGTCCCGAATGGTCCAGTCTCTACGGCACCGAGCTGTGGGACCACATGACCGAGGACCAGCGCCTCACCCTGACCCGGCACGAAGCCGCCAGCATCGCGGGCACCGGGATCTGGTTCGAGATGATCCTCATGCAGATGCTCGTCCGGGACCTCTACCGGCACGACCCCGCGACGCCCTACGTGCAGTTCGGCCTCACCGAGATCGCCGACGAATGCCGGCACTCGACGATGTTCGCCCGATCCGCGCAGCACTTCGGCATCCCCTCGTACCGGCCGCCGCGCTGGGTCCGCGAATCCGGACGCGCCTTCAAGGCCGTGGCCGGCGGCGCACTCGCCTTCGGCGGGGCACTGTTCGCCGAGGAGATCCTCGACGCGATGCAGCGCGACTTCATGCGTGACGAACGCGTCCAGCCCATCACGCGAACCGTGAGCCGGATCCACGTGATCGAGGAATCCCGGCATATCCGCTACGCCCGCGAGGAGACGGCCCGCCGGATGCGCGACGCGTCCCGCGCCGAACGGGCCTGGATCAGGATGCACCTCGGAGTCTCCGCGTACTTCATCGTCACCAACCTGGTGAACCCGCGCGTCTACGCGGCGGCGGGCCTGGACGTCGACGAGGCCAGGGCCGCGGCCCGGAGCAATGCCCACTACCACGACCGGATCCGCAACGCCTCGCGCCGCACCGTCGAATTCCTCGACGGGGTGGGGCTGATCGGCGGCCCCTCGACCGCGCTGCTGCGCCGCGCGCACATCCTCTGACCAGAAGTACCGCCGGACCAGATCGGAGTAGAACACAGGTGAAGAAGCCTTCACGCCGGACCGCGCTCGCGGTCGCCGGACTCGTCACCACCGGTGCCGCACTCGGAGCCGTGGCGGCCCGCCGCAGGAGCACGGCCCGGAGCGTCGTGACGGGCGGGGATCCCAGCGAAGCCCTGCTGGCGGAACCGCAGGTCCTGCACGAGGAGGTCGAGGTCGTCACGGACGACGGTGCGCGCCTGCACGTCCGCGCCTACGGCGATCCCGACGCCGACGTCCTCGTGCTGAGCCACGGCTGGACCTGCTCCACCGAATTCTGGACACCGCAGATCAACGCGTTCGCCGAGAAGTACCGCGTTGTCGTCTACGACCAGCGGGGACACGGGCGCAGCGACGTCGGCAGCCGCGTCTTCGGGCCCGACGTGCTCGCGGACGACCTCGCCGCGGTACTCGCCGCGACCGTCCCGGCCGGCCGCACGGCGGTGCTCGCCGGTCACAGCATGGGCGGTATCAGCATCATGGCGTGGGCGGAACGGCATCCCGAGCAGGTGCGCGACCGGGTCTCGGGCGTGCTGCTCGCGAGCACCGGCATGGACAATCTGGTCGCGGCGTCGACGATCGTGCCGCTGCCGCAGCGCGCGCCCCGCGTGCCGGTGCCCGTCGCACGCCGGTTGATGGGCGCCACCGTGCCGCTCGTCGCGTCTCCCGTCACGACCCGCGCACTCAAGTACGTCGCTCTGTCACCGACCGCGACACCCGCCGCGGTCGCGTTCTGCGAGAAGATCGTGCTCGGCTGCCCGCCCCGCACCCGCGGCGGCTGGGGTGTCGCGCTCAGCGCCCTCGACGTCCACCACGGTCTGGCGAACCTCACCGTCCCGACGACCGTCCTCGTGGGCACCGCCGACCGGCTCACCCCGCCGAGCCACGCGCATCGACTCGCCGCAGAACTCGACGAAGCCGGCCACCTCGAGCATCTCGTCGTCGTCGACGGCATCGGGCACATGAGCTCGGTCGAGGCGATCGACGTGTTCAACTCCGAACTACAGCATCTGTTCGAACGCGCCGGCCGGCTCGTCCGCGGCTGAACCGCCGGCCCATCCGACGGGGCTGCGGGTCCGAACCCTCGGTGACACACCGGAGGATCGCCATGGCCACAACGCCGAGCACCCGACCACCGAGCACCGGCTCGCCGGGGATGCTCTCGCGGGCGGCGACCGGCGTCGTCGCGGTTCTCCTCGTCCTCGGGGTCGGTGAGCTGCTGGCCGCAGCGACCGATCCGGACGCGTCCCCGTTCTTCGCGGTCGGCGGCACGACCGTCGATCGGGCACCCGCCTGGGCCCGCGAATTCGCGATCGGCACGTTCGGCACCGCCGACAAACCGGCGCTGTTCGTCGGCATGTCGGTGCTGCTCGCGGTATGTGCGGTCGTCGCCGGGCTGATCGAACGGCCGCGGCGCCCCTACGGCGGAGCGCTGCTCGCGGCGCTCGGAGCGGTCGGGGTGTACGCGGCGCTGCACCGGCCCGAAGCGACCGCGACCGCTGCGATCCCGACGGTGATCGCCGTCGTCGTGGGAATGCTGTTCCTGCAGTTCGCGATCCGGGCGCTGTGGACGCCGCGGGGAGGGCAGGATCCGGCGTCGCCGAACCTGGACCGCCGGCGCTTCCTGGTGGTCCTGGGCGCGGGTGTCGCGGTCGCGGTCGCGGCCGGTGCCGTCGGCCGGTATCTCGCGGATCGGCTGGCGGTGGTGCTCGAGGACCGCGACCGGTTCCGGGTGCCCCTCGCCGCGGACGCGGCACCGGCGATTCCGCCCGGCGCCGACCTGACGACCGGACCGCGCGCGGTGCCCGGCGCCACCGCCTTCGTCACGACGAACCGCGACTTCTACCGGATCGACACCGCCCTGCAGGTGCCGCGCCTCACCACCGCGGACTGGCGGCTGCGCATCCACGGCATGGTGGATCGGGAGACGACGCTCGCCTGGGACGATCTCGCGGCGTTCGAGACGGTCGAGCGTCTGGTGACGCTGACGTGCGTGTCGAACGAGGTGGGCGGCGACCTCGCCGGCAATGCCCGCTGGACCGGCTACCGGATCGCGGACATCCTCGATCGTGTCGGGGTCCACCCCGATGCCGACATGTTGCTGTCCACCAGCGTCGACGGGTTCACCGTCGGAACACCCGTCGGGGTGCTGCGCGACGGTCGTGACGCGCTCCTGGCCGTCGCGATGAACGGCGAACCGCTCCCCCTCCAGCACGGTTACCCGGCGCGGCAGGTGGTGCCCGGGCTCTACGGCTACGTCTCGGCGACGAAGTGGGTCGTCGACTGGGAGCTGACCCGGTTCGACCGCGCGGAGGCCTACTGGACGCGGCGCGGCTGGGCGGCGAAGGGTCCGATCCGCACCGCCTCGCGGATCGACGTGCCGGCTCGATCCGCCCGGCTCACGGCCGGGCCCGTCGTCGTGGCCGGCACCGCGTGGGCGCAGCACCGCGGGATCGACCGGATCGAGGTCCGCGTCGACGGCGGTCCCTGGCAGGAGGCGGAACCGGCCACCGAGTACTCGGTGGACACCTGGCGCCAATGGCGGTGGGTGTGGGACGCGAGCCCCGGCGACCACACGCTCGAGGTCCGGGCCGTCGACGGCACCGGGGCAATCCAGGACGAGCAACGGCGTCCGCCGGTCCCGGACGGTGCGACCGGGCTGCACAGCCGGACCGTCACCGTCGTCGCGTGAGAGCGGTCCCGGTCGATCGAAGACCGATCAGTTGAAGACCACGGTCTTGCGGCCGTGCACCAGCACCCGGTCCTCGAGATGCCAGCGCAGACCGCGGGCCAGCACCAGCTTCTCGACGTCCCGGCCCTGACGCACCATGTCGCTGACCGTGTCGCCGTGACCGACGCGGATCACGTCCTGCTCGATGATCGGGCCCGCGTCGAGTTCGGCGGTGACATAGTGGCAGGTCGCACCGATCAGCTTGACGCCGCGCGTGAACGCCTGGTGGTACGGGCGGGCACCGATGAACGACGGCAGGAAGCTGTGGTGGATGTTGATGGCCCGCCCGGCCCAATGCTCGCACAGCGAGGAGGGCAGCACCTGCATGAACCGGGCCAGCACCACCGCGTGCGGGTCGTGCACGTCGACGAGTTTGCGCACCTGCTCGAACGCCGGTCCGCGCTCGGCCGGGTCCTTGGGGAACGACACGTAGTGGTAGTCGATGCCGTGCCGCTTCGCGACCGTCTCGAGTTCGGGGTGATTCCCGACGACCGCGCAGATCTCGGCCTTGAGTTCGCCGGCCGCCACGCGTCCGAGGATGTCGTGCAAGCAGTGCGCTTCCTTGCTCACCAGCAGCACGACGCGCTTGGTCTCGCCGGTGTCCGACAGCGTCCACTCGGTGTCCGGGCCGATCTGCTCGGCGACGACCGCGAACTTCTCCCGCAGTTCGTCGATCCCGAACGGGATGGACGAGGCGCGCACCGCCTGCCGCGTGAAGAACCAGCCGCTGTCCTGGTCGGCGTGGTAGGCAGCTTCGACGATGGAACCGCCCACCTCGGCGAGGAAGGTGGCGATGCGGGCCACGATGCCGGTGGTGTCCGGGCAGCCGAGGGTCAGAACGTAACGGCGGTCGTCCGTCGAAGCAGCGGTCATGCCGCCGATTGTCTCAGGTGCGTCCGGGGTGCCGGTCCGCCGGTCAGACGGTCGCCGGGGGACGCCGCACGGTCGCGGTGCCGACCAGGGTGGTCGCGTCGATCGTGTGCAGGCCGCGTCCGGTGATCTCGGTCAGCAGATCCTGCCGCAGCGCCTCCACGGCCGGCTCGTCGAGTCCCTCGAGGACGCTGTGCAAACCGGTGCCCACGACGAGGTTCCAGCACAGTTCGTCGGTGGCGGGCAGCAGATTCGGCATCACGTCCACCTGGACGGAGTGACATCCTGCGGCGGCGAGCCATGCCTCGAGTGTCGCCGGGGTGTCGATGCGGTGCAGCGGCGTGCGGTCACGGAGCGACTGCCGATCGGCGAGCGCGGGGGAGTAGCGGGCGGTGACGTCGAACACCACGGCGGTGAACTCGGTCATCGCGCCGGCCCGCCACACGGTCACACCGACCCGGCCGCCGTGCCGCACCAGGCCGACGAGCCGCGCGAAATTCGCGTCCATGTGGGGAAGGAAGAACACCCCGTAGGAGATGGCGAGGGCGTCGTATCCGGCCTCCGGCACCGACGACGGCGGCTCCCACGTGGTGGCGTCGGCGCACACGAAGTCGATGTTCTGCAGGGCGCGGTCCTCGGCGGTCAACCGGCCCAGCTCGAGCAGGTCCGCGGCGACGTCGACGGCGTGGACCCGTCCGGTCGGGCCGACCGCCGCGGCAGACGGCAACGCGGACGCACCGGCACCGCAGCACGCGTCGAGGACGGTGTCGCCGGGGTGGAGGCGGAGCGCGAACACGAGCGACTGCCCGGCCGGGCCCCACACGGTCGCGGTCAGGCGGTCGAACCGGTCGCTCGCGTCGTCGAACGTGCGGGCCACCTGATCGATCGGATCGGCCATGCCCGAAACGCTAGCCGATCTCGTAGAACGGTGGGGCGTACCGGAACACACCGCTCACACCCGGTCGGTGGGCGGTCAGCGCGCGGGCCTGGAAGTGCGGCGCCCACTCCGCCACGTCCGGGGCGATGCCCAGGTCGGCGGCCGGCACGAACCCGAACCGCGGGTAGTAGTCGACGTGGCCGAGCAACACCACGACCGCTTCGTCCAGGGCGTCGGCGGCCCCGAGCACCGCGTGCATCAGGGCCGCGCCGACGCCCTTGCGCTGCAGGTCCGCCCGCACGCCGAGCGGGCCGAGCCCGAGGGCGGGAGCGGAATCGATCGTGCCGCGTGTCGCGACCACGTGACCGACGACGCTGCCGTCGCGGTCCTCGGCGACCAGCGACAGCGCCGGAATCCACGCGCTGCTCGCCCGCAGCGCCGCAACCAGTCCCGGTTCGACGGGCTCGGACCCGGGCGGGGTGAGCGGTGCGAACGCCGAGCGATGCACCTCGGCGATCGCGTCGACGTCGGCGGGAAGTTCGCGGCGGATCAGCACGCCGACCATCCTCCCGCATTCCGTGGGACGGGGCGGCAGGGAAGGTGTGGGAGGCTGGCGGCATGCCGGACACCGCACACACCCGCGCCCAGGTCGCCGCGATGATCGACCACACCCTGCTCAAGCCGGAGGCGACCGCCGCCGACGTGCGCGCGCTCGTCGACGAAGCCGTCGAACTCGGGGTGTACGCGGTGTGCGTGTCCCCGTCCATGCTGCCGCTGCGCGCCGAGGGCATCACCGTCGCGACCGTCGTGGGATTCCCCTCGGGCAAGCATCATTCGCTGGTCAAGGGCGCCGAGGCGCGGCTGGCCGTCGAACAGGGCGCGCGGGAGGTCGACATGGTCATCGACGTGGGCGCGGCGGTCGCAGGGGACTGGAACGCGGTGCTCGCCGACATCCTCACCGTCCGCGAGGCGATCGGTTTCGACCCCGTCCTCAAGGTCATCATCGAATCCGCGGTGCTGTCCGACGACGCGATCGTCGAAGCGTGCCGCGCGGCCGAACGCGCCGGTGCGAACTTCGTGAAGACGTCGACCGGGTTCCATCCGGCCGGCGGTGCGTCGGCGCACGCGGTGCGGTTGATGGCCGAGACGGTCGGTGGCCGGCTCGGCGTCAAGGCCAGCGGCGGCATCCGCACGGCCGAGGCGGCGCTGGAGATGATCGACGCCGGCGCCACCCGGCTCGGCCTGTCGTCGTCCCGGGCCGTGCTCGACGGACTGCCGGACTGAGCGGGCAGCTGCCTCAGATCAGGCTGCAGCCCTGCTGCTGCTGACCTTCCTGCGGGGCCGGCATCGTGAAGCGGCCGCCCTCGAGGGTGAGGTTCACACCGTTGTCGTCGACGGAGACCGCGGTGGCCTGCATGCCGAGCGGATACTGCTGCAGACCGGTCGCGAGGATCTGCACGACACCGTCGACGAGCGCGGTCGGCAGACCGAACCCCAGCACGGACGCGTCGACGGTCTCGACCGAGACCACGCCGCCCTGCACGACCGGGCGCACCGTGAACTCGGCGAGACCGGCACCGCCGACGGTGAACCGCAGGGTGCCCGCGTCGGCGTCGGGGGTGACGGCGGTGACGAGAGAGCCGAGGCCCTGGCTCTGAACGGTCGCGAGAATGCCGGTGGCGGGCCACACGACGTCGGCGCGGGAGCTGCCGATCGTGCCGGCGCTGTCGGCCGTCGCGTTCAGATCGACGTCCTTCGCCACGGCGTGGACGGTCATCTCCTTCGCGGGACCGAACGCGGTGTCGTCGCTGTCGAGCGTCACCGACGGAACCTTCTTGTCGATCGCCTGCAGCAACACCGGTTTCCAGCTGAGATCGACGTCGACGCCGGTTCCCAGTTCGGATTCGAGCGATTGTGCGAGGCAGGTCGTCGCGCGGTTGCGGACGTAGACCTCGGCGCCGACGAGCACCGCGACGAGCGCGACGACGACCACGGCGGCGACGGTGGCGAGAGTGGAGCGCTTCGAGTTGGGCATGAGCCCGATTGTTTCCGACAACTCTGAGGATCTTCTGAGCCGCGCGCGGCAACCTGCCCTCGAATTTGTGAGCTGGGCCACAATTGTTCGGTACTGTTGGCGGCATGACGAGCTGGACGGGTTCTGGATACGGGGCCTCCGGGCGGGCCGATGCGGACGAAGCGCTTCGTCGACTCGCACTGACGCAGGCCGGATTCTTCACCGCCCGACAGGCGATCGGGCACGGTATCGACGCGGACGCGTTCGTCACGCGTATCGATGCGGGGCTGTGGATGCGCGTCGAGAACGACCTGTTCCGGCTCGCCGAGAGCCCCCGCACGAAGTTCGACGAGTTCGCGCAGTGGTGTGCGTGGTACGAGGGTGCCGCGGTCGTGTCGCACCAGAGCGCCGCGGAGCTGCACGCGATGGGGCACCTGCAGCCGCGGTTCCTGCATCTGTCCACGCTCGATCAGCGCACCGTGCCGAGCAACCGGCTCGCGCTGCACCATCGGGCGTTGTCGAACGAGGACTGCGAGATGGTCGGGTGCTTCCGCGTGACCACCCCCGCGCGCACCGCCGTCGATCTCGCCGCCGGGGGTGTGTCCCAGGAGGTGCTCGACGAACTGGTCGGTGACGCCCTCGCGATCGGCCGTGTCGATTCCGACCAGCTGCATGCCGCGGTCGCGAACCAGCCGGCTGCGGTCGCCGACCGCATCGAACTCGCGTTGCTCGCGGCCGGTTGAGCGGTGTGGGGGTGGGGTGGGGGGGGGGGGCCCCACAACCCCACCCGCCCGAGGGGGCCCCCCGCGGCGGGGCCCGCGGCACCCCGCCCCGACGGCCGCCCGGGGCG
>NZ_JBSFRH010000074.1:0-25824 GCF_053589135.1 Rhodococcus sp. NPDC003382
TTTTGTTTTTTTGGTTTTTAGTTGTTATATCTTGCCCGGGGGAGGGCGTGTGGTCACGGCGGCCGTCTTCCTCGCCCCCGCGGGGGGGGGCCCCCCCCCCCCCCCCCCCACCCCGGCTCGTGCTCTCGAATCCTCTGGTTTCACAACCCTCTTCCGGCAGCGCGGCTAACGTCGTGATCATGCCTGCGGATGTCACCGTCCCACCGGCCGTCTCCACGCGACTGCCCGCCGCGACCGCCGGGGGGCGACTCGCTTCTGTCCCCCACGTAACCGGAACGGTCCTGGGCGTATTCGCCGTACTGGTGGCCCTGTGGTCGATCTCGCCGACCCTGCGCTACTGGATCCACGTGCCGCGCGAGTACATCGACACCTACTACTTCGACGCACCGGACACCAGTCTCTCGTACGCGCTGGTCGTCGGTCTGCTCGCGGCGGCGCTGGCCGGACGAAAACGCATCGCCTGGTGGATCCTGACCGTCTACCTCATCGCCTTCACGATCGACAATGCCGTGGTCGCGGTGACCGACCGCAACCCGAACGCAGTCGTCGCACTCGTCGTGCATCTCGCCGTCGTCGCGATCCTCATCGCCGCATACCCGCAGTTCTACACGCGGGTCCGGCCCGGAGCGGTGTGGAAGGCACTCGCGGTGCTCGTCGGCGGACTCGCCCTCGGGACCCTGATCGGCTGGGGCCTGGTCGAACTGTTCCCCGGCTCGCTGCCGGGCGACGAACGACTGCTGTGGGCGTTCAACCGCGTGACCGCGCTGACCATCCTCGACAACGACCAGTTCAGCGGTCGCCCAAACGGTTTCGTCAACACCCTGCTGGGCCTGCTCGGCGCGCTGGCACTGCTGGCGGCGGTCGTCGTCCTGTTCCGCTCGCAACGCGCGGAGAACGCGCTCACCGGCAGCGACGAATCCGCGATCCGTGGTCTGCTCGACCGCGACGGGGACGATTCGCTCGGCTACTTCGCGACCCGGCGGGACAAGGCCGTGGTGTTCGCCCCGAGCGGGAAGGCCGCCGTCACCTATCGCGTCGAGGTCGGGGTGTGCCTGGCCAGCGGTGACCCCATCGGCAACCCCGAGGCCTGGCCGCACGCGATCGACGAATGGCTCGCCCTGGCCCGCGGCTACGGCTGGGCGCCGGCGGTGATGGGAGCGAGTCGAGCCGGAGCGACGGCATACAACCGAGCCGGGCTGTCGGTGCTCGAACTCGGCGACGAAGCGATCCTGCACACTTCGGAATTCACGCTCTCCGGCCGGGAAATGCGGCCCGTCCGCCAGGCCGTCGGCCGCGCGCGGAAACAGGGCGTGGCGGTGCGGATCCGGCGGCACCGCGATCTGACGGCGGACGAAATGGCCGAAGTGATCCGGCTGGCGGACGAGTGGCGCGACACCGAGACCGAACGCGGCTTCTCCATGGCGCTCGGCCGGCTCGGTGACCCCCTCGACGGCAACTGCCTGCTCGTCGAGGCGCACATCCACGGCGAGACCGTCGCGCTGCTGTCGCTGGTGCCGTGGGGCACCGACGGCATCTCGCTGGACCTGATGCGGCGCAACCCCTCCGCCCCGAACGGCGTGGTGGAGCTGATGGTGTCGGAACTGGCCACGCACGGCAACGAATTCGGTGTCACCCGAATCTCGTTGAACTTCGCGGTGTTCCGGTCGGTGTTCGAGGAAGGGTCGCAGATCGGGGCGGGTCCGATCCTGCGCCTGTGGCGGTCGATCCTGCTGTTCTTCTCCCGCTGGTGGCAGCTCGAGGCCCTGTACCGCTCCAACCTGAAGTACCGTCCGCAGTGGGCGCCCCGGTACCTGTGTTTCCGTGAGAACCGGGAGCTTCCCCGCGTGGGCATCGCCTCCGCGATCGCCGAGGGTTTCCTCACCGTCCCCAGCTTCCGGCGACAGAAGGCCGCGCACCACACCGGCACCCACGACCACGCCCCGGCCGCGCTCGCCGAATCCGGGACACTGCACGACGACGGCAGTGCCCCCACCACTGCCGCCGACGTCGCTGCTCCCCCGGTCGCCGCCGCGCCCGTCGGGCCCAGGCGCCCCGAGCAGGTCCGGGTGCGCATGGCGAAACTCGCGCCGCTGGCCGACGCGGGCATCGATCCGTATCCGGTGGCCGTGCGCCCCACCCACACCGCGGTCGCCGCCCACGACGCACCCGTCGGAACGGCGGTTCGCGTCGCGGGCCGGTTGCTGCGGATCCGCGACTTCGGCGGGGTGCTGTTCGCGGTGCTGCGGGACTGGTCGGGCGACGTCCAGCTCCTCGTCGAGCGGGGCGCCGTCGGCGGCCGCAGGTTCAGGTTCGACCTGGGCGACCTCGTCGAGGTCAGCGGGACGATGGGACGCAGCCGCAGCGGGGACGTCGCGCTGCTCGTCGACGACTGGCGCCTCGACGGCAAGTGCCTGCATCCGCTGCCCGACAAGTGGCGCGGGCTCGTCGACCCCGAGGCACGGGTGCGGCAGCGCTACGTCGACCTCGCGATCAATCCCGGCGCGCGGCGGCTGCTGACCGCGCGCAGTGCCGTCGTGCGGTCCCTGCGCGACCAACTCGCCGCGCGCGGCTACCTGGAGGTGGAGACCCCGATCCTGCAGTCGGTGCACGGCGGTGCCAACGCCGCGCCGTTCGTCACCCACATCAACGCCTACGACCTGGACCTGTATCTGCGGATCGCCCCGGAGCTGTATCTCAAGCGGTTGTGCGTCGCGGGCATGGAGAAGGTCTTCGAAATCGGCCGGGTGTTCCGCAACGAGGGCGCGGATTTCAAGCACAATCCCGAGTTCACGATCCTCGAGGCGTACGAGGCGCACAGCGACTACGAGCAGATGCGGGTGATGGCACGCGAGCTCGTCCAGCACGCCGCGGTCGCGGCGCACGGTCGCGAGATCCTGGTCCGGCCCGGTCCGGACGGGAAGCCGGTGGAGATCGACATCTCCGGAGAGTGGCCGGTGAAGACCTTCCACGGGGCGATCTCGGAGGCGCTCGGCGTCGAAATCGACGCGAGCACGCCGGTGGAGGAACTGCGACGGCTGTGCGACGACCGCGAGATCCCCTACAACCCGGCGTGGGACGCCGGCGCCACCGCGCAGGAGATGTACGAGCATCTCGTCGAGTCCCGCACCGAATTCCCGACCTTCTACACCGACTTCCCGACGTCGGTCTCGCCGTTGACCCGGCCGCACCCCACGAAGCCCGGAGTGGCCGCGAAATGGGATCTCGTCGCGTGGGGCATCGAACTGGGCACCGCCTACAGCGAGCTGACCGACCCGATCGATCAGCGGGCCCGGCTCACCGAACAGTCACTGCTCGCGGCGGGTGGCGACGAGGAGGCCATGGAGCTGGACGAGGACTTCCTCCAGGCACTCGAGCACGCGATGCCCCCGACCGGCGGGCTGGGCATGGGCGTGGACCGCATCGTCATGCTCATCACCGGCGGCAGCATCCGCGAATCGCTGGCCTTCCCGCTCGCCAAACCCCGCGGACGGTGATCGTCGGTTTCACGTGAAACACGGACCTCACCGAGCGATCGCTCGGCCCTCGTGGCACTGTGGCTGTGTGCAGTTGCTTCTGATTCGCCATGCTCTTCCCGTACACAGCCGGGTCACCGAAGGCCGCGCCGACCCGGCGCTCGCCGAAGAGGGACTGGTCCAGGCCGCCCGCCTCCCCGACGCCCTCGCGCCCTACCGCATCCGCCGGATCTTCAGCAGCCCGCAACGCCGGGCACTCGAAACCGCCGGCCCCCTCGCGGTCGAACGCGACCTCCCGGTCGAGCAGATCGTCGACCTCGCCGAGTACGACTACGACCTCGACCACTACATCCCGTTCGACGACGCCCGCCTGCTCGCACCCGCGGCCTTCGAACGGATCCGTGCGGGGCTGCTGCCCGAATTCGTCGACGAGGAAGCCTTCCGCGCCCGCGTCCTGCGCGGGGTGGACCGGATCGTCGGCGCGTGCGAACACGAGGACACGGTCGCGGTGTTCGCGCACGGGGGTGTCGTCAACGCCGTGCTCCAGGACATCCTCGGTCTCACGCGACCGCTCGAGTTCCCCCTCGAGTACACCTCGGTGACCCGGGTCCTGGTCTCCCGCAACGGAGCCCGCCGCGCGGCGTCGATCAACGAGACCGGACACGTGCGGGATCTGCTCCGGGTGTGAGCTGCTGTGACGGGCATCACTGTGCCAGAACGGGATTCTGCGAGGTCGCCGTAAGCGAACCTATAAATCGTATGTACAACAGGCATTGTCATCCTGTATAACGAGCACCTGACATGCCGAAGGGTGCGCCCACTGCCTACCCGAGACGCATCCCCCGGGGAAGGATGACGCAATCAATGGGGCAACGAAAGAGCCGCTCCCTCAGCCTGATGAACTGGCGCTTGTCGTACAAGCTCGCCGTCGTGCTCGCGATTCCTCTCCTCGCAGCCGTCGCGCTCGGTGCGCTGCGGGTGTCGACACAGCTCGACGAAGCACGCCGCTTCGAATCACTGTCCGACCAGGTCGCCGTGATCCCCGGCCTGTTCGACTTCTCCAACGTCGTCGTCAGCTCCTCCACTGCGGCGAGCCTCGGCCTCGCGACGGTCGGCATCACCCCCGAGCAGGTCACCGGGGCCATGTCGAACGTTCGGAACCTCGCAGCCGCCGGTGACTTCGATCCGAGAATCAGCGAGAAGCTGGGCGGGCTCCTCGAGGACGGTGAGACGCTCTACAACACGATCCAGGGCGGCACCATGGCCCCGGACGAGTTGAAGAAGCGCACGATCGACTTCCTGATCCGCTGTGAAGCGACTTTCCGCACGCTGCTCGACCTCACCGAGAACACCGAGGTCCTCACGGACGGCACGAACATGCTCACCGCGTGGAACTCGCAGCGGACCATGCTCGACCAGATGACCTCGCTCGCGGTCTTCGCCACCAACCCCGAGGCAGCGCGCCTCACCGCCCTCAATGCCCTCAACATCGAGGAGTCGACGCTCGGCCTGCTGCAGGGAACCTCGCTCGACACCGGCCAGGTCGAGACCATGCTCGCGAACGTGGCGCAGAAACGGGCGCTGATCACCGATTTCGTGCCCAGCCGCGAGGCCGGCGTGGAACTGCGCGACTCGATGGTCGCCGCGTACGTGCCGTACCAGGAGACCAACGCCGCAGCCACGGCCCGCATCACCGCCACCCTGGACCGGCTCACCTCCGACGCACGGACCGCGGCCATCCGCGACAGCATCATCGTCGCCGCGATCCTCGCGATCGCGCTCGCCGTCGCCCTGCTCGTGGCACGGACGCTGTCCGTCCCGATGCGCCGCCTGCGCGACGGCGTGCTCGGCGCCGCCAACCACGAACTGCCCGCCGCCATCGCCGCGGTCAAGGACGGCGCGGACGTCACCTCTGTGGAACTCGCACCGATCGATGTGCACACCGACGAGGAGTTCGGTCAGCTCGCCCGCGCCGTGGACTCGATGAACTCCGAGGCGCTGCGGCTCGCCGGTGAGCAGGCGCATCTGCGGCAGCAGATTTCCACGATGCTCGAAACCCTTGCGAGGCGGAACAAGACGCTCGTCGAGCAACAGCTGTCGCTCATCGACTCGCTCGAGTACGAGGAGAAGGACCCGGTCCGGCTGCAGAGCCTGTTCGCGCTCGACCACCTCGCCGCGCGCATGCGACGCACCGGCGACTCGCTGCTCGTGCTCTCCGGCACCCGTCCCCGTACCCGCAGCGCCCCCGCTCCGCTCGGCGACGTTCTGCGCGGTGCGGTCTCCCAGGTCGAGAACTACCAGCGGGTGCGGATCGGCAACACCCCGCACGGGTACCTCGTCGGCAGCGCGGTCTCCGACGTCGTCCACCTGCTGGCGGAACTCGTGGACAACGCGCTGCGGGCCTCTCCGCCGAACAGCACCGTCACGTTCGAGTTCTCCGCCGCGGTCGGTGGCGGTCTGCTGCTCGAGATCGCCGACTGCGGTATCGGCGCCTCCCCGGAGATCCTCAACGAGATCAATTCGCGTCTCGCCGCCGGTGACAGCGCCGAGATCCACGCACCGCGTCAGATGGGTCTGTTCGTGGTGGGTCGCCTCGCGGCCCGCAACGGCATCAGCGTGCGTCTGCGTCCGACCTTCGATTCGGAGACGAACGCGGGCATCACCGCGTCGATCTACTTCCCCGCGTCCCTGCTCACCGACGTGCAGCAGAGCACTCCCGAACCGATGGCGGAGCGCCCGCGACGCCTGCGGTCGCCGGACGAGCCTGCACGGCACGTCGATCAGGCCACCGCGTGGGCCCAGCAGCAGGCGGCACAGCATCAGCAACCGGCCCAGCATCAGCAGCCGATGCCGCCGGGGGCGCAGTGGCCGTCGCAGCCCGGAACGCAGCAGGACCAGTTCCGGAGCGGCCCGATGGACCTCGGGGCACCACCGCGATACGACGACAACCGCTGACGTCGGCGGGTCGCACCCGCCCCGAGCGTCGGTGAACGAAAGCACCGGCAGTCCACGCGACTGCCGGTGCTTTCGTCTTCCCTGCGGTCCTGATGCCCCTGTGGTCCGGAAACCGCGCAGCTTTCCGTCACGCCTGCCAAGATCCGCCGGCCACGGGAAGATGGACACATGACACCGCGTACGTCCCAGATCCGACGCTGGCGCAAAGGCGCGGCCCTGCACCTGCGCCTGCGTGATCTGACCGGGACTCTCGTCGTGGTCACGGGCGGCGGCAGCGGCATCGGCCGGGCCGCCGCGCAGGCGTTCTCGGCGGCCGGGGCGATCGTCGTCGTCGCCGACGTCGACCTCGACGCCGCGCGCGAGACCGTCGAACTCGTGAACACCCCGGACCCGCGGGCCGGGGGTGCCGCGGCGGTGTTCGGCGGCGGCGCCCACGCCTACCTCGTCGACGTGACCGACGAGGAGCAGGTCCAGGAGTTCGCCCGGAAGGTCCGTGAGCGTCACGGCGTGCCGGACATCCTCGTCAACAACGCCGGACTGGGCTTGATCGGATCGTTCGTCGACACGCCGCAGGAAGTGTTCGAGCACATCATGGACGTCAACTTCTGGGGCGTCGTCTACGGGAGCCGCGTGTTCGCGAAGCAGATGATCGAACGCGGCACCGGCGGGCACATCGTGAACGTGTCGTCCGCGGCGGCGTTCATGCCGCAGAAGCGCATCGCCGCGTATGCCACGAGCAAGGCTGCGGTGCTGATGCTCTCCGACTGTCTCCGCGCCGAACTGCTCGAATACGGCATCGGTGTGACCGCGGTGTGCCCGAGCCTGGTCTCGACGAACTTCAACCGCAGCATCGAGTTCGTCGAGCCCAACCCGGAAGTCCGGAAGGCACGGCGCTCGCGGACGTCCGCGATATACCGCAAACTCGGCGTCCCACCCGAGCGGGTCGCGAACGCCATGGTCGCGGCGGTCCGCCACAATCAGCCGATCGTGACGGTCGCACCGGAGGCCAAGGCCCGTAAGTGGATCAGCCGCCTCGCCCCGCGTGCGATGCGGGTCGGTTCGCGGTTCGAAATCGACTGAGGTGGTGTGCCTTTGTGGCGGTCGGAGCCGCCACAAAGGCACACGGGCGGCGGAGCCGCACTACGCCTTTTCTGCGAGCCAGTTCCGCAACCAGGTGGTCGCGGTCGTGCCGCGGCCGTCGACAACGTAGGTGCCGTAGTCCTGGTGCACCTGCGATTCGAAGAACCGGCGGATCTCGTCCTCACGCTCGTCGTTGGCCTCGGGGGTGATCTGCAACTGCAGGGTCGGGAGCCCGCCCGCGGACATGATGTCGTTGTACAGGCCCTCCGCCTGGCGCTGGTAGTCGCCGAAACGATCCGGGTTGCTGCCGGCCGCGACCGCGAGGAAACCCGCCAGGCGCGTGACGAAGTCGTCCTTCGGTGTCGAGCAGTACAGGTCGCCGACCGCGCAGATCGTCCGCACGTTCGGGGTCACGAATCCGAAGCCGCCGAGGCGGGCGCCTCCGGCACCGTTACCGGCGACCGGCGGGCCGACCAGGATGTCGGTTTCGGAACGTCGCGGATCCGAGAGCAACCCGACCGCGACGAGCCGGTGCGGCGGCACCACCCCGAGTCCCGTCCCGATCTCCGCGGCGAGATCGCCTGCGGCGTCGGCACCCTGGCTGTAGCCGACGAGAGCGAAGCGGGTGGAGGCGCACTGCGCGGCGGTCGCCGCGATCAGACCGCGCGCATTGTCGACGGCACGCTGACGGGACGCGGCGTACACGTCGCCTTCCCACGGGAACGCGGTCGCCGGATACTGCACGTAGTCGACACGCGTGCCCGGGGGCAGGCCGGTGGTGACGGCGGCGAGCATGCCGTTGCCGCGCGCCGGATCCGGAGTGCTGGACGTCTCCCACGTCCCCGGCACCGCGACGACGTTCAGCGTCGGACACCACCCCGGATCTGCTTGTGCCACAGGTCCTGTCATGACCGACGCCAGCACGGTTCCCACTGCTGCCGTCAGCATCGTCAACATTCGATTCAGCCTCAACGCGGCTCCCCCTGTCGACTCGTTCGCTGAGTTCGGGCCGATTGTCCCGACCCGACATGTCACGGCCGTGAACACGACGTGACCCGGAATGTCATTCGCGGATTACGGTTACCGGACCTCCTCCGATATTCGTGACGAACACGTTCCCGGTTCCGTAGTCGAGGGTGTTCCCCACGACGCTGCGGTCGACGACGCGGGCCTGGGCGCCCGCCCGGTGCACGACCGTGACGGCCGGGCCGAACAGGTTCGTGACATAGACGTTGCCGGTGATCGGGTCGGTCACGACCATGCCGGGCGGCGCGGGGATCTCCGCGGGCAGCGGCCCGTCGGCGGCGTTCCAGTCCGCAACCGTCACCGAGCCGGCGCCGATGTTCGTGACGAACACGCCACCGCGCCCGGCGTCGAGAATCAGTTCCGGAATCCCTTCGGGCGCAGGTTCGTGCACCGCGGCAGGGCCCGGGGCGATCCAGCGGCGGTTCACCGTCACCGCGCCCACACCCACGTTGGTGACCGCGACGTTGCCGACACCACCGTCGACCCGCATCTCGACCGGCGCCGCGGAAACGGTGGTGCGGCCGTCGACGCGTCCCACCGGTCGCGTCACCGAGACCGTGCCGGGTCCCAGGTTCGTGATGCACGCGTTACCGGCGCCGCCGTCGAGTCCGAGGAGGCGGAAGTCCTCGAATCGGGAGATCGGTGCGACCGGGTCGCCGCCGTCCACGACCACCGGTCCGCCGAGGTTCTGCACGCAATCGCCGGAGGTCGGATCGGCGGCGTCGGCCGAGGCGGGCGCACCGGTGACCACGGCCACGGCCGCCGCACCGAGCAGGGTCACCGCACCCGACAGTGACCGCTTCGTGATCCTGTGCCTCTCGGTCATGCGCTCGAGGATAACGGCCCGGTGACCGAACGGCCTGCAAAACGATCAGGGCGCGTCCCCGGGATTCCCGGGTACGCGCCCTGATCGGCGAGTTGCTACCTCAGCGCTGCGGCATCGTGCTGGTGGTGATCGGTGCGGGAAGCGCCGTTGCTCCCTCGAGGTACCGATCGACCGCCGCCGCGCAGGAGCGGCCCTCTGCGATGGCCCAGACGATCAGGGACTGACCGCGGCCCATGTCGCCGGCGACGAACACGCCGTCGACGTTGGTGGACCACTCGGTCGAGCGGGCGACGTTGCCGCGCTCGTTGAAGTCCACCCCGAGATCGGTGAGCAGGCCCGGCTTCTCCGGGCCGACGAAGCCCATCGCGAGAAGAACCAGGTCGGCCTCGAGCTCGAAATCCGTGCCTTCGACCTTCTCGAAGCGCCCGGCGACCATCTTCACCTCGTGCGCCTTGAGGGCCGTGACCTTGCCGTCGACACCGACGAATTCCTCGGTGTTGACGGAGAACACGCGCTCGCCGCCCTCCTCGTGCGCGGACGACACCCGGTACATCAGCGGGTAGGTCGGCCACGGCGTCGATTCGGCGCGCTGCTCCGGCGGACGCGGCATGATCTCGAACTGGTGCACGCTTACCGCGCCCTGGCGGTGCGAGGTGCCCAGGCAGTCGGCGCCGGTGTCGCCACCGCCGATGATGACGACCTTCTTGCCCTTCGCGTTGATGGGCGGCAGGCCGTTCGCGTCGGTGATCGCGTCGCCGAGCTGCACCCGGTTCGCCTGCGGCAGGAACTCCATCGCCTGATGGATGCCGTCGAGTTCGCGACCCGGGATCGGCAGGTCGCGGGCGACGGTGGAGCCGCCGGCGAGGACCACCGCGTCGAACTGCTCGCGCAGATCGTCGGCGCTGATGTCCACGCCCACGTTCACGCCCGGCTTGAAGATGGTGCCCTCGGCCTCCATCTGCGCCAGACGGCGGTCGATGAAGCGCTTCTCCATCTTGAATTCCGGGATGCCGTAGCGGAGGAGGCCGCCGATGCGGTCCTCGCGCTCGAACACCGTCACGGTGTGGCCGGCGCGGGTGAGCTGCTGCGCTGCAGCCAGACCCGCGGGACCGGAACCGACGACCGCGACCTTCTTGCCGGTCAGCTTCGACGGCGGAACGGGGACGACGCGGTTGTCCTCGAACGCCTTCTCGATGAGCTCGACCTCGACCTGCTTGATGGTCACCGGGTCCTGGTTGATGCCCAGGACGCACGACGCCTCGCAGGGGGCCGGGCACAGCCGCCCGGTGAATTCCGGGAAGTTGTTGGTGGCGTGCAGACGCTCGATGCCGTCGTTCCACTTGCCCTTGTACACCAGGTCGTTCCACTCGGGAATCAGGTTCCCGAGAGGACAACCGTTGTGGCAGAAGGGAATACCGCAGTCCATGCAGCGGCTCGCCTGGACCTGGAGGGTGTCACGAGAGAAAGGCTCGTACACCTCCTTCCAGTCGAGGAGCCGCAGCGGAACCGGCCGGCGAACCGGCGTTTCACGCGAACCGTGCTTGAGGAAGCCGCTTGGATCACCCACGAGCCGCCTCCATGATCGCCTCGTCAACGTTCGCACCACGAATGGTGGCGTCCTTGATTGCCATGAGTACCTTCTTGTAATCGCGAGGCATGGCCTTCGCGAAATGGCTGACCTGCTGCGACCAGTCGGCCAGGATGCGGGCTGCGACCTCGGAGCCCGTCTCGTCACGATGCCGCTCGATGACACCCTTGAGCCAGGCGAAGTCCTCGCCCTCGAGGTCTTCGAGATCGACAAGTTCTGTATTGAGGTTGTCCTCGAAATCGCGATCGGGGTTGTACACGAACGCGACACCGCCGGACATACCCGCACCGAAGTTGCGGCCCGTCTTGCCGAGGATGACGACCTTACCGCCGGTCATGTACTCGCAGCCGTGGTCGCCGACGCCTTCGACGACGGCCGTGGCACCCGAGTTGCGGACCGCGAACCGCTCGCCCGCGATACCGCGGATGAGCACCTCGCCACCGGTGGCACCGAACAGGATGACGTTGCCGGCGACGATGTTGTCCTCGGCGACGAATCCCGGTGCGGCGGTGTGCGGCGGGCGCACGATGATGCGGCCACCCGACAGGCCCTTGCCGACGAAGTCGTTGGCATCGCCGAACAGCCGGAGCGTGATGCCCTTGGGCACGAACGCACCGAAGCTGTTACCGGCCGAACCGGTGAGGGTGATGTCGATCGTGTTGTCCGGCAGGCCCTCTCCGCCGTACACCTTGGTGACCTCGTGGCCGAGCATGGTGCCGACGGTGCGGTTGACGTTGGTCACCTGCGTCTCGATGACGACCTTCTCGCCGCTCTCCAGCGCGGGCTGCGCCTTGGCGATCAGCTCGTTGTCGAGCGCCTTGTCCAGAGCGTGGTCCTGCTGCTTGGTGCAGTGCAGGTCCTGCTCCGGGAAGATCGGCGAGGTGACCTTGGTCAGCAGCGGCGACAGGTCCAGCTTCGACGCCCGGTAGTGCTCGACGGCCTTCGTGGTGTCGAGGAACTCGACCTGGCCGATCGCCTCGTCGAGAGTGCGAAAGCCCAGCTCGGCGAGCAGCTCACGCACCTCCTCGGCGATGAAGAGCATGAAGTTCTCGACGAACTCCGGCTTGCCGGTGAATCGCTTGCGCAGCACCGGGTTCTGCGTCGCCACACCGACGGGGCAGGTGTCGAGATGGCACACGCGCATCATGATGCAGCCGGACACCACCAGCGGAGCGGTCGCGAAACCGAACTCCTCACCACCGAGCAGCGCCGCGATCATCACGTCACGGCCGGTCTTCATCTGGCCGTCGACCTGCACGACGATGCGGTCGCGCAGACCGTTGAGCATCAGCGTCTGCTGGGTCTCGGCCAGGCCGATCTCCCACGGCGCACCCGCGTGCTTGAGCGAGGTCAGCGGGGAGGCACCGGTGCCGCCGTCGTGACCGGAGATGAGCACCACGTCGGCATGCGCCTTGGAGACACCCGCGGCGACGGTGCCGACACCGAGCTCGGACACCAGCTTCACGTGGATCCGGGCCTTCGGGTTGGCGTTCTTCAGGTCGTGGATCAGCTGCGCGAGATCCTCGATCGAGTAGATGTCGTGGTGCGGCGGCGGCGAGATCAGGCCGACGCCCGGCGTCGAACCGCGCACCTCGGCGACCCACGGGTACACCTTGTGCGGCGGAAGCTGGCCGCCCTCACCGGGCTTGGCACCCTGCGCCATCTTGATCTGGATGTCGGTGCAGTTGGTCAGGTAGTGCGCGGTGACACCGAAGCGACCGGACGCGACCTGCTTGATGGCGGAGCGCCGCCAGTCGCCGTTCTCGTCCGGCGTGAAGCGCGCCGGATCCTCGCCGCCCTCACCGGAGTTGGAGCGGGCGCCGAGACGGTTCATGGCGATCGCGAGGGTCTCGTGGGCCTCGGCGGAGATGGAGCCGTAGCTCATCGCGCCGGTCGAGAACCGCTTGACGATCTCGGCGGCCGATTCGACCTCCTCGATCGGCACCGCCGGGCGCAGGCCCTTGCGGAACTCGAACAGGCCGCGCAGCGACGCCAGCTGCTTCGACTGGTCGTCGACGAGCCGGGTGTACTCCTTGAAGATCGAGTACTGGCCGGTGCGGGTGGCGTGCTGGAGCTTGAACACCGTGTCCGGGTTGAACAGGTGGTACTCGCCCTCGCGGCGCCACTGGTACTCGCCGCCGACCTCGAGCTCACGATGCGCGTGCTCGGACGGGCGATCCAGGAACGCGGCAGCATGCCGGACCGCGACGTCGTGTGCGATCTCGTCGAGGCCGACACCGCCGAGCTGCGACTGCAGGCCGGTGAAGTACTCGTCGACGAGTTCCTGGGACAGGCCGATCACCTGGAACAGCTGCGCACCGGTGTAGGACGCGAGCGTGGAGATGCCCATCTTGGACATCACCTTCAGCACACCCTTCGAGGCGGCCTTGATGTAGTTCTTGATCGCCTTCTCGAGGGTCATGCCCTCGGGCAGGTCACCGTTCTGCAGCAGCTCGTCGATCGTCTCGAACGCCATGTACGGGTTGACCACGGCGGCACCGAAACCGCACAGCGCGGCGATGTGGTGCACCTCGCGGGCGTCGCCGGCCTCGACGAGCAGGCCCGCCTGGGTGCGGGTCTTCTCGCGGACGAGGTGGTGGTGCACCGCGGAGGTGAGCAGCAGCGACGGGATCGGGGCCATCGTCTCGTCGGACTCGCGGTCCGAGAGCACGATCAGGCGGGCACCGCCCGCGATCGCCTCCGACACCTGGCTGCGGATCGAGTCGAGCGCGGCCTTCAGGCCCTCGCCGCCGTCGGCGACCTTGTAGAGGCCGCGGATGATGACGCTGTTGAAGCCCGGGAACTGCCCGTCGTCGTTGACGTGGATGAGCTTCTGCAGGTCGTCGTTGTCGATCACGGGTGCGGACACCAGGATCTGACGGCACGAGTCGGCGGTCGGGTTCAGCAGGTCGCCCTCGGGGCCGAGCATGCCGCCGAGGCTCGTGACGATCTCCTCGCGGATGGCGTCGAGCGGCGGGTTGGTCACCTGGGCGAACAGCTGCTGGAAGAAGTCGAACAGCATCCGCGGACGCGACGACAGCACCGCGATCGGGGTGTCGGTGCCCATCGAGCCGAGGGCTTCGCCACCGGTGGCGGCCATCGGCTTGACGAGGAGGTTGACCTCTTCGTTGGTGTAGCCGAAGACCTGCTGACGCAGCACGACACGCTCGTGCGACATGTAGGTGTACTTGCTCGGCGGCAGATCCTCGAGCCGGGCGATGCCCTGGTCGATCCACTCCTGGTAGGGGTGCTCGGACGCGAGCTCGTCCTTGATCTCGTTGTCGTCGATGATGCGACCCTGCGCGGTGTCGACGAGGAACATGCGGCCCGGCTGCATGCGCATCTTGCGCACGACCTTCTCCGGCGCGATGTCGAGCACGCCGACCTCGGAGGCCATGACGACGAGGCCGTCGTCGGTGACCCACACGCGGGACGGACGCAGGCCGTTGCGGTCGAGCACGGCGCCGACGACGGTGCCGTCGGTGAAGCACACCGACGCCGGGCCGTCCCACGGCTCCATGAGCGCCGAGTGGTACTCGTAGAACGCCTTGCGCTTCGGATCCATGCTCTCGTGGCGTTCCCACGCCTCGGGGATCATCATGAGCACGGCGTGCGGGAGGCTGCGGCCGCCGAGGTGCAGCATCTCGAGCACCTCGTCGAAACGCGCGGTGTCGGACGCGCCTTCGGTGCAGATCGGGAAGATCTTGTCGAGCTTGTCCCGGCCACCGAAGATCTCGGACTCGATGAGCGCCTCGCGGGCACGCATCCAGTTCGCGTTGCCCGTGACGGTGTTGATCTCACCGTTGTGCGCGACGCGGCGGAACGGATGCGCCAGCGGCCACGACGGGAACGTGTTGGTGGAGAAGCGCGAGTGCACCAGGCCCAGGGCCGACTCGACACGCTCGTCCTGCAGGTCGAGGTAGAAGCCCTCGAGCTGCGGGGTGGTGAGCATGCCTTTGTAGACGAACGTCGACGGCGACAGGCTCGGGAAGTACACGGTCTCGCTGCCGGGACCGTCCTCGCCGGGACCCTCGTTGCCGAGTTCGTGCTCGGTGCGCTTGCGCACGACGTAGGCGCGGCGCTCGAGCTCGAGCCCGGTGAGGGTGCGGGCGCCGGAGGCGATGAAGATCTGCCGGAACGTCGGCATGGCGGACTTGGCCATCGAGCCCAGGTCCGAGTCGTCGACGGGGACCTCGCGCCAGCCGAGGACCTCGAGGCCCTCCTCCGCGACGATCTTGTCGACGGCCGCCTGCGCGGCGTCGGCTGCAGCAGCGTCCTGGGGCAGGAACGCGATACCGGTCGCGTACGCACCGGCTTCGGGCAGCTCGAAGTCGACGACTTCACGGAAGTACCGGTCCGGGACCTGGATGAGAATGCCGGCACCGTCGCCGGTATTCGTTTCCGCGCCCGCGGCGCCGCGGTGCTCCAGGTTCACGAGCGCGGTGATCGCCTTGGAGACGATGTCACGGCTCTTACGGCCGTGCATATCGACGACGAAAGCGACGCCGCAGGAGTCGTGCTCGTTCGCCGGGTGGTAGAGCCCTTGAGGCCCGGGAAGATGCTTCATACCTAGCCTTCGTTGCATGTGATAGCACCGACGACCAGCAGCGCTGATGGCCATCTACTTGCTCTGAGCAAGTACCGACACGAGGTGGATCGGCACCGATAACCGTCAGTATCCGCCCTTCCGCGACGATGCGGGTGCCTTTTTTTCGGCAGCTCGGGCCCTGGAACTTCCGGCCGGTGGGGACGTTGTGCGTCCACCGTCTCGGACAGACGATATGTCAACAATGCGGGTGTAATGCAAGGAAGGCTGACCTACCTATCCCCTGAGCTGCGGTGATGTTTCGTTAACACGGCCGTAGCGCGGCGGTGACACGACGAAACGGAGCAGAACCACCGCTCACAACAGCGACCCGAGCACCCGGCGGATGCCCTCGCGCGGGTCGGAGTCGTCGTCCGATGTGAGCCGATGCAGGATCACCCCGTCGAGATAGTCCATGAGCACCCGCGCGAACAGCTCGGCGTCGTCGGTCCCGACTCCCAACGCCGTGAGCATGCCCGTTCCCCAGGCCCGCAGTTCGTCGCGCCGCAGCTGCACCGCCGCGCGCAACTCCGCGACCGAGGCCGCCTCGACGAACAGCGCGTAGCGGGCCCGGGTGCGCACCACGTCGGGTCCGGTCGCGGTGAGCACGTAGCCGACCAGCAGCTCCAGGAGTTCGTCGGCGGTCCGCGGCGCCGGCCCGACCAACGCGGCCGCGTCGGCACGGTCGCGGTCGACGAGCCGGTCGAGCACGCCTTCGAGCAGTGCGCGCCGGGTGCGGAAGTAATTGGACGTCGAGCCGGCCGGGACACCCGCGGTCGCGTCCACACCCCGGTGGGTCAGGCCGCGCATCCCTTCCCTGCCGAGCAGGTCGATCGCCGCGTCGAGGACGGTGCTGCGTTTGTCGGACACGCCGTGACATTACACCCCGGCACTACAACAGTAGTGACAGGGCACTACAGGCGTAGTACGGTCGGGCCATGACCACTCCGAGAAGCGGGAAAGCAGCGGTACTGGGCGGCGGCATCGGCGGTCTCACCGCCGCGAACACCCTCCTGCGCCACGGCTGGCACGTCGACGTGTTCGAACGCTCCGCCGCGCTACCGGAAACCGGCACCGCGCTGGGGCTGTGGCCCGAGGCCCTCGACGCCCTGGAGACCGCGGGCCTCGGCGGCGCCGCGGAGTCGCAGGGTGTGCTGCAGACGTCGGGGACGTTCCGCCGGTGGGACGGACGGGTCATCGCGCGGTTCGAGGGGATCCGCCGACCCGCGGTGCTGCTCTCGCGTCCGGCCCTGCTCGGTCTCCTCGCGGGCGGCGTTCCGTCCGGAACGATCCGTTTCGGCCGGCCGGCGCCCGCACCCGGCGACCTCACCGGCTACGACGTCGTGATCGCCGCGGACGGCATCGGCAGTCCCACCCGCGACCTTCTGTTCGGGGACGCATACCGGCCCGTGTACACCGGGCTGACCGCGTGGCGCGGCTGGGTGGCCGGTACCACCGACGACACGAGCGAAAGCTGGGGGCCGGGCGCGCTCTTCGGCATCACCCCGCGCGACGGCGACCTCACCAACTGGTTCGCCGCCGTCCGCGCCCCTGCCGGATCCACCGGTGGCCTCGACGACGTGCGCGAGCGTTACCGGCACTGGCATCCCGCGGTGCGCGACGTGCTCGACCGCGTCGAGCCGGGCACGGTGCTCCATCACGACCTGTACGAGTCGCCGAGGCTGCCGTCCTACGTGCGCGGCACCGTCGCACTGATCGGCGACGCCGCACACGCCATGGCACCGAACCTGGGACGCGGCGCGTGCGAGGCGATGGTCGACGGAGCCACGCTCGCGACCCTGCTCACCCGGCATCCGGTGCCGGACGCGCTCCGCCGCTACGACCGCGAGCGTCGCCGCCGCACCCAGCGGCTGGTGACGGCCTCGCACCTTGTGAGCCGGATCGGCACCGCGCACCGCGCGACCGGCATCCGCGACGCGATCCTCGCCGGTGCGGCGCGGTTCGCCTGAGGAGCCCCCGGACGACCGCCGAAAAAATCCGGCCGGCGCGCGGAACCATTCGGTTCGCCGATGCGTCCAATCCCCCCGAGTAATCCAACTGCGATGTCGGGAGGGGTCGAATGGACAGATCGAAGTCCACACCAGCGCGCCGGGGGCGGTCGCTCCGCCGGATGACGGGCTGCGCGACGCTCGCGGTGGGCGCATCCCTGATGGGGGTGTCCTGCTCGGGTGGCGAACCCGGGGACGCGGCACCGGCCGAGGCGGCCGAGCAGTATCGGCCGCCCGAGCAGATCCAGGGCGCGACCGTCGTGTGGTCGGCAGAGCCCGGCGTCTACCTGCAGGACGAATACGGCAAGCTCGTGCGCGCCGCCGAGGAAGCCAGGTTCGTCGCCCGCTACGTGGGCATCGAGAACTCCTATCCCGGATTCGCGGCAGCACTCGATCCCGCCTCCGCGGGCATGATCACACCGCTGCCGGACCGGCAGCCCGTCGGGACGCTCCGCGCGCACGTCCTGTCCATCACACCGACCGGCGCCGGTTTCGAGGCTGCCGTGTGCACGGAGCGGTCCGAGCTCGCGGAGAAGTGGCCCGACGGGCGATATCACTTCACGAAGACGCCGGAGATCGAGGCCGTCGTCCGGTTCGCGCGAACCGCGTCGCCCGCGGAAGCCATCGAACCGGCGGCGGCGGACGCGGCGGCGGATTCGAAACAGACGTCGAGCCAACGACAATGGCAGTCCCCCGCGACCGATCTGTTCACCGGATCCGGATGGACCGTCGACTTCGCCGCCGACCCGGCCGGCACCCGGGAGCGGTGCCAGGCGTGGGGTCGCAGCATCCAGACGGAGAGAACCGACACCGACACCAGCGCCACTCCCCCGCGTGTGTTGCCGGCCCTCCCCGGGTGGTGACCCGAACGAGCAGCCTCCGTGTTCCCCCGAAATCGGCCGCGCCGTGCCGGATGCGCCCGTAGCCTTCCGGCATGGCCCCGGAAACCGAGAGACACGGTGAAATCGAGGGACGCGACGGAATCGAGGGACACGGCGGCGATCTCGCCGCGGCGGTGGCCCACGCCCATGGTGTCCGGACGATGTTCACCCTGTCCGGCGCACACGTGTTCCCGCTGTACGACGCCGTCGTCAAGGGCGAGTCGCCGATGCGGCTGATCGATGTCCGACACGAGCAGACCGCGGTGTTCGCCGCGGAGGCCACCGGGAAACTCGAACGCCACCCCGGGCTCGCGGTCCTCACCGCGGGCCCGGGAGTCACGAACGGCATCAGCGCCGTCACCCAGGCGCACTTCTCCGGATCGCCCCTGGTGGTGCTCGGCGGACGCGCACCCAACGCCCGCTGGGGAACGGGCAGCCTGCAGGAACTCGACCAGCCGCCGCTGCTGCACACCGTCACGAAGCTGTCCGAGACCGCGCGCACCGTCGACCGGATCGTCCCGACCGTGGACGCCGCATTCACCGCGGCCGGTTCGTCGCATCGCGGACCGGCGTTCGTCGATTTCCCCATGGACGAACTGTTCAGCCGCACTACGACGAAAATAGCTTCGCCCCAACATGTTCGGCTCGATCCCGACCCCGATTCGCTGGCCGAGATCGCCGTCCTGCTGGCCGCCGCGTCACGACCGCTCGTGGTGTTCGGCACCGACGTGTGGGCGGACGGAGCCGAGGCGGCCGCGCTGCGGTTCGTCGAGGAACTCCAGGTCCCCGCCATCACCAACGGCATGGGTCGCGGCACGGTCCCCGGCGGGCACCCGCTGCTGGTGACGAAGGCGCGCGGGACCGCCGTCGGCACCTGCGATCTGGCGATCGTCGTCGGAACGCCGTTGGATTTCCGGCTCGGTTACGGCCGCTTCGGGGGTCGGGACGGGGCACCCGACGCGCAGGTCGTTCACATCGCCGACAGCCCGGGGCAGGTGTCGGCGCACGCGAGCCTCGCGGGCTCGGCGTCCGGCGACCTCACCTCGTGCCTGGACGGAATCCTCGCCGCACTGCCCGCCCGGCCCCACACCGACGACTGGGTGAACCTGCTGCGCAGCGAGGTCGACGCGGCGACGGCCCGGGATGCGGTGTTGCTCGGCGCAGATTCCGACCCGATCCACCCGGCCCGCGTCTACGGCGAGCTGCTGCCGCGACTGGCCGACGACGCGGTCGTCATCGGCGACGGCGGCGACTTCGTCTCGTTCGCAGGCAAATTCGTCGAGCCGAAGCGGCCCGGCCAGTGGCTCGATCCGGGCCCGTACGGGTGCCTCGGCGCCGGCCTGGGCGCGGCGATCGCCGCGCGCATCGCGCGCCCGTCGAGCCAGGTGGTCCTGTTGCTCGGCGACGGCGCCGCCGGCCTGTCGCTGATGGACGTCGACACACTCGTCCGGCACAAGCTGCCGGTGGTGATCGTCGTCGGCAACAACTCGGCGTGGGGGCTGGAGAAGGGACCCATGCGGTTGCTGTACGGCTACGACGTCGCCGCAGATCTGGCGCCGGAGACCCGGTACGACGAGGTGGCGACGGCACTCGGTGCGGTCGGTGAACTGGTCCGTGACCCACGGCAGATCGGGCCGGCGCTGGATCGGGGTTTCGCGGCGGACGTTCCGTATCTGATCAACGTGCTGACCGACGTCGAGGCCGCGTATCCGCGTGCGACAACGGGGATCTGACGAAAAATACCACTCAAATAACAACTGACCGCAGCGATTGATTCAGCTGCGGTCAGCGGTATCGATACGGTAACAGGTGCCCTCCCGACGACGGAACCTGATGACCCGTGAAGTGAGTCACACCTAAGTTTGTGGGCTCGGCTTCCGGGTACGGCCTACCGGATTCCCTCCCAGAGCACGCGCATGTCGGCGCCCGGATCCTCCAGCTGCCCGGACTCCGCGCCGAAACACATCACCGTGCGGGACTCGCCGTACGGACTCCAGCCGGGCCCGCCCGTGCTCACGAACGACACCCACGCCCGGTGCATGTCGTCGGCCAGCACCTGCGGCGGATGCGGTCCGGTGAGCCGCTGGGCGCCGTCGGCCGCGAGGTTGTCGAACGTGAAACCGAGCTCTAGCGCATGGGTCGCCCCCAACCGGCCCTCGAACAGGCTCGACGGCCACTCGAACCGATACACGTAGGTGGACAGGAGCTGCACCGTGCGTGCCTCCGCGACACGCAGCGCCGGGATGAGGAACATCCAGTCACCGAGGACCGCGGTCATCAACTGACCCGGCGTCGCATCCGGCCGCGACTCCCGGTAGGCGGCGAGGGCGGCCTCCACGTCGAGTCCGTACGCGCCCACCATCATCCGCAGCACGTTCTCGTCGATGCCCTGATCGACACCACCCGGCACGAGGAACAGGCTGTACTCGTCGGCGTTCGTTCCGATCAGGACATCGACGTCGGACGACGCGCCGGCCACGATCCGGTCGATCGGCCGCCCGGGCAGCACCGCCCCGTCGACATACGGTTCGAACGGCATCGAGTCGGCGGCCACCTCGCCCCACTGCTGCGGGTCGGGCTCGGCGAGGATCCGGCGGGCCAGCGCCTCCTGCGCCTCCACCAGGTCGGCGGGGTCGATGCCCGCGAAGCCGTCGTGGGTCGGTTCGACCCCCAGGTCCTCCGCGAGCGCCGCGGAGATCCGCTTGGCCGTGGCAAGGGACATCGCGGAGTGCCCCGCGCCGCTCTGCGCGATCGCGCGCCGGAACAGGCCCTCGGCATCCGGCATCGCCACCAGCGACATCACGCTCATCGCCCCCGCCGACTCGCCGGCGACGGTCACCAGGTCCGGGTTGCCACCGAAGGCGGCGATGTTCTCGCGCACCCAGCGCAGCGCCGCGACCTGATCGAGCAGACCCCGGTTCGCCGGAGCGCCCTCGAGGTACGCGAAGCCTTCGGCGCCGAGCCGGTAGTTGATCGACACGAACACCACACCGTCGCGCGCGAACGCACCGCCGTCGTAGAGCGG
Organism: Rhodococcus sp. NPDC003382; assembly: GCF_053589135.1. Classification (NCBI taxonomy): domain Bacteria; kingdom Bacillati; phylum Actinomycetota; class Actinomycetes; order Mycobacteriales; family Nocardiaceae; genus Rhodococcus; species Rhodococcus sp. NPDC003382. The sequence continues at coordinate 21,449 of NZ_JBSFRH010000074.1, forward strand.
CACCGCGCTGCTGCCGTGGACGAATGCACCACCATGGATCCACACGAGCACCGGCAACGACATTTCGAGGTCGGGCGTCCAGATGTTGAGGGTGAGGATGTCCTCGCCCGGAATCGAGACCTCCGACAGCAGCCGGTCCAGCGGCGGACGGTAGGGCGGTTTCGGCGCGGTCGGACCGAACTCGAACGCGTCCCGCACCCCGTCCCAGGGCTGTGCGGGTGCGGGCGCCGCGAACCGCAGATCGCCGAACGGCGGGGCCGCGTAGGGGATCCCCTTGAACACGGAAATTCCGCTGCTGGTCGTCCCACGCACCCGCCCCAGCGTTGTCTCGACGATGGGCTCCATCCGTGGCTCCTCGCGACCGTTTCGGTTTGGCGACGTCATCTTTGCATCCCGACCGGCACGGGGTCGGGAAAACGTCGGGGCGACCCGAAGATTCGCTCGAGGCGCCGCAACATCAGGACCGTGACGAACGGCAGCACCACCAGACTCGCATAGATCGACAAGCCCAGCACCCCCACGAGACACAGGCGCAGCGTGCTCAGGTGGTCGAGATTCGTGAGTTCCTCGCTCGCAATGCCGGTCGCAGGCACGAACAGGAACAGCACCCCGGCCGCCGACAGCCACCGATAGCGATGCCCGGTGGCGGCCAGCAGACCGCCGGGAACCATTGCAGCCGCATAGAGCAGCACGATGAACAGCGACCCGCCCCACGAGAAGCCCGGCTCTCCCCCGACCGCAAGAGTGGCCGCACGCATCAGGATTCGTGACACGACACCGACCAGCACCCCGGCTGCCAGAGCCGACGACAATCCCACGATCAGCGCACGCACCATGCGTCCCCCCCAGACCTACGACGAGCGCTCATGCTAACCGGACACCGGAATTCGCGCGCGGCTTAGCACTTCCCGGCGACCGAAGCGTCAGGGGACCCGCTCGGGTTCCCGCGGCACGGTGAACACCCGATCGACGACGGGCCGCAACACGACGATCGCCGTCGTCACGATCAGGACCCCGAGAGCGAAGCCGGACAGCACGTCGTGCGCGTAGTGCACGCCCACCATGAGACGGGAGAAACCGAGGAGTACAGCGACGGGCGCCGCGAACCAGAAGATGCGGGGTACCGCGAGAATGCAGGCGGTCGCGAGGGACGCGGCGATCACCGAATGGTTCGACGGCCACGACCAGTCCCCGATCGCAGGGCACTCGAGGACCGTGGTCACGTTCGACGCCCGGCACGGACGGGGTTCGGTGATGACCAGTTTCACGGCCTCACTGGTCAGGTACGCGACGACCGCACCGGCTCCGCCGGCGACGAGCGTCCCGAAGGCCCGGCGATCACGCTGCCACGTCCGGACGGCCAGGACCGCGAACGTCGCGACCAGGACGAGGGGTCCCTTCTCCGCGACGACGGCGGCGAGCGGTGCGAGGGGTGAGGGCCCGATCGTGCCGGCGACCGCGCGATAGACGGAGTCCCTGAGCGGGACGGCGACAAGGGCGAGGAGGGCCAGGGAGACGGCCGTCGCAAGCGCAGCGGCGAGTGTCGACCGGGTGACGTGTGCAGGTCCGGGCGGTGAACCCTCCTCGAAATTCATGACACGACGCTACCGAGTCCCTGCACGGGTCGCAGAAGCCCGGCCGGTGGGTCCCGGGCCGTGCCAGGTCAGAAGCTCAGGTCGTCGCCACCCGGCCCGGGGTCGAGCGTGGGGTCGTGATCACCCGGATCGAGGCCGTCGTGGTCGAGGTCTTCGACGACGGTCCAGCCGTAGTCGCCGTGCGGACCGAGCGGGTCCGTGTCGGTGTCGTCGCCGAGCAGAATCGAGTCGGCGCCGAGGTCGTCGTCACCGATGTTGTCGATGTCGTCGTCGGGAATCAGATCGAGGCCGATTTCCGGAGTGTCCGGATCCGTGGCGATCTCGAGGATGCGATCCCACAACTCCTCCAGCAACACGGGGATCGTGTCGTTGCGATCCAGGCCGAGCATCTCCCACAACGACGGATCCTGTTTCCCGGTCATCGCTCCCCCCTTTCCCGATGCCACACGTGACCCCGCTGTGCAGGGTCCGCACGGACACCCTGGTGCAGTCGTACGGATGAACGCGGTCGCATTCACGTCTCGGGTTCGATGCGCGGGACATCCGGAATGTTCCCGACCGTTGCGAAACAATCCGACCGCCAAGATCCCTGAGGTGATCCGCGTCACATTCCCGACTGTGTCGACCCGGTGCCAGCTGCGGTTTCCCCACCCGAACGCGGTCGCGGCGAAAAAGTCGGCGCTGCACCGGAACCTTCCCGCGGCCCGCTCCCTCTTATCTGCAGCACCCGACGAGCGAAAGGCAGCACCGACATGGCGAACCGCGAATCCTTCTCCGACGTCATCGGCTCGAGCACCGCGAGCCGCCAGGACTCGCAGTCCACGACGAGCGACCGCTCGGACTCCTCCTACGGCAACAACTCGTCCTTCGACAGCGACGCCTCCTACGGCTCGTCCTCGGCCGCTCAGGAAGGCTCGACCAGCTACGAGTCCTATGAGCGGTACGAGCGGTACGAGACCTCCGGCTCCTCCAGCTCGGACTCGTCCTACGGTTCCTCGGCGGCCTCCGGCTCGGATTCCTCCTACGGAAACCGCTCGTCCGCCTCCGATTCGTCCGACAGCGCGTCGTCGGCCTCCGCCTCGAACAGCAACGCGGTCAGCACGGGCTCCACCTCGACCGACAGCCTCGGCGCCGGCCGGCCGGTCCTGCTCGACGAGTTCACCGATCCCGACGGCGCCCTCGTCCAGGAGTACGACACCGACGGTGACGGCATCGCCGACACCGGACTCGTCGACCTCGACGCCGACGGCACCGTCGATCTGATCGGGATGGACACCGACGGCGACGGCCTCGTCGACGCCAACGCCGTCGACATCGACGGTGACGGTACCTTCGACGAAGCCGTCTTCGACCTGGACGCAGACGGTGCGGTCGACGCGACGGTGGACCTGCACACCGGCGCGGTCGACTTCGACGGGGACGGAGTCGCCGACGACTACGTCGACACCAGCGCGTTCGATTCCGGTGCGTCCTCGGGCGGGGACCACTCCGACCTGGTCTGACACACCCCGACCCATCCGAATCCGAGGAGTTCCCCGTGGCCGCTTCGACCGATCCGTTCGGCGTGGACCTGTCCGCACTCGACACCGCATCCGGCGCCGGAAGCTCTTCCGTCCCGGCCGATTCCGATCCGATCCCGGCAGTACCGCCGTCGGCCTCGCTGGGGTCCCTGGCCGAGGGACTGCGGACGCAACCCGGAACGGCCGCAACGGAATCCGAACCATCTGCACCTCCGCTGGATTCGCTGACCGACCAGCTGCGCTCGCCCGAGTCCCTCCCCGGATCCGAACCTGCTGCGCCGCAACCGAGCTCCGTTCCGGTGCCGTCCCCGGACTCGCCGAACGCGCAGGATCGGATCCACACCGGCTACGGCACGGTCGACGCACCGCGGGACGGCGAGCTGTCGTCGACCACAGTCACCCCGGACGGTGTCGTGCAGACCGCGAACGACCTGAACGGTGACGGCGTCGTGGAATCGGTCGAGGTCGAGCTCGCCGACGGAAACCGGGTGGTATACGGGGACACCGATCTCGACGGGTCGTTCGACACGGTCCGCTACGAGACCGCCGATTTCCGGACGTACCAGGTGGAGAGCGACACCGACGGCGACGGGCAGATCGACACCGTCGTCACGTTCGACGAGGAGTACAACGCGACGGTCTCCGTCGACAGCGACGGTGACGGTATGGCCGACGAGAGCTACACGTCCGCTGACGGCATCGTCGATCCGGCCTGAGCCGATCCGACCCGAGTGCAAAGGGGCACACACCATGGTGACCGGTGAGAACATCGACGATCTCATCGCGGCGGCGGATGTGGCCGCCGACGATCGGGAACGTGGCGTAGTGGTCGAGCGTCTGGCCGCGCTCGGCGTCGAACGTCTCGATGCGCCACCCGGCATTGCGTTCGATCCGACGCTGCATCGCGCGGTCTCGCTCGTCCCGGCGTCCTCACCGGCCGACGAGAACACGATCGACGCGACGGTGCGACCCGGGTGGCGCCTCGGGCCGGACATCCTGCGGTTCGTCGAGGTGGCTGTGAAGGTTCCGCCGTCGCGCTGCGCGCAGCAGCGATAAGCGGCGGGCGACAACCGATCCTGCGGACGACATCCGGCGCGCTATAGGCTCCGCACCGTTGTCGCGCCGGCAGGGCGTGGCAGATCAGAACTCCGAGAGGGAAAGCGAAAGATGAGTTGGGTCCTGGCGGTCGACTTCGGCACCTCCAACACCTCCGCCGCACACCGCATCGGCCCGGACCGGGTCGAATCCCTGCCGCTGACCC